>CALBVY010000061.1 GCA_937969495.1 uncultured Verrucomicrobiales bacterium | reverse complement strand
ACTGCCAGAGAGTAGAAAACCACGTCGTGTTAGGAAAGGGTTCCATCGTAAGGAGGTGGAAAAGGTATTAAGCCGTGGCGGGAAGCTAACAATGGGAGAAATGATACGCTGTCGTGTGCGTTATTTCAGTGACGGGATGACCTTTGGGAGTAAGGAGTTTGTGGAAAAGGTGTTTCAAGGAGCGCGTGAGCGATTTGGGGCAAAACGCAAGGACGGAGCGAGGAGCCTCAGAGGAGTGGGCTGGGAGAACAAGAAAAGTAGGCTCTACTCGATGCGGGAACTACGGAAAGAGGCTTTGGAATGATCAGAAGTGGGGGAAGAAATATGATGTATTACCAGCTTCATTAGGCTAGCTAAAGGGAGTAGGAAATGTAGGGGGATCCGCAAATAGATTACTGAAGGTAGGTGATTCTTAGGAAATGCTTAGTTTTTAGTTCGGTTTTGAGGTTAGGCAGATAGTATTTCCTACGCTTGCGCCTTAGTAGATCCAAGCTACAGTAATTACGAACTTTTCTATGAATTCATCAATTTTAATCCCTAAGAGATTGGGCGCATTGTTTGGCCTTGCGTTCTTGTTATTGAGTGCACCCGCCCTTTGGGCTGCTGATTCTTCTGACGCTGAAGAAAATAAGGATATACTGGAGATCTTGGAAATGGGGGGCTTTATGATGTATCCACTGGCGGTGCTTTCGGTCATCTGCTTAGTGTTGATTATGCTCTATTTCCTGACTATTCGCCGTGGCTCTGTGGTGAGTGATAAGTTTATGAATGCTGCTGAGGCTTTGATCCGAAAGCGTGATTACTTAGGTCTGGTGGCACACTGTAATCGCCAAAATCAGAGTATTGCTAGGATTACGGAGAAGACGTTGGATTTTATGACGAAAAATACCTCGGCTACGTTTAAGGAGGTGCGTGAGGTTGCGCAGGCAGAAGGTTCTCGTCAGACGGGTATTCTGACTCAGCGTATCAGCTATCTTTCAGATGTGGGCACGATTGCTCCGATGGCGGGTCTACTCGGAACAGTGATTGGGATGATTAGTGCCTTTATGGAGATTGCCAGTGGTAACTACGAGGGGGTGCATGCTAATAAGCTTGCGGAGGGTGTGTATCAAGCGTTGGTGACGACAGCATCAGGTTTGGTGATAGGGATTACGGCTGTGATTTTCTACTCAGTTTTTCGTGGTCGGGTACAGAAATATATCGCGGAGTTAGAAGCAGCGGCTACGCATCTGATGGCACTTTTAGCAGCGCAGTATAATCGGCGTGGTGGGAATGCTCCACAGCCTGTCTATCAAGGGCAGCATCCTTCATATACGGATGCAAATGATGATCGCGTAGACGATGATGGTGATATTATAGGTGATCATATGATACCCGTGCAGCGTTCTCGGGCTACCAATGATCGGCCTGATATGCATGGTATCTAATCTTTTGAGCACAAACCTTCAATTCTCATGAAATTTGAAACTAAAGAACCTGAATCGGCAGTTTTTCCATTGGCTCCAATGATTGATGTGGTTTTTTTACTTTTGATTTTTTTTATAGCCACCATGCAGTTTTCGCAGAGCGAACGTGAGCTCAATGTTTCTGTCCCAGTGGCCGAAGAGGGAGCTGATGCGCGCCAGACGGTGGGTGAAATTATCGTGAATGTCCGAGAAACCGGTGAGGTGGTTGTTGATAACTCGGTGATGACTCAAGATCAGCTTTTTGCGAAGTTGACTCGTATTGCTGCGGTTCATAAGAATCAAGCGATTCGTATTCGGGGGGACGGAAAGGTGGAATATCAGAAAATTGTTGAAGTCATTGATGTCTGCCAAAAAGCCGGCATACCTAACATCTCCTTTGCTACTCAGGTGCAGCGGAAGCGTAACTAATGAGAGATTAATATATGCGCGTTAATAATATCTAATATTTGATATGATAACTTCCTTTTTTTTACTGTTAGTTGGCTTGCTTGTTTTTCTTACAATGCCATTTAAGCTTTGTTTGATGATAGTTGCTGGTTTTTCTTTGTTGGGATTTAGTGCGGTAGATGCGCAGGTAGCGCAAGGTGGGAGAGAGCAACTAGCACCAGTGCCAGCAGAGGATATACCCGAGCTTATTGTGCCTAAATTAACCGTGAAAAGATCCACTCCGCTTACAATTATCATGGATATTAACGGGGTTTTTATTTTGAAAGGGCAGAGAATTAGTGAGGCAGAGCTCGTTACGAAACTGAAAACGATGGTGAAGGCAGATGCTCAGCAGAAAGTGATATTGGAAGCAGACGCCCGTGCTCCGCAGCGAGTGATTGCGAATGCCATGAAGATCCTTAAGTCTACTGGTATGAAGAATGTGACCTCTACTGCCAAAGTTACCCTCTTACCCGGTGGTCCTGTGAAATCGCGTTAACTCCGAGGCGATATTATTTTTACCCATTTTATTATGCGAATTCCTGCTATTATTATTACTCTGCTGCTGATTACTCTGAATGTATCTGGTCAGAACGAGCCTCTGGTGGCTGATCCAGCGAGAGATCAGTTTGAGTTCTGTAAACATCTCTACCGTCAGGCGAATAGTACGCGCGATCACAACATGCGTGTTATGGCATACCGAAAACTTGCTCCACGGTTAGAGGCTTATATTCAGCGTTTTCCCAATCATGCTAATACTCCGGCTGCTAGCTATTACTTGGGCGAATGCTATTATCAGTCTGGGGCGATTAATGATGCTAAGCGGGTGCTGATGAGGGTGATTAATCGTTATAGAAAAGGACGCTACGTTGCGCTCTCAGCTAACAGACTTGCGTATGATGCTTTTCATAATAAAAAATATGCGCAGGCTGCAGTTCATTTTAGCCGTGTTGCGCGTCATTCAGATACTCCGACGGAGCGTTACCGAGGCCGTTATCAAGAGGCGTTATGCTATAGCTTAGCAGGTGATAGCAATGCTGCTATCCGTGCTTATAATGCGGTGGAGTCAGCCAATGATGCTATCCCTATATACCGTGAAAATGCTAGGCTACGTCTTGGGCATCTTTATTTGGATAAAAAAAATATCACCAAGGCAAAAGAGAAGTTTCAAGCATTACTCCTGCCTGCTGTGTCTGAAAAACTGAGAATTGAAGCGACATACCACTCTGGTTTGATTGCTTTACAGGAAAAAGATAATGAGTTGGCGGAGGGGTATTTTAAGACGGTGTTACTATCAGGCGATCTGAAATTTAAGGCGCTGTCTCAGGCTGCGTTGATGAATACGATGTTTGCCGCGGGGAATTACCAAGGTGTTCTTGATACTCTTCAGCGTGGGAAGTATGAGGGAAAGCCATCCACCGAGGCAATCAAGTATACCATCGCAGGGAAAAGTGCTTTGCAGTTGAAGTCTTACCATTCGGCAATTAAGTATTTTGGCCTCGCTGAGCGGCAGATTCCTCTTTCTGAAGAGGCATTCACAGCAGGTTATTATCGGCTGTTAAGTTTTTTTAATATTGAGGGGGTAAATATCCCACAGCAGGTAGATGGATTCCTGGAGGTTTATCAGAAGCACCACCCTAAGCATCCACGTATTCATAAAGCACTGCTGATGAAGGCAGAGACTTTATTTGATAGTGGGAAATCACGTCTTGCGGCAGATGCCTATAATAAAGTGAACTCCACACTTGTAGGAAAAAAGAACATTCCGAATCTCCTCTACAAACGTGGATGGTGTCTTTCTGAATCTGGTGATCATAACGGGGCGGTGAGAAGCTTTACCGATTTTATCAATGGTTACGGTGAGGATGAGCGGGTGTCGAACGTGATTGCTCGTCGTGGGAAATCTTATATGGCACTGGGAGATCGAGTCTCTGCATTGAAGGACTTTGATCTCTTAATTCAGCGTTTTCCGCAAAATAAGCTCGCGTCCCTTGCATGGCAGAGCAGTGCGCGTATCAAAAAAGAGGATAAAGACTACAAGGGGATGATTCGCCGTTATCAGGCTATGTTATCTAACTTCCCTAATTTGTCTCAAAGGACTGTGGCTAATGCTCATTACTGGATTGGATGGGGTAGGTATCAGATGAAGGATTATCAAAAATCAATTGAGGCGCTAGAAATTGCCATTAAGTTAGACAAGAAGACATATGGGTTTAAAGCAGGCATGCTCATTGTGTATTGTAGTTACTCGATGAAAGATAGAGCGCGTTTGCAATTGGCTGTTGATGGAATCAAGGCTCTGGGTAAAGGTGAAAAAATTCAGAGTCCTATCTACCGTTGGTTAGGTCTCCAGTGTTTTAATGCCGGTGAAATAGCAGCTGCCGAACGTTACCTGAGCTTGGGGGTTACAGTTATTGAACCTCGGCAGACACCTAAAAGTTATTGGAAAATGTTAGGCGGTGCGCGTGTGGAAACGGGCAAATACAAAGAGGCACTCGTGGCGCTCAAGCATTTCCTTGATGTTGCTGAAGAGCCGTTCTGGAAAGCTGAAGCATTTCTTGATCAGGCGAAGGCATATTTAGGTTTGGAAGATCTAACGAAAGCAAAAATTTCTGCTGAGGCTGGCCTTCAGCTACGCCCTAAGGGGAGGGTAAATGCAGAGTTACGCTTGGTTCTTGGAGATATTGCGTATAACAGAAAGGACTATGCTACTGCTGCTGGATTCTATGTGGTGGTGGTTGAGTTTGCCGATGATAAGGAGCTGCGTCCGGATGCACTCTTCAAAGCACACGAAGCACTTAAGAAAAAGGGAGATTTAAAAGAGGCTCAGTCATACTTGGATACCTTGAATCAAGAGTTTCCTAGTTATTTGAAAAAGCCTGCTGCATCACCTGCTCAGTAGATTTGCTCTGGGTATTTATGAAGGTGAATCAGGTACTGAATTATGCCCCGTAGTCTAAACAAGCTGCTCGGCAATGCTATCGACTAGCATAATACCCTGATTAATCAGGGTGAGTCTGCCATTTTCTATTTTTGCTAGACCTTCAGCTAACAGGTTTTCAATAAATTTCTGAGAGGAATCTTTGAAGTATGTTTTTGGTAGTCCAGATGTGGTGCGGAGAAGTAGAGCGATGCGCTCTATACGGAAGGCTTCTGCATCGATGGTTTCTGCCTCTCGTTTTGCGTGACCGAGGCTATTGATCGCTTGAATGTATCCGGCGGTGTCGGGGAGGTTTTTCCATCGGGTGCCATTGATGGTGGAGACGGCGGACGGGCCGAGGCCAAGATAATCATGCCCCAGCCAGTAGCTTTGATTGTGGCGTGATTCCATACCTGGTTGTGCGTAGTTACTGGTCTCGTAATGGTGGAATCCAGCATGGCTTAGCGTGTGGTGTGCTTGTTGAAACTGCTGCGCATTAGTATCCTCATTCTCTTGGTAGTCACCGTTGGTAAGGCGTTTGATAAACTCGGTATCCTCTTCGTAGGTTAGGTTGTAGGCTGAGATGTGATCGGGTTTTAGCGAGACGGCAGTATTGAGGCTATGTTGCCAGTCTTGCTCACTTTGGCCAGGGATGGAAAACATGAGATCGATATTGATTTCATCCATACCTGCGTTACGGAGTGTGTGAACAGATTCAGCAGCTTGCTCAGCACTGTGTTCGCGGCCTAGTGTTTTTAGCACGTGGGAATTAAAAGACTGGATACCGAGCGATGCGCGGTTTACCCCGAGTTCTTTGAAAAGTGTCGCTTTTTGATGACCGAAGGTGGCTGGGTTAGCCTCCATGGTGATGTGAGTCTTTGCTAAGGGTAGAACATCATGTAAACCATTGAAAAGCTCACGGAGGTGGCTTGGTGATAGCATGGAGGGTGTGCCTCCTCCGAGATAGAGTGTGCTGATATCTTCGGTTAGAGCACTAGAGCGTGCTGCTGTTTTAGCCTCAGTGAGGACTGTCTGCAGAAATGCCCGGATATCAGTATCGCCGGGGGTATGCTTGTAAAAGGAGCAGTAGGGGCAGATCCTATGGCAAAAAGGGATGTGGACGTAGATGATCAAATCACCTGATTAGATCTTTTTTTCGATCATGGCATTGGCGCGTAGACGCTTGATCCAGCGATCGTGTTTTGCTTTATTTTTACGTGCACGCACGCGAGACTCAATGACCTTACGGACTTTACTGAGGGGTGGGACTGGGCCGTAATGCTTTTTATCAACACGAACGATGGTGAAGCCGCGACTATCTTCGAGAGGTTTCTGTAGTTCGCCAGTGGGTATTTCCATAAAAATACTGGCAAATGCTGGTGAGAGATCGGTGCGTTTTTGTGCGACTACCTTGCCTCCGTCTTCGGCATAGGAGTCAGCCGAGTGTTTTTTAGCGAGTGTTTCGAAGTCAGCGCCATTTTTGAGCTGTTTGTAAATGTCTTCAGCCAGTTCAAGCTGGGTCTGCGGAGTAGCTATTATATTGTTAGGGTCATTCTTTAAAATGTAGATCTTATGGTAGTCAATTTTATCACCCGTTGTATCACGCATTTCGAGTTTATGTTTGTGATATTCTGCGTTTACCTCGTCAGGGAGTGGAGGGACTGTATTCTCGGATTGACGGCGTCCCATGACGCTAACGATGATTTTCTTTTCGGTTTCTTTACGGTGTTGCTGTGGTGTTAGTCCTGCCTCACGAAGGGATTTGTTAAACTCGGATCGGCTGTTATTATAAAGTGTGCGGACCTGTCTATCGATGTCTGAATCAATAGCGTGAGAGGGGATAGTTGCTTGCATTTTAGTTTTGAACTCAGACAGGATGAGTTCGCGTTCTATGAGACTATCGAGGAGCTCTGCCCGAGCTTTACTGAGTAATTTATTGTAAGTAGCACCTTTGCGCGGCATTGCTGCATCGAGCCGCTGACGGAAGGGGGTGAGGTGATAGTTTACCTCATTGGTAGTGATGACAGAACCGTTTACTTTCGCGGCTATCCCAGTAACTTGTCGCGCGTGAGCAAGACTTGATAGTGAGAACAGAGCACAGATAATGGTGAGAGTGCAGTGGAGGAATTTCATGATTTTAAGCAGGTTGAGTTGGAGCTCGCGCTATGCGCGCGGAATGTGGATGATATTATAGTCTCTTGCAAGGATTCATCAAATGATGACGTTGAAAATTCATCATTTTATGAAGATCAGATTGATTTGAGCATTTGCAGAGTTTCCGTAAATTTGGCTTCGGGGTCTATGGAAGTGAGCCTAGGGAAGCGCTTTCCGGTGAGAAAAATATACTCCCCATTGCGTGTGAGCATCAGGCGTTGTTCGCGGATTTCTACCGTGCTTATTCCGGCAGCGGCGGCGGCAAGTTTGATGGCGGTGGCTGTCAGGAGATGTTTCACAGACGCTGGAGGCCTTCCGAATCGGTCTATCCAGCGGTTTTTCAGTTTTTTTAGTTCAGCGTGATGGGTGAGTTCTGCGAGCTCTTTATAAGCGGAAATTCTGAGTCTTGCCTCGGGCATGTAGCTTGCGGGTAGGTAAGCGGGTAAATTGCCGATGGGTTCGTTTTTGTTTTCGCCCACTGGTGTATGCGCGTATTCAGCTTCATTAAAACAGATGAAATCGGCCCTGAAGGTAACGTCTACACGCTGTGTGACTTTTCCGTCACGGAGTCGGTCAATTGATTGTCTAAGAAGTTGGCAATAGAGATCAAAGCCGACTGCGGCAATGTGTCCGGACTGCTTTGTGCCAAGTAGATTACCTGCACCGCGGATCTCCAGGTCACGCATGGCGATCTTGAATCCTGAGCCGAGAGCAGTGTATTGCTGGATTGCGTTAATTCTCTTCCGTGCATCACCGTGGATGAGGTCTGATGGTAGAAGTAAAATAGCGTAGGCCTGTCCTCCGGCTCTACCAACACGGCCGCGGAGTTGATAGAGGTCTGCAAGGCCGAAGCGATCGGCTCGATCAATGATGATGGTGTTGGCATTGGGGATATCGATGCCGCTTTCGATGATGGTGGTGGCTAACAGAATGTCTGCTTTTCCTTGGACAAAAGTGCGCATCACAACCTCTAGCTCGTCTTTTTCCATCTGCCCGTGTCCGACTACGATGGATGCTTCTGGAACGAGTTTTTGTAGTTTAGACTGCATGATATCGATACTCTGAACTCGATTATGAAGGAAAAAAACCTGACCGCCTCGTTTGAGTTCGCGGCGAATGGCTTCACGGATCACCCGTTCATCATAACCGTGGATAGAGGTATTAATAGGCACCTTTCCGGGTAGTGGGGTATCAATGGTGGACATATCACGCGCGCCCATAAGTGAGAGATAGAGCGTGCGGGGAATGGGTGTGGCAGAGAGTGTTAGGACATCGATATCGTGGAACATTTCCTTGAAGCGTTCCTTATGTTTGACCCCGAAGCGTTGCTCCTCATCTACGATGGCGATACCGAGATTTTTAAAAGTGATATCCTTAGAAATGAGGCGATGTGTGCCGATGACGATATCCACGCTACCATCAGCCAGTCCCTTGACGGTTTCCTTTGCCTCGCTGGCTTTACGGAAACGGTTGAGCAGCTCTATCCGGATGGGGTAGTCACTCATGCGCTCGCGGAAGGTGCGCCAGTGCTGCTCTGCAAGAACCGTGGTAGGCACTAGTAATGCTGCTTGTTTACCACCTGTTACGGCTTTAAATGCGGCACGTATAGCGACTTCGGTTTTTCCAAAGCCAACATCACCACAGATCAGTCTGTCCATGGGTTTGGGTGATTCCATGTCAGCTTTGACGTCTTCGATGGCATCACTCTGTCCGGGGGTGATGGTGTGATGAAATGAATTTTCAAACTCCCACATCCATCGTGTATCCGGTGGGTGGCAGTAGCCAGGCTGAGTATGGCGCTCAGCTTGCATTTGTAAAAGTTTTGCTGCGTAATCGAGGATGGACTTTTCCGCAGAGCTCTTCGCCTTTGTCCATGCTGCGGTGCCGAGTCTGTTGAGCTCTGGATCTTTACCGCCAACGCCTACATACTTAGAGAGTAGATGAGAGTGATCGAGTGGAACACTGAGGATGGCGCCATCTCGATAGCGAATATGGATTTCTTCATGACCATCGTCGCTGGTCTCAATTGCTTGGAATCGGCCTACTCCATACTCGGTGTGGACGACGAGATCTCCCTTTGCGATATCCTCTAGTGCGGTTTGTGCTCTGGCTCGTCGTTGGTGATCTACCTTAGTGGCGCGTCTTCTTGTTTGGGGTGTTTGGTAGCGGCCAAATAGCTCTGCGGAAGAAAGAAATGCGAGCTTTGCCTCTGGTATAGTAAAGCCTTGCACGAGATCTCCAACAAGTGGAGTGATAGCTCCAGAGGTGAGGAAGTTTCCATCCACAAGTTCTTCAAAACGCTTACGCTCACCTTTGTTAGTGAAGGTGAGGTAGATGTGCCACTGTGCTTGTTTCCACTCTGCGATCTGCTGGAAAAAGCGGTGTCGTCTGGTTTCATTCAGGATAAAGTCTCCTGCATCAAATGTACCCAGAGGGGTGCCTAGGCAGAGTGCCTCACCTGTGCCTCCTTGGTGGAGGTGGCCGTGGCTGTTGGTGTGTGTTTCATCATCAGCGCAGAGCCAGCGATCTTCAGTATGGAGGTATTCACTAACAAATGATTTTTGCTCAGGTTCAGCGAGGGTGATTTCAATCTGCTTTACCTTGCGCACAGAGACCTGGGTATCAATGTCGAATTCCCGGAGTGAATCGACTTCTGTATCAAAGAAATCTAATCTTACTGGAGTAGAGGCATGCCATGAAAATAGATCCATGATCCCGCCGCGCCGAGCTACTTGTCCGTGGCCATGAATTTGTGCCACGCGCTGGTAGCCACTGGTGAGTAGTTCTTTTTCTAATTGATCAGGATCAATGTTGTCACCAGTGTTAATTGTTTGATTAGAATCGCGGAGATTGCTGGGGGATGGTGCTGCGGAATTAAGCGCGTCAGGTGAGAGAATAAGCACCTGTGATTTCTTTCCCTCAGGAGCTGAGCTGAGGATATTTAACACTTCCATCCGCTCAGCAATAACCTCTGGTGGGATGCTTAGCTGCTCATCAATGGAGTCTGGTAAGTCTGGGAGTAACAGAGGGCGGATATTCCAGAGGCCGAGCTCTGATCCTATACGGTCACGCACTCGTGGGTTTGTATGAGTGAGCCAGATACGTGCTCTGGGATGGATTTTTCCTAATGCAACGGCACACAGTGCGATAATCATCGAGAATGCAGCAGAATCAACAGGTGAAAATACTGTTGGCTTATCCCCACGTACAAATGCCTCCAGCCGTTTCTTGAACGATGGAGCAGCTAGAGCCTCCTTGATGCCAGGGAGAGAATCTACAGAATCAGAAGGCAATTTACTTGGAGTCTGATGAGACACCTGCTCTTCATGTATCGTTTCTTGTGCTGCGAATCAAGTCATGGAATTGAACAAGAGTCAGGAATCTGGAAAAGGTAAGCAGTTTTTTTAAAATCGTCACTTTATCTCGGTGATGATGTGCGGTATAGCTAATCGCATGGGTAATGTGAATGATCTTGGCATAATGAGGTGGGTGGCAAGGTTGCCAATCTCTTTCATTTTTATTGGCGTGTGGGCATTAACGGCGTGCTCTTCATCCACGCCTTCCCAGCACATTGACCGCTCTAGTGCGCGTTCTGATTATGGTGCTACGGCGTCAACAGGTAACGGATTTGTAGCTTCTACACCCATTAAGAGCCCTGCTAGTTTATATCGCGAAGCAAATGTTAAAAAATCTTACATCCCCAATGGCCGTCATGCGAGAAAGTATAAACGCCGACTTGATCCAAAATATATCACTATTCATAGCACTCAGAATTTTTCCAGTGGTGCAGATGCTTGGCGTCATGCCAAGGCGCTCAATGCAGGGAAACTTCGTGCCTACAAGCGTAAAGGGGGAAACCGCATTGGCTATTTAACATGGCATTTTACCGTTGATCAAAGTGTTGTTGTGCAGCATTTGCCAACGAACGAACAAGGTGAACACGCGGACTTCGATGGCCCGGGTAATAACACTTCCCTAGCTATCGAAATGTGTGAACACCGTGGGAATAGCCGCTCTGCCACTATTGAACGAACAGCAAAACTTACCGCATGGCTGATGTATCAGCATAAAATCCCGCTGCGCAAGGTGGTGCCCCACTATCACTGGAAGCGTAAAGGACTGAGTAAGCCGCATAAAAATTGCCCGCATTACCTGCTAGATAACGGCCGTCCCGGAGCTAAGTGGCAGTGGTTTCTTGCTAAGGTCAATAAGCATTATAAATCAATTACAAGTGGCGCTCCCACCATCGTCTCACCTCCTACTCAAGTAGCCGCCGTGCCCCCTGCGGTAACGTATGCTCCTCGAAAAGTTGTTAGTAGGCCTATTGCCACCTCTAAGCCATTAGTCCGCTATCACACCGTAAGCCGTGGGGATACGCTTTATAGCCTTTCACGCTTGTATAATGTCTCGGTAAGTATGATTCAACAAGCCAACGGTCTGGGAGGAACGGTGATAAGCACGGGGAAAAGGCTGCGTATCCCTTGATTTTAATACGTTATGGAGATGGATCAAGATACTTGGTATCAATGTGATCGCTGCACGGCCTGTTGTAAGTGGCCAGGTGATGTGAGGCTAGAGGATAACGAGATTAAGAATATCGCTGCGTTTATGAAAATGGAAACGCAGGCGTTTATTGACCAGTTTACTCGGCTTCGGACTAACCGTAGCGGTCTATCATTGATTGAAAAAGATAATCATGAGTGTATCATGTTAGATGGAGATGTTTGCTTGATTAATTCGGTCAAGCCCGAGCAATGCCGGGGATTTCCCAATAAGTGGAATTTCCCCGGTTGGAGGCAGGTCTGTGAAGCAAAGGCTATACCTATGGCTCAAGCGAAAACGATGGGGCTGGTGCAAGACAGCTGATCGATAAACTAGCGTGCTCTTGCAAAAGGTGCCTCGGCGAATGGGCTGGCTGCGTGACGTTTCTCCACAGTGGGGCGAGACCATTTCCAAGGATCGACACCGCGCTGGGTAAACACAGCCATGCCGATGACTCCTACATTACGTGTCTTCCCGTGGCGTAGACTGGAGTAGGATCCAGATACGCTGGAGAACTTAAATGCTGCAACTGCCGATTCACTGGTACGAAAGCCTTTTACCTTCAAAGTTTTCCCCGGTTGAATGATGTAGCCGCGTTTTTTGAATGAGGCTGGTCGGCCATTCATAACATCAAGACCATCCACACTTAAAACCACCTCGAGTGCGGAGTGACTAAGGTTTTTAACAAGTAATGAATAGTTACTACCTTTGCGGCCTACTACGTAGCGTCTGCTGCCTGAGTGGTAGTTTTTGAGCATGCCCCAGCCACCCTTTACCCCCCATTCGATGAGCCCTCCTGCGGCTTTTTGCATACCATTACCGCTGTATTTCCAACTGCCAGCCATGGCGTCGACACCTTCTTTATCATTATAATAAATGGAGGAAACGCCTGCAGGCTTTGAGCTGGCACGCGTGAAGCTGGTGTAGCCTACATTGGATGAGACTTGATTACCCCAACCAGTTCCTAGGCCAGGCCTTTTGTCTGGCTTGGGAGTGAACCCGGACATGGTTCTGTTTATGGCGGTATCCCCACTCTGGAAAGCCGCTGGAGCTGTGGTTGCCGAACTGGAAGCTGGATTTCCTGATTCATGAGGTGCGCAGGATGAAAGCATCCATAGCGGTAAGAGTAGGGCGGTGAAGATAAGAATTGCGCGATAATTTAATTTCATGATGATGCTAGAAAAGCAGCAATTAAGACGGTGTGTCAATCTCTTTATGCTAAAATAACAGCATTTTTTAATTGCGGTATTTTTAGCATAGCTAAGAATGAAATTATGAATCGATTAGAAAAAGGTCATATGTCTAGACGTGAACGCCAAATCATGGATATTCTTTATCGCCTTGGTCAGGCTTCTGCTAAGGATGTGTTAGATAGCCTTCCTGATCCACCTTCTTATTCAGCGGTAAGAGCACTGATGGCGACTTTGGAAGGGAAAGGTATGGTGACGCATAGTAAAGAATCTCGGCGTTACATTTATAAGCCAGCTATTACGGAGAAGCGTGCGCGCCGCTCTGCGATGTCTAATTTATTGAGCACCTTCTTTGAGGGGCGGCCTGAAAAGATGGTTGCCGCGTTGCTGGATCCCAAGGATATGCAGTTAGGAAAAAAAGAGATTGAGAAGATCCGGAATGCTGTGGCTGAAAAAAGTTAGGTTTGATGATGTAGTTACAGAACCCTTTATTTTTGATGTTACTTTTTCTTACCGGTCTGCTGATTTCTCTCATTGCCGCACCCTGTGTATGGATGATGAGGAGAAAAGATCCATGTGGAAGGCCATGGCTTACCGCCTTGTGTCTAGGTCTGTTGTTATTTTTGCCGTTATTTTCTATGCTGCCTAAGGTGCAGGTAAATATTTTACCAGCTAGCCAAGCTGTAGCTACTGAATCTTCTTTTTGGATTGTGGCAAGCTGGGTAGTTCCTTTTTGGATAATAGGTTTCCTTGTGTTAGGTGTTCGGTTTTTGCTTCATCGGTGGAATCTACAGCGATGGCTTGGTGATACTGATCTTGCACAATGCCATGATCTTCTGGGTGAGTGTAAAGTGATGTTGAGCATGAAACAATCACCAGTATTGAAAATGAAAAATGGGTTAGCTTCTCCAGTGGTGACAGGTGCTTGGAAACCTATCATCATTCTCCCAGTTACCTTTTTAGAGTGGGATAGAGAAACGCAGAAAATGGCGATGTTACATGAGCTAGGTCATATCCAAAGGCGTGACCTTTGGGTGCGCAGCGCCGCGGAGTTGGCTTGTATTTTACATTGGTATAATCCTCTAGTTTGGTGGCTACGTGCTCAATCACTTAGTCAGTGTGAGTATGCTTGTGATGCACTTGTCATTTCATCTGGAGCGAATAGGCAAAGTTATATCAATGCGCTATGTGATGTGGTGGAAGCCTGTATCCAGGAGCAGCGTCCTCAAGGTCTAGTGGCTATGGCAGACCATGCACCATTACAGTTAAGGGTTAATCGTTTGTTAGGTGGTGCAAGTTCTGGGAAGCCGTGGTTGGCTATTGCCGTGGCAGTGATGACTTCTGCCACTGCTTTGGGGATGACGTTGATAAGGCCAGGGGCCGTGAAAGAGGCGATAAGCTTTGAAGGTCCCATATATTCTCAGGAGGAAATAGATTTTCGTCACAGTGCAGATCCTTTTCCTATGGATTAAGTCATTTTGTTAGCGCGTGGGAGTTGCTTAAGTCTTTTTTTGAGTTTTAGGGTTAACTGAGAGACTTCTTGTTCCAGTCTGGCTTGATTGATCTCTGGGTCAAAGCGCAGTCTGGAGTGTGCTTGTGTAAGAGGGTGTAGGAGATGACTAAGGTTAGGGTCTATTTTTTCTAACTTCATCACCCATCTACCAAGAGGCTGGCCGTTTGGGCGGGGACCTATTTTCCGCGAAATAGCGGGTTCTAATTTATTTAACGGTGTTAAGTGAATGTTTTCTGGGCGAAGATAAGATGTGGTTTCACCTCGGTTACTGCCATGCTGACGTGATTTCCAGAGACGCCATATAAGCCAGAGTAGTAGGATTCCTACTATTGTAATAACAGCGATGCTTACCATCATCTTGTTTTCATCACGAGTTCTCCAGATGAGGAAATCCTCACGGAGAAGCTGCCACCAGTCAGAGAGTTTGAGCTGCCATGATGCAGTGTTGATTTGTTCCATAGCAAGCCAAGATGGGGGTGTGAGGTCGGCGTCTTCCCATTGACCTTTATTCCAGACTCGGCACCAAGCATGAGCGTGTTTGCCTCGTATCACCCACTCATTGCGGTTGGTATCATATTCGTTCACTGCGAAACCGACGCAGTAGCGTGCTGGAATCCCACACTCTCTCAGTATAAGTGTCGTAGCCGTGGCAAAATATTCGCAATGTCCAGCCCGTGTTTTTTCTAAGAATAAACCAATCGCAGTCCAGCGGTTTGCTTGATCTAGTTTGGGTGTTGTGAGATGCGTAGTGTAAGTGAACTCGGTGGAAAAGAAGCTCTTAAGGCGGATGAGAACTTGCTGAGCAGTCATGCCTTTTTTTAGCCCAAGCTGTGCGCAGATACGTTTGATGGCTGGGCTTTCCTGCATGGGAACTCTCAAATCATTTTTGGCTGGTGCATCTACCTCAGTGGTAGAGCGGTTACCCCTCCATACGGAATAAGAAATGATATGGTGGTCGGGGTTTGTGATACGGATTGTTCCTAGGGTGTTACAGTCCAGTGAAGCCTCGCTATTTTCACTGCCAAGGTTTCCTATTCCGGAGGTAAAGTGAGGCATTGGGATGGGGTTTGCGTAGACACTGGAGTCTACTTCCCCAATGATTTTTACATCTGGCTCTCCAGAGATATTCGGCTCAGCAGTATTACTGTGCGTTGTGAAATAACGAATATTATTGGCCATATTGTTACCTTTAAGCCGAGTTTCTGAAAGGTAGCCGTCTTGATCTCTTAAGCCCTCAGGATCTATTTTATCAGGAAGGTATTTCCACACCCCACGTGCGTAATGGTGGTAGGTAGCAGTTCGGACGAGTGGGAGTGAGGTTATTTCATCCTTTATCTGCGCTCTCCAGAAGATCTTTGAGCTTAGTTTGAGTTTGCCCAGACGGCCAATGCTAGTTCTTGATTCGTTGGCGGAGGTGTAGCGGCCATTTTGTTGAGCGGACAGTCCTTTTTGATAATATTGATAAGCTTTGAAGATGGCCCAGTGGCCAGCATAGGAAAAGGCGATAAGGAGGATGAAAGCAACGATCCATGCAATTGGGCGAATGCCATTTTTTCTAGCGTTAAAAAAAAGACATACCCCTAGAATGAGGCCTAGACTTATGAAGTGCAGCAGTTCGTCTTTACTAGCTACGGAAGTTGCTAGAAGGGTGATAGCGAGATAAGGATAACCAATATTGATCATCCTTGATCGAATATGATAACCCTGTTTAAGATCATGTTTCATCTTACGTCTGGCAAAAAAGGAAAATGTATTTAAGGGGATGCTGGTAGCTTTGCCATAACGTTGAGCTAGCTCTAGGGGTAAAAGAGTAAGTGGTGCCCAGATGAAAAGGGTGTGAAGTTCCCCCGGCTTCATTCCGTTTAACCACGCGAAGATGGACAGTAGTGCTGCGGCTAACACGGAGAAATGCCAGGCTTTGATGTATGATGTCTTCGTGAAGTCCCAACGGAGTGTAGTCCATGATTTGGCTTCCACTAAGATGGCAGCCATTAGTCCGAGTAACGCATTACCAGTTAGGCCACCCCAGAATAGTAGGGTAAGGCCAGTGAGTAGACGTGGTGGTGCGTGGAGAGACATGGTTAGAAAATGTTCTGATGAAGATCTTTTTCAATATGGTTTTGGCGGAGCCATAGCACTGGCAAGGGAGATGGGAATTCCTGATTCGCTTTCTTCGCTGCGTCTAGATCGTGGCAGATAGAGAATACTTTGATCTGCATGCCGGCACGCTGAAGATGAGCTATCATATCTCTTCGCTGTGCACACCAGCCGGTAAAAATACAGATGCAGGCAGTGAGCTCGTCACGGTAGCTTAGGACGAGTTTTTCAAGAGCGGGGAAATCATTATTGGGCTCGCAGTTTACTCCAGCGAGAATTTCTAACATGCTATCAATGCGTTCTTCACCCCTGCCGGCGCTAAAGATATGGGCTTTATCACGGATAAACATCAGATCCAGTAAAGTCTCACGAGTGTCAACACTGGCCGCAAAGGAAGCTGCTACTGAAACTGCTTGTTCAAACATCTCAGCCTCATGCGCTGGGGCAAAGGTGTCTAAAACGAGTCCGTAGCGTGGGAAAAACACATCTTCATACTCTTTGACAATAGCCTTACCAGTGCGTGCCCAACTTTTCCAATGAATGTGGCGGAGTGGGTCTCCAGCACGATAATCACGCACACTAGTAAAGTCACCAGATTGGCCAGCGGTACTTGATGCTGACTCACCTCCTAGCTGAAAGCGTGCATTTCCAGGAATATGATATACTGGTAGACGATAGCGGTGTGGTAGCACTACTAGTTTGTCTCTCTGGGGTGCAGTGCGGCGGCAGCGCTGGAATATACCTAGGGGGTCAGGGAGACATACTCTCATGTCGTCTAGTCTGATCACTCCTCTTTTATTTGGAGTTAGAGAAAGCTGAATAGAAGTTGTGTCCTTGGCTTTGAGTAAAGGTAGCGGTGGGGAGCTTTCATTCCTAAAGAGGGTGAGTCCTCGCTGTAGCCATTCCCAGCGATAGTAACCTAGCGTTCTATCAAAGATATTACGTTTCTCTTCTCCGGGCTCTTTGGAGTGAACGAAGCTTTCATAGCTGGGCCTGTTATCAGGTGGTATTTCTAACATTCTAACTCCATTGAGGCTTTTGCCCCCCGTGTTCTGCACTGCTACGCGGTAGCTCACTGGCTCACCTGCGGTAGCTAAACGTGGGAGTTCCCGCTGGATTTTGACACTAGCCTTGCGGAAAAATACCCAGATGAAGCTGATACCGAGAACTGCGAAGATACTACCTCGTAGTTGGAAAATAGGCCCAGCTACTTGTTGGGGCATAAGAATCCATGCCGCGGGAATCAGTAAAATGAGCAGAATGCCAGCAGGACGCACTCGATGAGTAAGGAAGTTGGCGAGAGCGGAGCTCCGATGATAGATCCGGTAAATCTGGTGTCGGAAAAAACCGTGTGATCGTCTGTCCGCCATGTTAGGTGTAACTTTACACGGGGGCTGGGGTTTTTTCAAGGATGTCCTTGATGGTAGCTCTTCCGTTCATGCCGCTGAACTTAGCCTCTGGAGACATGACCAGACGGTGGGCAATGACATCAGGGGCAATGTCCTGAATGGTTTCCGGTGTGACAAAGTCTCGCCCTTCAAATAAAGATAGAGCTTGTGAGATTTTCATCAGTGCTAGAGATGCACGTGGGCTTGCGGAGAGCCGCACATTTTCCAGCCCTCGGGTGGCATTGGTGAGAGCCACGATGTAGTGGCGTAGTTCATCGCTGATGCGGACTTTGGAAACTGCTGACTGAAGTTCGAGTATATCATCAAGAGTGACAACGGCATGAAGGTGATCTAGCGGATGTCCCTCGTTTTGGGTGGCTAGTATTTCAGCTTCTTCTTTGGCGGTTACGTAGCCTAGTGAGCACTGCATGGCAAAGCGATCCATCTGTGCTTCAGGGAGGGGATAGGTACCACGGAATTCTACGGGGTTCTGGGTGGCGATCACAAAAAACAAACCGTTGAGATCATAGCACGTGCCCTCAATGGTGGCCTGTTTCTCAGCCATCGATTCTAGCAATGCGCTCTGAGTTCTTGGTGATGCTCTATTAATTTCATCGGCTAATAGAATATCGGTAAACACTGGACCAGGGTGGAACTTAAATTCAGAGGTTTTCTGATTTAAGATAGAGACTCCTAAAATATCTGAAGGTAGTAAATCAGGGGTAAATTGAATGCGGCTGAACGCAGCTTGTTTGACGGATCCTGCTATTGCCTTGGCAAGAGTTGTTTTTCCAGTACCTGGATTATCCTCCAGTAAGACGTGGCCGCCAGCAGCCATACATGCTAATATATTACGAATTACTTTTTCCTGTCCACGGATGATGGTGCAGACTGATGTTTCAAGCTGGTGGGCAGTTTCGAAGGGTAACATGGCAAGAGTATAGCGCGAGAAGTTCAGTGAAGAGGCTCGATAGGTGAGTGTTATTTGGCCTCATCCTGGTTATTTTTTAAAATATCTTCACTGCTTAATTTGAGATGATTTTCATAGAGTGCTTTGACTGAAGTTAAATCCGTCTCTGCAAGTGTGTCTGCTAGCTGTTTCCAAGTCTGGGTATTAAGAAGTGCTCGTCCTCGATTAACGGGGTGACGGAGGTCTGCGTCTAATAATAATTTATTACCCTTGGAGGTGTTAACGATGAGATAGAGCGGGTAATCGGCTACTTTTGATGACTTGGAATGTGTCCGTAATGAAATACCCGTCCATTTACCAACTTGTTGTGTACCTAGGATTTTACGATGCGCATTGATTTGATCAGCTGCTCCACGGATAGCGTAACTAAGGATTTTAAGGGTTTGTTGGGCACTGGTGCCTTTAAGTATGGCGCACTGTTTCAGTAATGAGGCTGTATCGCCTGTGTGTAAAAATGTTAGAAATTGGGTGAGTGTTTTTTGGGCATCTTCCTCAGAAGAGCGATCGAGTTTAATAGGTGGTGTCAGGATGGTGACTCTTTCAATGAATTGCCGTGCTTCTTTGTCTTGCTGTTCTTGCTGAGCGGATTTCATCTTTTTCACCAATGCTTGCATCTTACTTTGTGTGGCTGGGCCTTCGGACTCTGTGAGGATTTTTTCGGGTACAAGGTGCCAGACGTCATTTAGCTGAGTCATCCAAATTTTGATGATGCTAGAGTTTTTGGAGAGGCTGATTTTTTTTACCTGTATGGGTAGGAGAGCGATATGGTCATCCTTGATTATATCAAACGGCTGGATAGAATCAGTTTTGATCTTGGAGAGGTCTTTCCATAGTTGGCTTACCTCAAGTAGGCATTTGTGCTGATTGATTTCCTTACCAAAGAATTCTCCAGTCCGAGGTAGGAGACTAACAAATTGAGTGAAATTTTGCCTTTTATGAAATTGGATGATGTCAGCAAGGAGTTTTTGTTTGTCTTGATGTAAAATGGCTTGGTTATGTTTGAAAATCTCTGCGGGGATTTTTTTACTCAGGGCGGCTTCATTTCCACGTTGGTGGCGCCAGCGCTGTTGCCAGGGGTCATGTTTGGACAACAAGGCTATTTTTAATAGCTTAGGGAGCTTGATGAAAGTTTTGCTCTCTGATTGGGAAAAAGGAAAATAGAGAACTTTTTCAGGCTTCGAGTTAAGTGGATTCCAGAAGCCGACTACTACTTCCTTTTTCCTTTGGTCCACCTGCATAAGTTGCGTGATGACGGATTGGTTAGTTACAAAGCTCCATTCGTTGTCTATATCTGTGATCGCGAGCCCTCTCGTGATATAATCGATGGATGTTTCTAAAGGAATAGTTGTAGCCTCAGATGCTGTGCCCATTAAAGCGAGGGCTTGGATGGTATCTTGAGAGCGGAGTGCTTCAATCAGCTGCAGGGTGGCTTGTTCAGGAGTTTTTTTTGAGAGCTCGAGCGTTTTTTCGCTATGAGAAATTTTTGTGAGTATTGTTTGGGCTGCTTTTTTGCGAGCGCCGATCTCGCGGTTTATTTTTTCTCTAGCCATCCACCGCTCTAGTGTTTGGGCTATTTTTTCTAGTTGAATATCATAGCCGTAGCCTGTGTTAGAAAAGGAGCCGGGTAATGGAGCAGGGAGCCATTGATCGTTACGTTTGATCATGGCTAAAGCGTGAATACGAATACTGAGTGGGGATGCTGGATTCTCTGCACGTAGGAGCAGGGCGGAGAGAGGCCCTTTTGTCTGCACCTCTTCTAGAGTGTAGACATCCCCTGTAGCGAGGTTGGTTTTGCGGTAGAATTCTAGTTGAGTTCTGATTTCTTTGCGTCGGCTGAGTTCGCAGTGACGAGAGAGTGCTGTGTTTTCTGTGAGGTCATATTTATCAGATGTCAGCATTTTCAAGTAATTTACTGCCGATTTGGTGGCTTCTAAATCACTTGATACCTCAGCCTTTAGAAATGAGCTAAGAGACAATGTTAGGTAAAAAATGACTAATATAAACTTCATGGGTGGCTGGGGTCAGCGGCTCAGCTCGTCAAAGTCTCTTTCCATTTTTTCTTTTGGAGTTAGTGGCACAGGCTGGCCAGCTTTGGGTAATGGTGTGGAGGTGTCTCTTTTTGAGTGCAGGGCAATCAGTTCACCTAGATTATCGTGTGGATTATGGATAGAGCCACTGAGTGTGATCGTGGCGTGGTAAAGGCCATCTTTGGGGCCGATAAAAGGTTTAGGGACTTCGGCCGCAAAAGCGGATGATGGGATGCCTATAGTCAGTGTGCCACTGAGCCTTTTATCGGCAGCTACTTGGATATCGCCTGTGATGGTGAGCATTTTGTAGCTGATCCAGTTTATGTTATTGAGGCTTACACCCTCTGAGGTGCGCATGATATTACCCCGGCAAGTGCTAAATATGGGGTGAACATAGCTGGTGTTCCCTGTGAGGTTTTTAAGGTTTTTTAGAAAAGGTAAATCAATGAGGCGAATATCTGTGGAATTAAACGGCAGGATGAAGCTGAGACCAGAGGCGGAGTGCTTTTTATAATCGTAGGACAGTGCACCCATGTCACTCTGGGTGGTGCCTTGAATGAGCCGGCCGAGTTCTTTTCCAAGCAGCTCTTGAATGGGGTAATCCTTTGCCTTGATATTGAGAGCAATCTTTTCCTGTATATCTTTCTTTATATTACCAGTGATCGTAAGCTCTCCACTGCGGCCGGTGCCTGCTCCGAAAAGGGCTTCGACTTCAGTATTCTGTGCATTTAGGGTGATAACCCCTGAAGAGAGCTTGAGCTGTGGCCAGTGTTTTATTTTCATGGTGCCGCTTTGAAATACATATTGGTATTTGTTATTGACCATTTGGCGGAGTGAAAGTTGTAAACCCATGATAGCTGGAGCATCTTTTTCTTCGCCAAAATAAACATCGAGTTTGTCACAACGGTAAGATCCAAATTCGTAGGGAGAGCTGATGTTGTTTGAGCTAATTTCAGCTGTTGAAAGAGGTTTCTGAAAATAGACATTGCCTGTAGTGGCGACAATTTCTTCACCGATCCAGCTCTTGGTGAAAAAGCTGGTGGCCTTGATTCCTGCTTGCAGATGATTAAATTCTGCTTTTTTTAGGAAGGAGTGAGTATCCCAAGCGATGTTATACTTTGCTGCTTTGGCGGATACCGGAGTGATACGTAATTTCTGAAGCTCACTATTTTTTGCGTTAGTAAGATCTGTGATTTGAGTCTCTGTAATTTTTTTAAAAGAGCCACCATTGTATTTCGCTATAATAAAGATAAAGCCTACTAATACTATGACGCCGAGACCTAAAATACTACCTAGAATAACCCATTTTACCTTGGGGCTGAGCTTGGCTTCTTTTTTGGCAGGTTGCTTAGAGCGGCGCTTCCGTTTGCGCACTTTCATTACTTGAGTGCCGTCTTCACGTGTAACAAGTTCTCCGTCTTTAGTAGAATTCTGGTAGCGCTTTTCTTGATCTTCCTTTTTGAGGCGATTCATCATTTCATCAACTGAGTAGCTTTCGCTAGGTTGCCGATATTTGTTAGGTTCAGTTGACATATAACCGGATAGTGAAAGTCTAGCTAGGGATGATAGCTAATGCGGTAATTTCTGTAATAAAGAAATTTAGCGGCTACGCCATGGTTTCCCTGAGGGGTCGACCAGTTCTGCGGTGACGGAGATGATGATGGCTTCTTGGAAAGTTTCCTCACCCTCTGAGCGGAAGAGGCGACCTGCGTAGGGTATATCTCCTAAAAGAGGGATTTTATCTTCCACCTTTGTTTTTCGGCTCGTCATTAGGCCACCGATTACGAGGCTGTGCCCATCTTGAAGAGTTACTGAGGAATTGGGGGTACGGATCGTTTTGAACACAGGCATGAGGATTCTATTAGGGGTGATTTCACCAAAGTTGCCGCCTATTATTGTGAATGCGTTGCCGGTACCAAGAGCGGCTAAGTCAACCTCTACTGTGGTGCCTGATGTGCCATTGATGGGTGAGCCGTAGTTGATAAAACCCTCAAATTCAACGAGCTCTGGGCGAAGCGAGAGCTCGATATAATTTTTATCAGGTCCAACAGTAGGTTCAACTTCTAGTGTCACACCCACGTTGCGGGTGGCAAACGCCGTGGGGTGCGCTGGGGTTATTGCAGTAGGTGGTGTGGAATTTGCCGTTTCGCCTGTTACTAAATCGATAAATGTTGTGCCTCCGAACGTGTTAGGCATCTCTGGTGGTTCATACTCAGTAGGGTATATGAACTCACGAACGACTTCTATTTTCGAGCGTTGGCCACTTCTTGCGATGGTGGATGGATTTACCATGACGTCAGTTCCTGTAGTTTGATTCAGTCCACGCATTAACATTTGAACTCTGGCTCCGCTACCAACGTAAGAGAGGGAGAGAATTCCTGGGGCTCTACTGGTGCTTGTGCTTGCGGTGCCGGTTCGTGAGGCATTCAAATAGGTGTCAATGGAGCTCTCCGTGGTGATACCACTGCCGCTGCGGTTACCAGAGGTAATAGGATTAAAGGGCGAGGTTAAGCCGAGATCTGAACCGTTTCCTGTGGTGCCTCCGCCTAAGAACGTGTTGCTATTAAATCCCCATGGAGTGATTGCCCAATCAAAGCCAAGTTCCTTAAGCTTTTTTTCTGATACCCGGATAATGGTGGTCTCAATTTTGACCATCACAGGTTCTTCATTAGATGCTAAGCTAATAAGCTGATCCACTAAATCAATATTTTCAGGGGTGTTGCGGATAAATAGGCTGTTGTTAGGTCTGGAATAAGAGGCTATGGCCCCATCTGGGAAGCTGACTCCATTTTGCTTCAAGAACTCCACCATTGAGATTTTGGCGGGTAGGATACCGCTGTCTCGGTCACTGGAATCTGAGTCAAAAATATTCTCATCAGTATTGGTCTGGGTAGTAGCTCCGGAGCTTAGGAAATTTGCAGGTACACGGAATGTGCGTGAGCTGAGAATACCGTCGTTGCTGTTGAGAGGTGTGATGAGGATGCTTGAGCCATCGATACGCCATCGAGTGCTTGTTTGATCAGTTACGTAGTCTAAAAGCTTCGAGATGGGAATATTCTTAACTTTGAGTGCTACGCGTGAGGAGCTGATACGCTTGTAAGTTTCTGAAGATTTAGCTCCTGCATTCAGTACGATGTTAATACCTGTTTGTTCGCCGTTGGCTTCAGGGATGTCAGCGAGCCGGCTTTGAATACGAATGAAATCAAGCGCTTCTGAGAGGCTGACATTATCGAGGTCTACTAAATCGAGATTGATTCCGGTAAGGCGATCGCGGAGATCGGGGGCGAAATCTTGAGGCTCCGTTAGTGGGATGGGGATGGTGTTCTGATTAACGCTAGGAGGCGTGAGCTCCCATTGCTTATCTAACTGGCTGAGTAGTTCTGCGCGATGATGGTCTCGTGCTGAGCGGTAGTAGTCAGATTTAACCGTGTTGATTTTCTCGATACCTCGGCGTGCAGCTTTGTTATAGGGATCAGTGCGAAGTACAGATTGATAGACGGTGACGGCCCTGTCATATTGTCCTAAACTGAAAAAACCTTCTGCCTCGCGTAAGTCTCTCCCTACCTTGGAGACATCACGGACATGCTGTGGGGTAAGTGCATGATTGTATCTAGTGGGGTCATCAATCTGTTTTCTAAGCTTTAGTGCTCCTAAATGGGTAGGTGCTATTTCAGGCTTTAGTACGGTGTCTAAAAGATTGCGTGCGTTATTATAATCTCCACCTTTGGCTAGCTTTCGCGCTTGCTCGGTGGCGGCAGTGGCGTAACGCACGGCCGCAATTACGCGGATTTCTTCCGTTTTAGTGCCATTGGGCATTAAGGTGAAAGCTTGTGAGTAATTCTTTACCGCAGCGGCATAATCCTTTTTTTCGTAAGCTGTATCACCAGTTTTGAGGAGTTCGTATGCTCGAGCAGCATTGGCTGCGCGGCGGTTGAGCTCCCGCTGCACGGCAGAATCTTGAGCGGCTAGTGGTGGTGTGATAAGGGGAATACAAACTCCCATCACACAAGCTAAGCTAGTGTGAGTGAGTTGTTTTCTGTAAGAGAGGCGCAGTTTATCCATGGGATGTAGTGGGATGCTTATAAACAGCATTTGACACTGGGGTAAGCCTAAAAATGAAAAAAAACACTCTCATGTCTGTGTGTAATAGGCGCAAGATGCAGGGGTATTTTTTTGAATTACGAAAATGCGTGGGAAATGACTTGTGAAGGGTGCTCTGCTCGCTAAGGTGGGCACGGGAGAATCTCTCTTATTTTTGCCATGGTTACCGCCACAGATACTACCAGCCCGCAGGATACTGCGGAAAGTGCTAAAACAGCACTGACTCACGCCGCTTATGATTCTAAAATCGAGGGTAATATTATTTTCACCCAAGTCGATGCGGCGGTTAACTGGATGCGCAAGAACTCACTGTGGCCGATGCCTATGGGGCTGGCTTGCTGTGCGATTGAGCTGATGGCTACTGCCTCTTCAAGGTTCGATATTTCAAGGTTTGGTGCTGAGGTGATGCGGTTTTCTCCTCGGCAGAGTGATGTTATGATCGTGGCCGGGACGGTGACTTATAAGATGGCACTTGCTGTGAAGCGTGTATGGGATCAGATGCCGGAGCCGAAGTGGTGTATTGCGATGGGGGCCTGCGCTTCTAGCGGTGGGATGTATCGTAGTTACGCGGTACTTCAGGGCATTGATCAGTTGATTCCGGTGGATGTTTATATTTCTGGTTGTCCGCCACGGCCTGAAGCTCTTATTGAAGGATTGATGAAACTCCAGAAAAAGGTGGAAACTGAGCAGCCCACTAAGACTCAAAAAGTGGAGACAGCAGACGCATAGTATTTCGCATTATATTTCGATTTTTAATATCATCATCCTTATGACCGCTCAAAAAGCAGCCGAACAAGTTCTGAAGAAATTCAGTAGCGCTACTAGTCTGGAATTCCGTGGTGAACACAGTGTCACCGTGAGCTTGCAGGATTTCCGTCAGGTGATGGAATTTTGCCATGCAGATCTAGGGCTTAATTTTATGATCGATGCTTCTAGTGTTGATAATATGGGGGAAGAGCCGAGGTTTCTGATGGTGTATGAGCTTGCTACAGTAGATGATTCCGTGCATCTGAGGGTGAAGTTAGCCATTGCTGAAGATGTGGAAGTGCCCACGGTGTCTGATCTGTGGGCAACGGCGGATTGGCATGAGCGCGAGGTCTATGACATGATGGGAATTCGTTTTTCAGGCCATCCAGATTTGCGCCGTATTCTTATGTGGGAGGGTTATCCGTTTCATCCATTGCGTAAGGAATTTCCGCTCGCTGGAAAATCAAGTGAGATGCCAGATGTGGCATTTACTGGTACGGCGCCTCTAGAGGGTGGGCCATTTGTTACCTCGCCTGGAGCAGGCTCAAGGGTCAAGGCTGAGCCGAGAGCGAGATAGTGGGCTTTTTCTTTCAAAGTGGGCTAAAAATCGCGCTCATAATTGAGTGTCATAGGGATATGGGCTATCATTGTCTCGTCAGTTATTCCGAATGATACCTCCTCCTGAAATCTCTCACGAGAAACCAAAGCGGTTTCTTTGTTTTCCCAAAATATTAATTAAGCGACCTGGGCTAGATATAGCCACTGCGCTCGTAGCGAGTATAATAGGCATACACTGGGTAGTGGAGCGTATGGGTGGGTCTGCCTCCATGCCTGAGCCATTTATTGAGTTTGGGCTCTCATGGTCTGGGGTTTGTGATGGTAAGATCTGGCAGGTTGTTAGTTATGCCTTGCTGCATGGGAATTGGGGGCACTTGTTTGTGAATGTGCTGATGCTGTGGCTTCTCGGAGGTAGGGTGATTCATATTTTGGGATATCGAGCTTGGTTTAAAATTGTCTTCTGCGGTGTTCTCGCAGGAGGCGTGCTGCATCTCATTACCTCTATGGTTCTTTTTCAGCATGGATTTCCAGATTACCGACTCGTAGGTATTTCGGGTGCTTGTTACGCATTATTACTTATCCTTACCACTCTCTCGCCGGATGCTAGAATGTTATTTACTCCTATCACTGGCAGATATTTGGGGCTGGGGGTAATTCTCTGTGAGCTTCTACTCTGGCTTATGATGCCTGCTTTGGGGATTCCCGTGCTCTCGACCATGGGGGTAAAAATGATTGAATATGGTGCTGGGGAGATTTTTCAAATAAGTCACGCCTGCCACTTTGGTGGAGCTGTGGTGGGCTGGTGGATAGCTAGTCGTATGTTGGCTCCCTTGTTGAGTTTGGAGCAGCTTCAGAAAATGCGTGCTGAGCGTGAAGGTGAGTAGGACGGCGGATGAGGTAGGTTGATACTTGCTATCGGATCATTCTAGTCTTTAGTGTGAGAGTCATTCGACAATAACTTAACTAACTAATATCAGATTATGAGTATCCAAGTAGGCGACCAAGCCCCCGATTTTACCCTCGTTACCAAGACAGCCGATGGTCCAGAGACCGTGACCCTTTCCGATCTTATTGGCACATCTAATCTCGTGCTTCTTTTTGTTCCCATGGCATTTACCGGTGTCTGCACGGAGGAGTTCTGTGATATCACCAAAGGGATTAATACCTATGATGCATTGGATGCCAAGGTGCTTGGAATTTCTGGGGATAATCCATTTGCACAAGAGGCCTGGGCGCAGAAAGAGGGGATCGGTATCACACTGCTCAGTGACTACGAACACGAGGTGGCTAAGGCCTACGGAGTGGCTTATGAATCTTTCCTTCCAGAGGCAAATTTGATCATGGGCGGCGTAGCAAAGCGTTCTGCCTTTGTGATCGATAAGTCTGGCGTGGTGCGTTATGCGGAGGTGCAAGACCATCCTAAGGATCTGCCTGACTTCGATGCGATTCAGACCTGCTTGAAGTCTATCTAACCATAAGACTGAAAGTGTGATCTGGGCTCTGCATGGTGCCGTAGGGAGTGCTGCGGATTGGCGGGTATTTGCCGATTCAGTTAGATCGAGTAGTGAGGAAATACGCCGCATAGATCTCTGGCGATTCCTTGACTGCTGCCCAATGCCATTGGAGAAATGTGGTGTCACTCTGGCTGCTGAGATTGCCCGTGTTGATCCTGCGCCGGTTATTTTAGGTTACTCTATGGGTGGGCGGCTAGCTCTGCACGCCCTTCTCGCGGAGCCTAATATCTGGCAAGGTGCTATTATCATTTCCGCACATCCGGGCTTAAGTGATGAGGCGGCACGGCGGGAGCGCAGGGAGAAAGATGCTGCGTGGTCTGCGCTGGCGTTAAAGGCGGAGTGGTCTGATTTTTTAGCCCAATGGCAGGATCAGACGGTGCTAGCGGGCGTTGAAATGCCAGACCGGTTTACGTTAAAAGATCGCCGTGCATCCATTGCGCGTTCTTTTATCGATTGGTCTCTAGGCGCGCAAGAAAACCTTATCCCACAACTTTCAGAGATCACCACACCAGTGCTCTGGATCACTGGTGAGCAAGATCATAAGTTTACCTCGCTGGCTGAACAGGCGGTGCCTAATTTACCTCATGGTAAACATATTACTCTAAAAGAATGTGGTCATCGCGTTCCATGGGAGAAGCCTGATGAATTTACCCAGCTAGTCAGGGCTTTTCTCGAAACAACTTGAAACTTAACACCTAAAAACTAAAACATTGGTTATGTGGAAATCAACACAAGAATTTGAAGATATTCTCTATGAAAAGACCGAGGACGGACAGATCGCTAAAATTACGATTAACCGGCCCGAGGTAAGAAATGCATTTCGTCCAGAGACAACGAAGGAACTTTTAGTTTCACTTGATTTGGCCCACGAAGATCCAGAAGTAGGTGTCATTATTCTCACTGGAGCGGGGGAAAAAGCATTTTGTTCTGGTGGTGATCAAAAAGTCCGTGGTCATGCCGGCTACATTGGTGGTGATGGCGTGCCGAGATTGAATATTCTCGATGTGCAGCGTAAGATCCGCAATTTACCCAAGCCTGTGGTAGCTATGGTGGCTGGCTATGCCATTGGTGGTGGTCATGTGCTACAGGTCGTATGTGATCTGAGTATTGCGGCTGATAATGCTATCTTCGGTCAAACAGGCCCTAAGGTGGGCTCATTTGATGGTGGCTTAGGATCGAGTTACCTTGCACGTATTGTTGGGCAGAAAAAGGCACGGGAGATCTGGTATCTCTGCCGGCAGTATGATGCACAGCAAGCTCTAGAAATGGGGCTGGTAAATACGGTGGTGCCTCTAGCTGATTTAGAAAAAGAAACAGTGCAGTGGTGCCGAGAAATGCTCCAGCATTCACCGATAGCATTGCGCTGCCTTAAGTCTGCCCTGAATGCGGACTGTGATGGTCAGATGGGTTTGTTAGATCTAGCTGGTAATGCCACGATGCTTTATTACATGAGTGAAGAGGGGAAAGAGGGGAAGAACGCTTTTGTCGAAAAACGTCAGCCAGATTTTTCCAAATTCCCTCGTGTGCCTTAGCCTATGATGTCTGATATTATTTTGGCATCAGGTTCGCCACGGAGATGTGAAATGCTTACGCAGGCAGGGGTGGATTTTTCCGTTATCCCATCTTCGGCAGAGGAAATTCATGATTTAGAGATGCCGCTGCATTTGCTCTGTGAGGAGAATGCACGGCGTAAGGCTGTGGCTGTAGCTCAAGATCACCCTTACGCTACGGTGATAGGTGCTGATACGCTTGTTTACATTGACCAGAAACCACTGGGTAAGCCTAAGACAGAACAAGAAGCGCGTGACATGCTCCTGCAGTTGTCAGGCCGCAAGCACCAAGTTTGCACGGGAGTTTGCTTAGTTAAAGGTGCTGATCGAGAGTGTTTCCATGTCATTACGGAAGTAGAATTTAATGTTCTAACAGGTATCCTTATCGCTGATTACATGAGTAAGGTCAATGTCATGGATAAAGCTGGATCTTATGCTGTGCAGGAGCACGGAGAGATGATTGTGAAAGAAGTCCGTGGCGATTATAACAACGTTGTGGGCTTACCCCTTGATGCGCTTCTTAAGCGTCTTGGCCAGATTTGATGTCTGAGATTATGGACGTAGCCAAGCAAGGAACTCCTTGTTCCCATCGGTGCCTTTGATGGGAGAGTCGATACACTTGATCCATTGGTGCCCCAAGGTTTCTGTGACAAAGTGGTGAATTTTATCCACGGCACGTTGGTGTAGTTCTGGGTCCCTGACGATGCCTCCCTTACTGATATCCTCTCGCTCAAGTTCGAACTGAGGTTTGATCAAGCAGATGATTTGGCCATCATTCTTGAGGGTGGCAAACATGGGGGGTAATATTTTTGTTAGGGAAATAAAAGACACGTCAGTGACTGCAAGATCGATGGCTTCACCGATATCATCGGGTGTCATATGGCGCGCGTTAAATTTCTCTTTTACTATCACACGTGGGTCACTGCGCAGTTTCCAGACCAACTGATTGGTCCCTACATCCACGGCGTGGACGCGTTCTGCACCCTGTTGTAACAGGCAATCGGTAAAGCCGCCGGTAGAGGCTCCTACATCGAGACATGTCATGCCCGTGGGGTCGATCTGAAAGGTGTTTAGGGCACCCTCAATTTTCAGGCCGCCTCTGCCCACGAACTTGGGGCGTTCTTTGACTGTGATCTCCGCATCGGGATCTATTTTTGAGCTTGGTTTCGCGATCACTGTGGTGCCAGACATGACTTCGCCAGCGAGAATGAGGCGCTTGGCTTGCTCGCGCGAATCACACATACCTCGTGAGACGAGTAAGGCATCAGCTCTTTCCTTGGCAGGCATGCCGGAGCATACAAGGTGAGCTCTCAAGACGGTAGTTATTTTTTTGTTTGCCTGAAATAAGTGCACATACTGGGGAATTGAATCTTGGTAGTTGGCTCTCATTTGCTAAATAATAAATATGGTAGAGAGATCAGTGAACCAGATGCTAGAGCAAGGCTTGCTATTATTAGGTGAGTTAGATCAGGGTGATTATGTGCATGTGAATGTGCCGCATTTTTCCTCATCGATTGGTGCGCATTATCGGCATATTCTCGATCATGTGGAGGTGTTGATTCGGGGGATGCAAGATGGATGTGTGGATTACGACGCACGTTCTAGAGATGTGGATGTGGAAACATGCCTGCAGTCTGCGAAGGAGAAAACAAGTAGTCTACTCCTTGAGTGGCAGGCTTTTGGTCATGGCAAGATGACGGAAAGTGTAGATGTAGTGTGTAAGGTATGTTATGACGATGAGGACTCACCGAGGGTGGCATCATCTGTGGGGAGAGAGGCTATGTTTGCTTCTATTCATGGGGTGCATCACTTTGCCTTGATTAAGGTGATGTGTCAGCTGAGAGGCTTGCAGATGGAGAATGTATTTGGTGTGGCACCTGCGACGGTAGCTTTTCAGCAAAAATAACCAGTTTTTATAATCGATGTGTACTTTGTCATGGAAATTTTCTAAGGATCAGTGTGTCCATGACATTTACTTCAGCAGAGATGAGCAGCGTAAGAGAGCCCAGGCAGAGTCGCCTGAACTGAGAGAAGTCGATGGGATGAAGTGCCTATTTCCTCGTGATCCTGCCGGCGGTGGCACCTGGATTGGTGCGAATGAGTATGGGGTAGTGGTTTGTTTATTAAATGATTACCAAGCACCCTTTGACTACGCTGCTGGTGGTATTTACAGAAGTAGAGGGCTATTAGTAAGCGATGTATTGGGAGGGGTTTCAGAGCTGCAATCTGCTGATAAGTATGTGAGGTCTTGTGTGAAAGAGGCTGATTATGCGCCGTTTCGCCTAGTGGTGTTTGGGCTGGGTAAATGTACTTGTTGGTGTTGGGATGGTAAGAGTCTAACGGTAGATCAGGAGGTGCGGTGTCCTGTGACAAGTTCATCTTGGGATTCCAAGAGAGTGGAAGAGGGACGGAAGGAAATATTTCACCAGCTCGTGGTCGAAGGAGAGCTTTCTTTAGATGACTACCATCGGCATCAGTTAGATGGCGACGTGGAATCATCAGTTTGCATGTCGCGGGAACACACGCAAACGGTAAGCCTAACAAAAGTGAGCGTGGATCATCGAGCAGGGCTAGTAAAAATTCAATATGGAGCGCGTCTTAGTGAAGAGGTTGATCAGGATCTCTTTGCGATGGAACATTGTGTGGCACTGAGATTGAATAACCAATAGATATGAATCAGAAAAAAGTATGGCGGGTTATTGATACCTCTGAGCTCATTAAGGCACCTTTTTTGAGGAAGTTATATCGTAGTGTGCAGCCACTTGTGGAGCGATACTTGGGGTTTTCTAAAATCAATGATATTCATGAGTCTATTCTTCAGATTATGAAGCGTGACCAGACTAGTGGTGCTAGTGGATTTCTCGAAGGTTGCTTAGAGCATTTGGAGACAGATGTTGTGATTGAGAGTGATTTGTTAGTTGCCTTAACAAAAATAGATGGCCCAGTCGTTGTTGTGGCTAATCATCCCTATGGGTGTATTGATGCAATGGCTTTGATGCGCTGCATGCAGCAAGTCAGACCCAATCAAGGTGGTTGGAAAATTATGGCAAACCGAATTCTTCGCTCCATTGAAGCTCTTAGGGGGGTTACCTTTGCTGTTGATCCTTTTTCAAAAGATGCGGAACGTGGAAGTAACGTAGCCATGATGAAAGCGGCAATAAAGTTTCTGAAGTCTGGTGGTATGTTAGGTATGTTTCCTGCTGGGCGGGTTTCAGCTATGTCTGATGAGCTTGGCGTTGTATGCGATTTACCCTGGAGTGAACATGCTCTGAAGTTAGCTAAGGCATCCGGGGCGCATGTGGTGGTGGTTCATATTAGTGGTCAGAATAGTCAGGATTTTTTATCTGTGCCTACAGGGAATGTTTCTCGCCGTGCGATGATGTTAGCGCGTGAAATACCTAAAAATATAGGTGAAAAAGTGAAGCTAAGTTATGGGGGGACGCTTGAGCCTACTGAAGTGCTAAGACTTGATAGGAGTGGGGGTAAGATTTCCCAGCTTCGTGCACGCTGCTATGCTGCTGCTGAGAAGCAAAGGGAAGAAGGGGGGGCTTCAGTGGAATCTTTTACAGAAGATACGCCTTTTTCTGCTAGTTTGAGCGGTGTTGATAAGCTGATCGAAGAAATCAACAACCTGCCAGAAGATGATGTGCTTTGGTCAAATGAGAGACTCTCTCTACTCTTAATACGCGGTGATCAAGCGCCGCTGTTATTGGATCAGGTAGGGCGGGGCAGAGCAGTGACCTTTGCTGCGATTGGGGCGGGGGCAGGTAATGAAATCGATTTATCACCAGAGGATCAATACTACTACCATTTGGTGTTATGGTGTCATGAGCATAAGGCGCTCGTTGGTGCTTACCGGATTGGTTACACGCAAGAGATTATTGGGGAGCAAGGAGTGGGGGGGCTTTATCTCAATCATGTTTTTGATATTCAGCCTGAGTTTTATCATCATCTAGGATCAGCCATGGAGCTGAGTAGGTCATTTATTCTTCCTGAGTTTCAAAAAAATCCACAGATGCTAGATTTGTTGTGGAAGGGGCTAGGATTGGCGGCAAAGAAGAAGGGCTGTGATACGTTTTTTGGGTCGGTAACAATTTCTGCCAGCTATAGTCCATTTACTCAGAGTGTTTTGGTAGAAACTCTTGATCGATTCTACGGAGATGATCACAAGATGCGAAAACTGGTGCAGGCACGGGTGCCCTTTGAGCCCAAGACTAAGTACCACCCATTGGTGGCACAAGCTTGGCAAGAAGATGGGTTAAACCGGTTAAATACCTTGATTGAAGAGCTCGAGGGTGGTGGGAAGTCTATCCCTCCTTTGATACGTTACTACACTTCGCTGGGAGCTCGTTTTTTATCATTTCATATTGAGCCTACCTTTAATGATGCCATTTACTGTCTTTTGCGAGTGCGGGGAGATGAAATGCCCAGACGCTACAAAAAACGATTTTTTGGAGAGGGTTAGAAACGAGAGTTTCCTTTGAGGGATCTTCAGATGACCGCTGAGCTGAGTTTTCTAACAGAAAATAATAGCCCCTTGGGTAGCTAAGCCAAGGAGGGTGGAGCTGTCTCAGGGTCAGTCTCCGCATCATAGTCTACACCGTCAATACCGAATCCAAAGAGGCGCAGGAATTCGTCCTGATAGCCTTGGAAATCAGCAAGGTCTGCGAAGTTTTCGTTAGATATTCTTTTCCATGACTCAGCAACGGCAGCTTGAATGTCATCGCGCATTTCCCAATCATCAATGCGGATGCGCCCTGCATCGTCTAGTTGCGGATCATCAGAATAAAGGCGGTCTGCAAAGAGACGCTGGATTTGTTCGATGCAGCCTTCGTGCAGGCCCTTTGCTTTCATCTCTTTATAAAGAATAGAGATATAAAGTGGCACGACAGGAATGGCTGATGATGCCTGGGTGACGAGCGCTTTATTCACTGAGACAAAGGCGGAACCATTTAGTGAGGATAGTTTGTTATTAAGTTGAGCGCTGGATTTCTCCAGATCTTTTTTGGCCTGGCCTATGGTGCCATCTGTGTAGATCGGCCATGTTAGTTCAGGTCCAATGTAGGAGTAAGCGACGGTTTTCACCCCATCAGCAAGTACGTCGGCATCGGCGAGTGCATTCATCCATAGCTCCCAGTCTTCGCCGCCCATTACCTTAACCGTATTGGCGATTTCTTCTTCGGTAGCAGCGCCGATGGTGATTTCTGATACTTCTCCCTTGTCGGTATTAAGTGTTTTGTTGGTGTAATCTCCACCTGTGGTTTTAAGCACTGAGGAGTAAACTTCACCTGTGTCTGGATCGGTACGGCGGGGCGACGCGAGTGAGTAGATCACGAGATCGATTTTACCCATCTCGTTCTGGATGATGTCGATCGCTTGTTTTTTTAAATCATGTGAAA
>CALBVY010000060.1 GCA_937969495.1 uncultured Verrucomicrobiales bacterium | reverse complement strand
TGTAGGGAGGTTTCTTAGGATGAATTTATACTAGTAGCATTTTCTTCCGCCTCTGTCTGTTATGCCGTCTTCACCGTGGAAATCGATGGTGGGATCAGCGGTAGGTAGTCCGTAGAGGTTATCGAAGATGTTTACTCCAGTCATGCCGCCACGGATTACGAAGATGGCATCATCGAAGCTGCTGTTACTTACATCGCCTAGTTCTGGGTTTTCTTCTTTCTCATAGCGAGTGTGGTCTTCTAGGCAGATGACGGTAGCTCCATCACGATTGAATGTTAGTATTTGATCCATGTTTCCTGGGTTAGCATTCACTAAGCTGAATAGTGGCTGGCGTTTAGTGCGGTTACCTACGCCCTTTGGTGTGTAGCGTGCTGGATTCCTTAAGAAGGTCTCGCGGTTATTATTAGGAACGAACATGATACCAACTGTTTTTCCATCTAGGTTGTAGTTTCTAGGATCGAAGCTTAACACGTTTCCTGGGTTCGCAGAGCGATCATTGATGATTGAGATAGCTAGTTTAGCAGCGCGTTTGCGGAACTCTAATGAACTAGGATCTAAGTGCATGACTTGATCGTAATCGAACACACATAGATCGAATTTCATGGAACTGCGGTCTTCTAAGAACTCGATGCTGATAGGTGCGTCAGGCATTAGAAATAGCTGATCGATGACTTCATAATCTGCGCTGTTCATATCTAAGTTACTTAGATGGCGTTCTACGCCTCGGCGACCACGGTCGCTGTGTAGACCATTTTGACCTGCGATGACTTCATCATATTGAGTGTCTCCACGGTGGCGTGGGATGATTTCTATTTGGAAAATAACGTCATTGAAGTCTTCGTCGCCATACACTTGGTCTTCAAATGCTAGGATCAGGTTAGAATTTTCAGTCTGTCCGAATAAACGTCCAGCGCATTGCTCTAGTCCATCGGGATTAAGTTCGGAGTCTTGGAAAACCATAGTCTCACCACCACGAGCTCCATCAACTACTAGTCCGAAGCGTAGTACGGTGCCTGCTGGCAATACTCCTAAGCTAGCACGTGAGCCTGGTTTTAGTGGAGTGTTTGGTCCTAGCATGTAGCTGTGCCAGATCTCTGTTTTCTGAGCTGTGTTAGCTCCGTCATACCAGAATAATGAATTACGGTAGGTGCCTCCATCATAGATGGCTGTGATGATCACTTCGGAATCTTCGTTGATGATGAAGTCGCTTTCATTGAAGCCGCGCTTCTCTTCTTCTAGAAGTGTTCCGTTTTTGCGGCAGTGTAGCTGTTCCTTTACATCAGCCCACATACGTCTTGAGTGTGCGTAGTCGGCATCAGTCTTGGAGTATGTTTCTACAGAGGCTACTTGATCATCGATAACATCGATAAGGAAAGTTTCACTAGTGGTTAGCTCTCCATCGGTAGCTTCACAGCGTGCTACGTATTGTCCGTTTTTTGGGAAAGCCATTTCAGTTTTTGGACGATCTGGATGATATATCTTAATATCGCCTGGGCCAGATTCATGGGTCCAGCGGATTGTTAAACCATCCTTCTCTAGTGGTAATCCTTCATCTGCAATACCTAGATCGATGATCGCTTTTCTCTCTCCTGATTGCACGATAGCATCGTCATTCATGGTGATGGTTGGTGCTTGGTTTTCAGGGATGACGAGTGGGCTTTGAGAAACTGGGCAGCTGAAGCCATCGTTGTTTCCTGTCACTACACTGTCTAGAATAAATACTGCGCGTGGCTCGTTAGTCCTATGGCCAACAATCTGATAGACGCCGCCAGCATTGCTGCTTACATAGAGATTACCATTAACATCAGTGTAGGCAGCACCGTAGGCTACACGGCCTTCTGGTAAGTTTTTTACGGGGATTTTTGAAACGGACATTGTCTGCAGGTCCCATACATAAAGGTCTTGATTCCGTGTTCCGTAGAAGTATTTGTTGCCCTCGAATTCTTGATAAACGATGTCTGCTACACCCCCGGGGTTAATTCCAGAGAAGCTTACCATTTCATAAGTAGAGGTCTCGACATTAATTTTCATAAGGTCAGGGCTGTAGAAGCGATCTCCGCGCACCCATAAGTTACCATCGAAGTCCATGTCACCTGCATAGATTCGGAATGTTGGGACGGCTGAACCTGTGGTGGTAGGTGTTCCTAGAGCTTCGAAGGTGCCGTCACCGTGGATTCTAACGAGCTGATCTTTATAAGGAGCGTATCGTCCCCATGCGTAGACCATATCATCGAGAATATTGTAGCCAGCTGCATTGTAGCTTTCGATCTTATCGCCGATCTTCGTGTAAACTCCATCTCGAGGGTCTAGTGAGTTTAACTGACCAGATACCACTTGGAAGAAATTCGGCTGTCGTTCAAAAGGAATAGCTTCTGCTTGGGTGCTTGTTGCGGATAAAGCGTAGGATGCAGTGATGCTAGCGGTTAAGATACGGGGTATAATTTTGTGTTTCATGGTGATACCTATTATGCAGAGGCTGTGCCAGATTGTTTTGAGCGGCTCTGAAACCCTTTGTTTACAAGGGTTTTTAGGTTTTTGTGTTTAAACACAGTTCATGCCATTCATGTAAACATTACAGTGATGGTGATGTGGCGGGCTGTAAAAAATACAGCCATTAAATAAGGATCATTCTATCCACTGGGCAGGTTCTTTTCTGAAGGTATTCATATCGCCGGTAGATTGATCCCAGAGGTAAGCTGACCAGAGGTAAGAGCTGTATTTGAGCTCGCAGTTCTGACGGATGAAGAGTTCTTCACGTGCACCGGGGTATTCCCAGCGGATATTTTTTTTTCGTGAGCGGAACTTTTCTCGATTCAGAATAATCCAGACGCGTTTTTGCTCGATGAAGATTTTCTGAAGATCGGCTAGACGATTGACGACAACGGCATCTCCATTTCTATCGTGAAGGACTCCATTTTTATTGTAAGTGAAATCATAGAGGACGGGAACGACGAGATCATAGTCTACTCTGCCTAGCTCGATCTTCGCCGCATGAGGGTGAGGCTCGGTAATCATGATGCGGTCATCAGGTCTCATCTCTGATCTTACATAGGCGAGAGTGGAGACTGGATCGCCTAGGATCTTTTCGTCATAGGAATCTAAAATACGCCATGGAGAGAATGAGGTGATAACGCTGCATACACCTATTACCATGATGACGGGGTAGACGTGTTTGTCTGTGATACTAGCAGTCCATTTCGCAAAGATGCTAATACCGTGAGCTCCCAAAATAATCCATAACGGGATGATAGAATACATGTAGCGGAAGCTGACAGAGGTGATTGTGAAGTTAAAAATAATAATCGATAAGAGAAGAAACGCGTGCAGGGTGATGAGCCTGCTAGATCCGTTCCTAACTGAGTAAATGAGGCTAAAAATGTAGAAGAAACTCAGGAAAAGGTGGAGGCGGGAGTAACCGATAAACATGGAGAATAGATTCCCGAGCTCCCAGAAAGTAGGTGCAAGGGTGGCTTCCACATTGGGTGAAACTCCGACGCTGTGCGTGAGACACTTGGTTTTAAAAAGTAAGATGTCTGCTGCGATGAGAACGCCTGCGAAGATGAGATAGAGCACCGCCTTTAGCTCCCACTTAAATGGTACACCTCTACCGAAGAGTAAGTAGGTGATTAGAAATACGGGGACGAATCCGATGCTGATCTCCTGACTTAATACCGCGAAGGCGAAGGCGAGAATCGCGCCAGCGCGGTGCCAGATAGATTTCTTGAAAATGAAGCCCTGAATAAATAGGTGAATCATTAGGACGACCATGAGCTGCTGCTGCTGATAGAAACGTGCGATATGACCGCTGAAGATCAGGAATGGGTGGAGGGCAAAGATAATGAGCGCGATAGGTGCTATCCAATGGTCTTTGAAATACCGCTGCGCGAGTAGCCAGACGAGCCAGCCTGTGAGAACACTGAGCACGATGGAGTAGAGACGGAGTGACCAGATATTCGGTCCAAATACCTTTACGAAGAGTGCGGCAGAGTAGTGGTAGAGGGGGCTTCTGCTATACCAGATATCACCTGCTATAGAGGGCTTACCTGTTTCTGCGATAGCGAGGACGGCCTGGATAGAGGCATATTCATCATCATCGATAGGCTGCTCATGCAGCATCCATGCGCGTGATAGAAAGACGATAATGAGAAGGCCGAGACAAAGGTAGGGGCTTTTCGAAAATCTACTTTTTTTCTGATAAGGATGAAGGTGCTTTTTCCCAAGTAAGTAAATGATGATCGCTACTGAGATGGAGAGAAAGACGGCGGTGTATGCCCAGCTCGTCGATGTGAAAAATATTAATTCGCTACGCTCCATAAAGCAGGTCTGCAGGATGTAGGCGATAACTAGCGTGATGGTGACGATGGTGCAGGTTTTACGAAACCTGATAGATGGACTACTGAGAATGCAGGCTAGTGAAAAGATGACGATGAGAGAGGCGACGATGATCCATGGTTTGGTAGGCTGGTGGGTGCCGCCCATGAACTTCATTGGTGGTAGATCAGTGGGTGATACTATGTTTCCTATAACTGCTTTCTGGTCGCTTTCTCCCTGTTTGATCTGCCATGATAGATTGGAGAGTTTTTGTTGTTCTCCAGCAGAGTCGGTGATGCATCCATCGAGTGCGAACTTGACTGGCTGGCTCCCTTGGTAGCCATATTCAGAACCGTTGATGAGGCGTATTTTGATATGATTTTTACCACTGCGGATGAGAGGGCTGATGTCGTAGGCTTGGAGAGTAGACTTAGCGCGTTTCCTGATAATGGAGTGAGGGACGGCGGGGTCTGCCTCTTCGAGAAATCCATAGGGGTCTTGGAGTCTGCCTTTTTCTTCATCTTCATCGACTACGGTGAGATCATTGGTTTGGTTAGGTCTTTCTCGTGTACGGTTAGCCGTGTTTTCGTATACCTTGAAGTCATTGTCAGTGGGGTCTCCATGACGTGGGTTTTTAAATCGATCACCCCCGAAGAAGTCTGAGGCTTCATCGGGGTCAAGTAACACAGGTGGAGTGGCGAGGGGGCGACGGCCTTCCCATGAGACGAGCCATTCTCCGCCGTGGTAGCCCTTTCTTTTAGATCGGTTCACGTTAAGTCGTTCACCATTGATCCAGATCCAGAAGTCCCCGTGGGAGAGTATTTTTAGCCACGAGCTTTTGTGTGATTTTACATCGAAGTCTGCGGAGAATTCATAAGCATGTTGATCTTCACTGCTGGTGTTTTTTCCGATGACCCACTTGGCAGCGAATGGCACCTCGTAGAGTGATGGTGGCACGGTGGAGATAGGGGGTGTCGCTGAGTGATCTTTGAGAATGGCATTATCCCAGCTCTTGGTATTGATTGTGGGGATCGTCCAGTTGTTTTGTCGCACGTCTTTAGGAATAGGCTCAGCTTTCCATGATGAATTAGTGCGGATTTGGATGGTTTTGTTATCACGTGTTTTGATTTCGCCGAAGGCGCGGATCGTGGGTTGCACCTTTCTTCCTTCTGCGGATAGCGCGATGACGTTGTTCCCTTTTTTGAGAAATGGTCTGAGATCGAAGACGGTGAGTGTTTGATCGTATCGGTGACCACTCCACTGATACTCACGGGGGAAGTTGTAGTTTACTATAGGGTCTAAGCCAGAGATTCGCTGTCCTGATTCGCTGAGTCCGTTCTGATAGGCACGGGTAGGTCGCCAGTAAGTTTGTGCGCCTACGGGATTACCATTGCAGAGGAGTTCGTAGCCACCATCGCACATGACTTTGATGTAGGCGGATTTGACATCGGCATTGAGGAGTATTTCCTTTCTGAAATTCCCCGTATACTGAGTATCATTATGGGTGGTGATCCAGTCTGCATCGTCTGGGATGCTATGTTGGTAGCGGGTGATGTCGTTAGAGTTCTGATGACTAAGAAACCACCAGAGCATAAATAGGGACGCAGTCACCCAGAATGCGGCTGTGCACTTTGATCGTCTATTGATGCTGGGTTTACGGCTCATTGTCCTTGTGACTTCATGCGTGCCTCACGCGCTTTGTGTAGATTTCCTGCATTTAGCTCGCCTTGAGAAAGCATCCACCATGAGGCGGAGATGACGCTGCGTTTGTTTTTACTTTTATAGCCTTTGTAGACTTCTTGGAGTAGTTCGTGTATTCTCCTGTTAGTTTCTAGCTCGCCTGTCTGTGTAGCGATGAGCTGTCTGTGGAAGTAGGCTTGTGGACTATTGGGTTCTTGTTCCAGAAGGTGGTCGAGATGTTCTCTAGCGACGAGGTATCTACCAGAGTTAATAAAGTTAATAGCGATCCTGAGGTGGTGACGTGAGAGTTCTCGGGCGGCTGCTCGGTTCATGTCGTTTTGTTTGATGGATAGATTATTCACAATTTTTCGAGCGCGTCCGTAGTAACCCTCATCTTCCAGCCAAGAGATTTGATAGAGCTGTGCGAAGTCAGATTCGTCATTACCTAGCTGAGCATCGTAGTAACCTAGCTGCCTGATGATGCCGCTATCATTGATTAAGCTTGGCATGATTCTGATTGCGTTTGTTAGGCTCTGGCGAGCTTGTGAGTAGTTGCCATGAGCTGTGGCTTTCTCTGCTTTAGAGAGCTGATATTTACAAATGACGACTAGGCTGACTGAAATGCCTACGGTGATTGATAAGGTGATAGATAGAAAGATGATGAGCTTCTTCAGGAGTTTACGCGCACGGGGAATGTGGCGACGCCAGTAGAAGCCGAAGAGGCAGACCGTGCCTAATCCATATCCACAGATAGCGTAGAACCATCCTTTTCCGACAAACTGAGTAAAGGCCGGGCCGTAGCCTAGCCACCATATCCAGTCATTGAGTCTTGATATGCCGAGCGAGCCAGTGGGTGGCCGGTAGACTGCGAGTCGCTCAGGTGGATCTTGTGCATTCACACCAGTGCCGAGATCGATACTGCGCTCAGCGTGTGCCCGATAAGTATCGCCACCTAACCATGTCATGGTATCATGCTGCTGCTGAAGCCATGCTCCATCACCTATCGTATCCGCGTCTCTCAAAGCCAGCCATGTAGGAAACCATAGCGTGATGATGAAACAAGTGATCGTGTAGCGGATGAGTAATCCGCCGTAGCTATTGACGTGTTTTCTAAAAATGAAGACACCTAGCAGGAAGCATAAAGTAACAATAATGAGCGCTACTTTAAAAAACAGCGTATAGCTTGAATCCGTGGTGATAAAATCCACCTCACCATTCTGAAGAAATGAAAGTCCGGGGATGGCATACCACGGACGTATCAATGATACTCCCACGAGTAATAGCGCGATGCCGGCGAAGATGAAATTCACCATCTTCGGCAGCCAGTCAGGATCAAGAACGATGGACTTTAATCTTATCATCAGGTTTCAAACTCCTATGCCCTTCTGTGATCACCTGCGCTTCAGGATCTAGAGTTGTCAATATTTCCACGTAGTGCTCATCGACGTGTCCTATCCGAACCTCCAGTAAGCTCCATGAGTCATCATCTTCTGCGATGTAGAGGAGTCCCGAGCCGGCAGATATGGATAGGACTGCACTACGTGGGACGGTGGTGGCTTGTTTCGTGATCTTTAGTCGGGCGAAGCCTGTCATCCCTGTGACGATGGACTGCTGGTTATTTTCGAGTTTTTCAAAATCTAACTTTACTTTGAAAGTGGCTGCCCATTCTGGGGAACCTGATCCACGAGGGCGGAGCGGGCGCGATATTTCAGGGCCTCCACTGTTGAAGCTGATGACAGGTTTGATGATGGATGTTTTTACAGGAAACTCACTACCAGGGTAGGACTCGAGTGATACGGTGGCTTCAAGACCTGTGGTGATATGTTGGAAGTCTGCTTGATCAAAGTAAGCATCAAACCATAGGCTGCTAGAGATCAGAAACCCTGGTTTACCACTGTCTTGATTATACTCGCCAGTATTGATGAGAACACGGTCTACGATGCCTTGGACGGGGGAGTAAATGTTGTAAGCTTTGAGTTCCTGCTCTCGGTGAGCCAGGGCTTGCTTTGCGTCGTTATATGAGTTCTCAGCAATGAGGATACTTTGCTGAACTCCGCTTTCAGCCATTTTCATTGAGAGTTGAGCACGTGATACTTGCTCCTCCATCTTGGTGGCTGCTTCTTTTGCTTCCAGAAGGGCGACCTTGGAGATAACTCCTTTTGCATGAGCTTTTTCATACCTTTCTAACCGTTGCTTAGCGAAGGTTTGTTGTTCGAGAATGGATGCTAGATTGATTTTTTCTACTTCAGGGCGTTCTTGTGCGAGCACGTAGGCTGAGCCTAGCTTCACGCGCTCCAGCTCGGCGCCTGCAGTGGAAACGGCGAGCTTGGCAGATTCATATTTGATGAGAGCCTTGGCGTTTTCTAGCTTAGCTAAGAGCTGTCCCTTTTCTATCTGTTGACCTTCTTCGACGAGGACCTCCTGCACCATCGCCATTGGGATCACGGGGACTAAGATAGGTTTGCTAGAGCAGACACCTTCACCCATCAGATAATGCGTGATTTCGCGACTTTTAGGTGTGGTGGTGGAAACTTCTATTTTTCCGCCAGTAGCGCGAACGAGAGATGGGTAGCCTAGCTTAGAGCCATACATCCCATTATTCTTGTCTAAATACGCGGGGTGAATGACGAAGTAGGTGAGAATGGCAAAAGCAATGAGGGCGATACCAATGAGAAGTAGAACCCCTTTGTTATCAGTGATGAGTGATTTCATGTTGAGCTGTAAAGTGATGTTTAGCGCCATAGGCGAGAGAAATGAGCAGTGCTGAAATCTCGGCAAACATTTGTGCGCCGCGCCATACGATTGCAGCCAGCACGCCTGACTCGATATTTCCGTATTGGGACAGAATGACTACGATGACAGCTTCCCGAACTCCGATGCCTCCAGGGATACCGATTGACCAGAATCCGATCATCCAAGCCACTCCTGCGACTCCGAAGATGGTGAGGTAAGGAATCTCTAATGATGGGATGGACTGGAAGACGAGCCACATCATCGTAGCATTCCAGAGGCAAAGGATGATGTAGTGGGTGATCGTGACTAGGCATTTCGGGTAATCAAGCTTCCCTAGCTGGAAGACTTGTGAGAAGCGTGGACTAGTTTTAAGTTTACGGTAAATAAAATTCCCGAGAAAGATAAGCAGAGGAATGCACAGGATAACGGCGACACTCGTTAGCCAGCCTTGGTTCGAGACAAAGTCAAAGCCTTGCTGAATATAAGGAGCTGCCATCGCCATCACTGGCTTAGCGAATACGATAGTAGTTGCTAGTGTTGCCCATGCGATATTGGTGAGTATGAGTTCGAGGATGATGCTAGCAGAGGCGAGTTTCTTGCTGACGCCTATCTTCTGAGCTGAAACAATCCGTGAGCCGTAGCTCCAGACTGTTCCAGGTAGCCACTTCAGAGATTCTGATTCTAACCAAATACGTGTGCAGTCGATACGCTTACACTGAGTGCCCATCGCATGAAGAACCTCTGACCAAACGCTAGCATTCCATAGCTGGTAGAGGAGTAGCCCGATCATTGCTCCTATGAGAAACCTCAAGTCCACCGTGCCTAAAAGGCTGGGCACTTTTTCCAAGTGGCTTCGCAGAGCGATGACTGCGAGGCTGAGCCCCAGTAGCACGAGGGTATATTTGAGAAGGGATTTCATAGATTTACATCTATCTGTATTCATGAGCCAAGGTGACATTCTCCACAACTATAGAATTTTAAATTTGTTCTAGCGTAGTTATTTGAACCTCTAGTCAACATGTGTATTTACGGGGTTTTTTGAAAGGTGCGAATGCGTGAGATATTGAAGAACGCATTTTGCCACACCTTTGCTATAGCTAGTTTGTTAGTAAATCAGCTTTACCACGATTTGTGCCAGAAGAGGTGGTGAGGCTCTGTTTGTCAGAAGCCTGGCGCTTATCGCGAGCTGATAGATTAGCTGTTAAATACTTGATCATGTTGACTGAGGTTTGGGTTACATATTCTCTCATGCTCATAGCATGCCAAATTACTAGGTTTTATTGGAACGCTTTGAAATAGAATGGTTTCAGTGTTTTCTGCGAGGCTGACCTTGATAAGGTATTGAAAAATACTGAAATTTTTACAGCTATTTCGAGAGTCATGCTGTAAAAAGTATCGTGATGAAATTATGGATGAGAAAGCTGAGATTGTTTTCTAGTTTAGGTCTTTTGATCATATCAAGTTGTGCAGTGGTAGGCCCTGATTATGAAAGGCCTGAGATACAGATGCCTGATGAGTGGACGGCAGCTATCGATCAAGATAATAAGTCTAAGCAGACAGGTGCGCAACGTTGGTGGCGAAAGTTTAATGATCCCGTGCTTAACGAACTGGTTACTTTATCGAGAACGGCGAACCCTAATATAAGGATTGCCAGCGCGCGGATCGCGGAGTCATGGCATCAGCGCTCGGTGTTAGCGGGGGCGTGGTCTCCGAGCAGTAACTTTAACTCTCGTGTTAGTGAAGGTTTGGGTACGTTTGATAGAGAAGGTTTTGATTTCGATTTTGGCTCATCTCATGATGAGTTAGCGCAGCTTAATGTAGGCTGGAATCCTGATTTATTTGGTAAGGTAAAACGCCAAGTCGAGTCAGCTACTGCGGAGTATGAAGCGAAAGTGGAGGGGCTAAGAGATGCTACTGTTTTTATTAATGGCGAGGTAGCACTACATTATATCGCCTATAGGACTTTAGGGAAGAGGTTAGAGGTGGCGCGTGAAGGGGTGAAGAATTATCAAAAAATAGAAAAACTTATATCGAGCCGATTAGAAGAGGGTCTAACCAGTGAGCTAGAGCTGCATGAGTCGAGGGCGAGGTTAAAAACGAGTGCGGCTGAAATACCAAAGTTGGAGCAGGAACAGATTGTCGTGAGGAACCGCTTAGCCGCATTACTCGCGATCAAGCCGGCTGAAATAAAGAGTATCATTAGTAAACATCAGCGAATACCGAAACCTCCAAAGTCCATCATGACAGGTTTCCCTATCGATTTATTAAGGTCGCGTCCTGATATCAGGCGTGCAGAGCGAAAGGTAGCGGCTCAGTCAGCCTTAATAGGTGTGGCCACAGCAGAGCTATATCCTGAGTTTTCTATTTCAGGAGCGCTCACGTATGAATTTTTAACTGGAGTGAATTCAGCGAGCACATTGCGTAGGACATTAGGCTTCGGGCCTAACTTAAAGTGGAAACTCTTTCAGGGGTGTGCTGCTCATAATCGTATTAGAGAGCATGAAAGTAAGCTGGACCAGGCGGTTGTTCTTTATGAAAGCACGGTGATCAAAGCGGTGACTCAAGTAGAGAACAGTATGACTCGTTTACATTACTCAGGAAAGAGGAAGCGTCTCTTACAGGAGGCTACGGCAGAGCATCAGAAAACGGCAGAGCTTATGATGAATGCTTATGATGTAGGTGAGGTTGATCTGCGGAGATTGCTGAATGCTCAGCAGGATTACCTGATTACCAAGGATGAGTCTTTAGCTACTGAAGGGCGTCATGCTGCGCACAGTGTGAGGCTCTTTAAAGCTCTCGGAGGAGGTGAGCTGCCTCAGCCAGCTAAAGCGGTCAAAGTTAACTGAACGGATTTTTCAACTAATTCTAGCATATTTCCTAACACTTCATCATTGATGCTCTCAGCAGAACCTTTTTCCAAACTTAGACATGATTCATAAAGTGACACCATCCCCAGAGTTCCAGACGAACCTTTTAGCTGATGGACATAACTTAAAATACCAGAGTGATCAGAGATTTTCAGTGCTTCTCTCATGGAATTTATTAGCTCCACAGCGTTTTCGTGAAACTGTTCTACAATGGGCACGAGGACTTCAGGGGTGTCACTTGCTAATGCGAGGAGCTGGCTCGTATCAATCTTAATATCCATATTGCTCATTCATACACTCTTCGATGTTCAGACAAAAGTTAAATTTACCCTATGAGTCATTCAGAAAACTATAACCTCATTATCGCAGATGATGATAGAACTATCCGTCACTTACTTGAGCTGAAATCAGCTCATTATGGTTTCCGCCCCGTTACTGTAGAAAATGGTACGGAGGTGCTCGATCTCATGAATGATCAGGTGGAGGTTTTATTGTTAGATATTAATATGCCTGTGATGGATGGCTTTGCTTGTTTGCAGAAACTTTCTAAAACACATCCTCATATCCCTGTAGTGATGCTCAGTGGAGAGAATGATGCCGAGGTGGCGATGAAGGCTGTCAAACTCGGTGCGCATGATTATGTCACGAAGCCATTTGATATGAACGAGCTCTTTACGGCTCTGAGAAATGCGAAAAAAGTGAGTCTCATTCAGAAAGAGAATCAATCGCTTAAAGATAGTGTGTCATCATCATCTGTATCAGTGGGTATCATTGCCGAGTCTGATGGGATGAAGAGTTTACTGAAAAAAGCTGAAAAGGTGGCCAAGCTGGATTCTTCAGTGCTCCTGACTGGTGAGAGCGGTACAGGTAAAGGTGTTTTAGCGCGTTATATTCATTCTCATAGCCATAGAGCGGATAAACCATTCATCACGGTGAGCTGCCCGGCTCTCCCTAGGGAATTATTAGAAAGCGAGCTTTTTGGTCATGAAAAGGGGGCTTTTACAGGTGCCTTGCAGAAGCGTATTGGTAAAATAGAAGCTGCTCAGGGAGGGACGTTGTTTCTCGATGAGATAGGTGATTTATCCATCGATCTACAGCCGAAGCTGCTGAATGTGCTGCAGGACAGAGTTTTTTACCGAGTAGGTGGTGAGAAAGCCATCGACTGTGATGTGAGGATCATCACGGCGACGAATATTGATTTTGAAGAAAAAATAAAGACGAAGGAATTTAGAGAAGATCTCTACTACCGCATTAGTGTGATACCTCTTAAACTTCCATCTTTACGAATGAGGGCGGATGAGATCATGCCTCTAGCGCAGTGCTTTGCAGACCGTGTAGCGGCTAAGCATGGGGGAAATGCAATTAAGTTTACCTCAGAGGCAGTTGATAAACTCATTACCTATCACTGGCCGGGGAATGTGCGTCAGCTGGAAAACAGCATTGAACGTGCCTGTGCTTTCTGTGAAAATGATATGATCTCGCCAGAGGATTTGACCGGTAGCATTGATGGATCATCAGATCAATCAGCCATGTTTTCAGGGCTGGCCGGGCAGACTCTTGCTGAAGTAGAAAAGTTAGCAATCCAGCAGACATTGATACTCTGCGGGGGTAATAAAGCTGAATGTTCTAGGAAGCTAGGAATAACAGAGAAATCAATTTATAACAAAATGAAGCGGCATGGGCTCATGTAGGGCTGCTAGAAATAACTTAGAGTGTGTCTCAAAAATACTAACAATATAAACTAATAAATCATAATTTGAATTTATTTGATCGATAAAAGTTGGAAGTATGAGATAATCACCAATTAAAGAATATGAGTAAATCCTCCATTTTACAAAAACCAACAATTAGCTTTATTATCCCCTTGATGAATGAGGAGGATTCATTGCAAGAGCTGTATGATAGAATTGCAGAGCAGGCTAATGAGCATGCAAGAGAGTGGGAAATTATCTTTATTGATGATGGTAGCACGGATGATTCGTGGAGTGTTGTTCAGGATATTGCGAAACAAGATTCAGAGCATGTGAAGGCGATCAGATTCCGTAGTAATCAAGGGAAAGCCCCGGCATTATCAGCAGGGTATGCAGAGGTTACGGGTGAGATTGTATTTACCCTTGATGCAGATCTTCAGGATGACCCAAAGGAGATACCAAGATTTTTAGAAAAGATTAATGAGGGTGAAGGTTGGGATGTTGTTTCAGGGTTTAAAGAGAAGCGTCATGATCCTTGGCATAAGGTTTTACCGAGCCGTGTATTTAATCTCATGCTCAGTAAGGTGAATGGGGTGAAGCTTCATGATCATAACTGTGGCTTTAAATGCTATCGCTTAGAAGTGGTAAAAGCATTACCTATGTACGGTGAAATGCATCGCATGGTTCCTTCGTTAGCTTCTATAGAGGGGTTTAAGACAACAGAGATCGTAGTGGAGCATCACGCTCGTGTGCATGGTGTTTCTAAGTATGGGGTGAAGAGGTTTCTCCGTGGATTCATGGATATGTGGTCGGTTTATTTTATTAAAAACTTCCGCGAACGCCCGCTGCACCTCATGGGGGGGATTGCTATTATTTGTTTGATGTTAGCTGTCGGGTTATGGGGGTTATCGTTGATTCCCTTTTTCCCTAATGGCCTTTCCATGGCGATGGCATCTGCTGCACCTGCTGCACTTTTTACCGCGCCAGTGGTGTTAATGATCGGCTTTCTAGCAGAGATGATTACGAACAGGCATTACTCAGAGAAGCATCCATTACCCATCAGTGAGCGGATAGAAATAGTGAACTCTGAAGCAAAGTCTAAGGTGATTAGTCTCTCTGATGCTTCATCAGGTGAGGAAACATCATCACCAAGGATTCTTGTAGCGGATGATGATGGGGTTATGCGTTCTCTTGCTGAGACTATTCTAAAGAGGGAAGGTTGGGATGTCGTTACCGTAGATACCGCTGAGTCAGCGATGGCGGCTATCAACGATGATTTTGATGCTGTATTGTTAGATATTTATTTGCCTGGGATTAGTGGCATAGAGGTGCTTCCGAAGTTGAAGGTGCTGGCTCCACATACGCAAGTTATTGTGCTTTCCGGGTCTGATTCACCTAAGGATGGATCAGAGTCTATAAAGGCTGGTGCATTTGATTTCTTATCGAAGCCCCTTATTGCCAGTGAGCTGGTGGAGACGATGGGGCGAGCCATTCAACTGAGCCAGTCTATCAGACCAGCGAATACACAGCCCCGCCAAGTTACTCAATAATCCAAACTCACCATGCCTCACTCAGAAACTCCACTGCGCGTAGCTGTTCTAGGATCCACGTATCCACGAAACCAAGAAGACCCAGGAGTTCCCTGGCAGCGAGAGATTGTCAATCGGACAGCTAAAGATGGCCATGATGTCACTGTTATCGCTCCATCTTGGCGAGCCTTACCTCATCATGAGATTGATGGGGTTCCTGTTCTTCGTTGGAGATATGCACCATCTCGCTGGGAAACACTGACCCATGATGAAGGGGCGCCTAACAAGCAATCGTCGCCATTTTTCAAGATATGGGCTCTCAGCTACATTCTATGTGGAGTTATTGCAGTCTTCTGGTGGTGCTGGAGGAAAAAGTTCGATGTTCTGCATGTGCACTGGCCATTTCCTCATGGCTTCATGTCGTATCTACCTTCGAAACTGCTAGGCACACGGATCGTCATGACCTGTCACGGTGCAGAGCTGGCTCTAGCTCGTAATAGCAACCTAATCAAAAAGGCTTTAGCGGCACTATTATCTACAGGTGACGCTCTATGTGCTAATAGCTCGCACACTGCTACTGAAGTAAAAAAACTGTGTGATCGCCACGTGAATATCCTTCCCTATGGGGCGACTGTAGAAGCTGCGGATGCTGGTAAAGTTTACCCTGTATCAACCCCTCCCGTGTTACTTAACTGCGGTAGGCTTATTCAGCGAAAAGGTCTTCATATTTTACTCAATGCTCTGCCTTCTATTTTAGAGAAACAACAAGTCAAAGTAGTCATCACAGGAGAGGGCGACTGTAAGGCGGAATGGATGGAGCTTACCAAGGAGCTGGGTCTTGAAGACGTTGTTGAGTGGGCAGGGTTTGTCAGTAGTGAGCGGCTCGCAGAGCTTTACCATACCTGCACGTGTTATGTTCATCCAGCTATATTCGATGATCGAGGTGATACCGAAGGCCTCGGAGTAGTCCTCATCGAAGCTCTTCGCCATAGGAAACCTGTTGTCGCCTCTGGCGTCGGAGGGATTGTTGATATTATCAAACATGAGCAAACAGGTTTGCTGGTACCTGAGAAGGATGAGGCTGCATTAGGAGCTGCGATACTGCGCATTCTTAATGATGAAGAGCTGGCCTCTCAATTAGCAGATCAAGGCTTCACATTTGCCCAAGAGGTTTTTGACTGGAACCGTATTGTGAAGGCGACAGTAGCAGTCTATGCGGGTCAAACATAGACTGCACGAGTTCTGGCAAAGAGAGGGGGTGAAATTGCTCTCTTAAAGGTAAAACGCCTTGGATATTGGGATTTATTATTTAAATAAGGGTATGAACTCACGAGAGGCTCTCATCGCCCTAAATATGCTGCCTAAGATTGGGCCTGTACGTGTTCGTAAATTGCTAGAGAGGTTTGGTAGCGCGGAGTCTATTTTGTCGCAGAATATCGATAAGCTTTGTGGCGTTAGTGGTATCGGGCCTGAGACGGCTGAGATTATTGGTAGTTGGGAAAGCCGTATCGATCTCTCGAAGGAGCTTCAAGAGGTGAGCAATAGGGGGCTGGCGGTATTGACTTTAGAAGATGAAGGCTACCCAGATGCACTTAGGCAGATGTATGATCCACCGTTGGTGCTTTATGTTTGGGGTGAGATTAAGGATGTAGATCGTCATGCTTTAGCCATTGTGGGATCACGGAAAACATCCATGTATGGTGTGAATGCTGCGAGACAATTTGCTTTTCAGCTGGCCAGTAGTGGATTGACGATTGTATCAGGCTTGGCTCGTGGCATTGATTCATATGCTCATGAAGGTGCCATTGCCGCGAAGGGTAGAACGATTTCGGTCATAGGCTCTGGCCTAGGTCAGATCTATCCGCCGGAAAACATGTCTCTTGCGGAAAGCATCGTGGATGGACATGGAGCGGTTGTTTCCGAGTTCCCACTGAATACCTCACCGAGTAAAAAAACGTTCCCTATGCGGAATAGGATCGTCGCTGCGTGGTCTCAGGCGGTGCTGGTTGTGGAGTGCTCAGAATGGTCTGGTGCGCGGATTACGGCTAATCTTGCCGGGGAAATGGGTAAAACGATTTACGCGGTGCCGGGGCAGATTGATAGGCCTACTTCAGCAGGGTGTAATGCCATGATCCGTGAAGGAGCTATCCTTGTTACGAGTGGGCACGATATTCTTGATGACATGGCCACTTTGCCATTGGAGCCCAGCGACGCTGTCGAAAGCTCTGCTAATCAGCCAGAGATGAATCATGTGGAGCAAGCCATTTGTTCAGCTTTAGAAAATGGGCCCCTCCTTCTCGATGAGCTATTGGAGATCACCAAGTTTTCTCTTCCAGAAGTGAATGCAACTTTGCTAAAACTTGAGATTATGGGTAAGGTACAACGACTAGCAGGCAGCCGATTCTGTAAAAAATAATCTTTCGAAGGTAGAAAAATCTTGCCTCATGAGAATATGGCACGATGCTTGCTTAGAATACATTCTGTAAAAAATAAAGTAACTACACTTATTCATGAAAAAAATCGAAGCTATCATCAAGCCCTTCAAGTTAGAAGAGGTCAAGGAAGCCCTCGCCGAAGTTGGCGTTCAGGGAATGACTGTCACCGAAGTTAAAGGATTTGGCCGACAGAAAGGTCACACAGAGATCTACCGAGGTAGTGAGTACACGGTGGATTTCTTACCCAAAGTAAAATTAGAAATCATCGTTGGTGATGAAGATGCTCAGACCGTTGCGGAAGCGATTGTTAAGAGTGCCAACACAGGAAAAATTGGTGATGGTAAAGTCTTTATTTCCCCAGTTGAAGAGGCTATCCGCATTCGTACTGGCGAGACTGGTAGCGAAGCAGTGGCTGTGAACTAATCAGTTCCTGTTCCTCTCTTTGAATTTCAGCGGACAAGAGGCACTTGAGAAAGTGTTGCTTGTCCGTTTCTTTTTTCTATGCTCTGCCCACGATGATTTCCATTGATCCGGTCAACATCCATTTCCACATCCCAGCCATGGACCCCCTTGGTAAGGAGGAAGTGCTAGGGAAGCTGCGTTTTCTCCCCGAGTATGTTTCCCTGAGCTGGAGGCTGAAGGGGAGTGTCTTTAAGGGGGGTAAGGGTGAGATGACCACCATTGATTTGCCCTACGGGGAAATTGAGCACGTGGAGCTTGTAAAAAAATGGTTTAAAGTCAGGCGACTTGTGCTCCGTATTGAAACTCCAGAACTAGTCAAAGAGATCCCCGGTGTAAATATGGGGAAGATGAACCTACATATCGATGAACGCTCACGGGAGGAGGCTAAGAAGCTGAGTGGGCTGATTGATTTTAAACGTTCCATGTTCATCCTTGATGCCCATGATCAGCGGCTGAAGTCCATCCGTGAGGAGGGCTAGAGTGCGCGCTATTTTTACGTCTAGAGAGCAGCCTTCGCCCGCTGTTCTACCTGCTGACAGAGCTCTGGGGAATGGCCGAGTAGTTGCGCGTAATTCTGCACATACTGGGGTGTGATCTGCTTGAGGAAGTTTAGACGTTGCTTGATGTTCGAGGCGCGCATTTTTAGCTGCATCAGCTTTTCTATAGCCAGTCCAGTGACGCTCAGGAGCCCTTGTTTATCCTGCTCTGCTACGGCTTCATTACTGAGTAGTGGCTCGGTTGCCTTGATGAGTTGCTTCGCTAGAATTTGTTGCTCTTTACGTGCTTGGCAGGCATCAGCATAATCATTTTGAAGCCTTGCGTAGGCAGGGAGTAAATCGGTTAAGCAGAGCTCGGGGCTTTCTTGTGTATTCGCTGAGAATGAAATTAAATAACGCGCGTAAGCTTCAATCTCATGAAGGGGGATTTCATCTTCAAGGTGGAGGTTAAGCCCGGCGCTGATCTCGTTGGCAGCGTTAGCCGCATCAGAGATCAGTGCCTGCTTTGACGATGGTCTATCGGTGCGAGTGTGGCACCTTGGTGATGTGGGTGCATCACCCTGGGCTGGGGTGTATCGTCCATTGAGGGGGGAACGGGTGTCAAAACGTGCTTTCATAACTTAGGGGCGGAGAACATCCGCAGCTAAGAAATGATCAAAAATGAGCAATTATGCAAACATTTGCTAATTATTAAAATCGCAACCATTATAGAATAAGGGTTTTTAGTGCTAATTTAAGATTAACTAACTATTTATTTTACTGAATAAATGAGCATTTTTTGCGCATTTAGGTTATGATTTTACGTATATTGTCTTGTTATTTGGGTTGAGGTTAGCTAACCTTCCGTCATGTCTGAGCAGGATTTGATGCAGAAATTAGCTGGTATGGCGCATGAAATGAGCGATCACATGAGCGCGGAGCAGCTACGTCTTTACCAGGAGCTCATCACTAAAAAGTATGAGATGAAGCTAGCGGAGGAAGCCTTTATGGCAGCGGCTAATTTGGAAAGTGATGAGGATCTGTACGCTGGAAAGGCTCTGCGTGCTGTGCGTCTAGTTTTAGAGGATAAGGCATGTAGGCTATCGGGTAGTGAGGGTGTTATTTTAGCCAGCTATCATAAGTTTTTGGAGGGTGATGAGCATCTGGATACCAAACGGCTTAATTTATTTCTTGGGAGTTTCGATCGGAAGCCGGCGAATACTACAAAGATTGTCGATACCCTTGCGAAAAAGAGGCTCATGGAAGCTCGCAGCGAGGGCATGCACTCTCACAAGGTTTTTGCTCTAACGCGCTCGGGTCAATTGCACGCTGAGGCTTTATTGGATCAGCTGGAAGATTCGAGTAGATTATCCGTGGTGAATGGCTAATTTTTGGCAATACTTTTAGCCACCAATCACTTGAAAGAAATTGTCTCCAATAAAAAACCCCCTCTCAAATCTGAGAGAGGGTTTTGAATTAAATTTAGTGATGAGATACTCTTATCTTCTCCTGCGAGAAATTAACCCGAGACCAGCCATGCCAAGAAGAATAGTGGAACTGGGCTCGGGAACTACATTGATAAGGGAAACATTATCCATGCCCCACCCTTCTACGGAACCTGAGGCAAGAAACTCTACGCGGTAATCGACAATTGGAGAATCGGAAACCAACCCAAAAAAACCGCTCGTACCAAGACCGCTAAAGTCGGCAAGACCGTCCCCGACAGTATTTAAATCCCCTTTTGGGTTCACCGAATAGCTACTCCCGTTGGCGAACTCGAAGATGTGAACGGAATTGTGGGATGAGTTTGACCAACTCAGGTAGTCATAGCCCATCCCAATTGCTGGTACATCAATGGAAAGCTCAAAAGTTTGGGAACTATTAGCTAAGGCTGGACCCAACGCCGAACCCTGTCCTGTAATATTGCCAAAACCGTTGAGGGTAGGATCGGAAGGGTTAGTGAGAATGTTGTGATCGTATCCGTTAGCTATACTCTGAGCGGGAGCCGTAGTGATCGTCATCCCATCAAAAGCGGTGCTATTATTTACAAAAACGCTGAGGGCCGTATCGTCATACCCTTCAAAATCTTCGTTCGCGACTAAATTCCCTTCGGCTAGGAAGGTCGCACGATCTAAATAAGTGGTCACTGTTTGAGCGTTGAGGGCAGTCACTGAAACAAACAACAAGGAGAGAGACGTGATGTGTCTATTTATATTTTTTAGTGTATTTTTCATAAAAATGGTATCTTTCGCAAGGACGAAAAAATAGTATTCCTAGAGGAGTGTCAATTTTTTTAAAAATCTTTTTCCTCAGGGTTACCTCATTTCGTAACCCCAACAGCAGCTCTAGGCTAAATTTTTGGCAATACTTTTAGCCGCCAATCTAGTCTATCGATCTTGCTGCCAGTGGTTATTTATTTTTTCTCTAGCTCCTTGATCTGATCTCTCAGGTGGGCGGCGCGCTCGAATTCTAACTTTGCAGCGGCCTCGCGCATTTCTTCCTGTAGCTCTGCGATGACGTGGGTAGCATTATAGGTGGCTTCGTCCTCGTTAAGCACGGCGCGGTTCAGCTCATCTGCTTCCTCAGCGTATTTGGTGGCTTGGCTGAGGCTTTCTTGCACGCTGCGGATTACGCTTTGAGGCTTTATACCGTGCAGCTCATTGTGCTCGATCTGTTTGGTGCGGCGGTATTCAGTGATGTTGATGAGCGTCTGGATGGAGTCAGTGACATTATCACAGAAGAGCACGCACTCACCGGATACGTGGCGTGCGGCACGGCCAGCGGTCTGGATGAGTGAGGTTTCATTGCGGAGGAAGCCTTCTTTATCCGCATCAAGGATACAAACGAGAGAGACCTCGGGGAGATCGAGCCCTTCTCGGAGTAGGTTAATGCCCACTAGGACATCGATCTCTGCGTTGCGTAAAGAACGTAAGATTTCTACGCGTTCGATGGCGCCTACATCAGCATGAATGTAGCGGACTTTGAGTCCTGTTTCCTGCAGGTAGTCGGCGAGATCTTCGGCGGTTTTTTTGGTGAGTGTGGTTACTAGGACGCGTTCGTTTTTCTCCACGCGATCACGGCAGAGGTCAATGGTTTCATCGATCTGTCCTTTGAGGGGTTTTAGTGTGAGGATGGGATCGAGTAGTCCGGTGGGGCGGATGATTTGTTCGACCACGAGATTGGTGCTGGCAGCGTGGACATCGAAATCTGCGGTATCTTGGTCTGCGCCGCTGGGGGTGATGTTTTTGCGGATTTGCTTGAGTGCTTGTGCGGCTGAGATTTCACCGCGTTTCCAAGGAATGTATTTTTTATTATCTGGGCGGGAGTTGATAAATTCAAAGGGGCCGGGGGTGGCGGAGATGTAGACGCGCTGGTTGGTCATCTGCATGAATTCATTAAACTTCAGTGGGCGGTTATCAAGCGCGCTAGGTAGGCGGAAGCCATGCTCGACGAGTGTTGTCTTGCGGCTTTTATCGCCTTCATACATTCCTCCTACTTGAGGGACGCTGACATGGCTCTCGTCCATGAGTAAAAGGTAGTTATCGGGGAAAAAATCTAATAAGGTGTAGGGGCGTGCCCCGGGCTCTCGTCCGGTGAGGTGGCGGGAGTAGTTCTCTATCCCTTGGCAGAAGCCCATTTCCTGCATCATTTCAATATCGTAGTCGGTGCGCATGCGGATGCGTTGTGCCTCGATGAGCTTATCGTTTTTTTCAAACCATTCGACACGTTCGTTGGCTTCTTGTTTGATTGCGCGAATGGCTGTGTTCAGTTTATCCTTATCGGTTACAAACTGCTTGGCTGGGAAAAAGGTATGACTATCGAGAGTATCGATCCTTTTTCCTGTTAGGCTGTCGATCTCTGAGATACGTTCAATTTCATCACCGAAGAATTCCACTCTGATGGCAGTGTCTTCGAGGTAGGCAGGGTGGACTTCGACAACGTCACCGCGCACACGGAACTGGCCACGTGAGAAAGCGATGTCATTGCGCTCGAACATGAGATTGATTAGCCCTGCTAGAAAAACTTCACGGTCCATTTCATCACCGGTTTTCACGGGGAGCATCATATTCTGATAGTCTTCTGGTGAGCCTAAGCCGTAGATGCAGGATACGGATGCTACTACGATGACGTCCTCGCGCGTGATGAGTGATCCCATGGTGCTGAGGCGGAGCCGCTCGATCTCGTCATTGATGGAGCTGTCCTTCTCGATATACGTATCAGAGCGGGGGATGTAGGCCTCGGGTTGATAATAATCAAAGTAGGAGACAAAGTACTCCACTGCGTTATTGGGGAAGAAATTCTTAAACTCGGAATAGAGCTGTGCTGCGAGTGTTTTATTATGGCTCATTACCAAGGTAGGTTTCCCGGTGCGCTCAATGAGATTGGCCATGCTGAAGGTTTTCCCTGATCCGGTAACGCCTAACAGTGTTTGGTGTTGGTTTCCGGCCTCAATCGACTTGGTGAGTTTCTCGATGGCTGGTCCTTGATCGCCAGAGGGGGAGTAATCGCTATGAAGGGAAAAGGGCAATAGAATGGAGGGTTGTTGCGTGTGAATATTGGATTATCACAAGATTACCGATTGAACAAATGCTGAGATGGAGACACAACGGCAACATCGCTATGAAGGACGAAGATATTCTGAGTGAGAAGGTCAAGGCGGCAGTGTTGCCGCGCGGGCCAAAATCTATTGCGGAGCCTGAGAAAGAGCTGCGCTTCACGCGGGCAGCGCAGGGGAAATTATTTTTCTTCTGCTCGGCGCTGGTGTTTGCCTTTGCGGTGGGGGTATGGATTCTCTCTACGCAAGACTGGGGTATGGAGGGGCCTTTGCTTAAAGGCTGGTGGTGGTTGAGTTTGGTGGGGTTATTTGGATGTTACCTGTTATTTCGATTGGCTTTGCGGTGCACGCGTCATGCTTATATTATCCTGAGTCCTCTAGGGGTGGAGATTTTTCCCTTTTTTAAGGCTAAGGATCATTTGCAGGTTATTTATTGGAGTCAGGTGGTGGAGGCGGAGTTTACAATGAGGGCTAAGAATTTGGTGCTTCATTTTACTGAGGAAAAAAAGAGTGGTGTGGTTGTTTCGCTGAAGCCAATCCCAGCCAGGCGCCGGCATTTACTTGAAGAGGCGGTTTTACGTGTGATGGAAAAACGTGATGCGGAGGTTGACTAATGGCTCTTGAGCAGTGACTAATGACAGCCTTATGCGCCCTACATCTATTCAAATCCAGTCCGTGATGGAAGCTTTTGGTAAGCAAAGCTGGCAGTTCGAGCACCTTGAGGGGAAAGACGTGATACGTACCGCCTTTGAAGCCTATCACACGCATGTTCATCTACACGCACAGGCATTCCCGCAGCTTAATGCGCTCTCCGTAGTGGGGGAGGCTCCTATGGAGTTAGAGTTAGAAAATGAATTGGTTCTGCTGGAGCTATTAGCGCGGGCAAATAAGAAGATCACTCTGGGGAGCTTGGAGTATGATCTGGATCGTTCTCAGCTGATGTTCCGTATTACCAATCTTTTTGAGCGTGATAAATTCGATGCGGATATTGTCTCTTCCATGGTGCATGCAGCGATTGCGGAAGTGGACAGGATTACACCCTATGCGGCGGTAGTGCAGCAGACTCCGGCGGATTTGCTCGATGATCTTTCTGTGGAAAGGCTGCTGATGCGTGAAGATCTTATTCCTCCTGTGCCCAAGGAGGAGGGTGACTTAGATAGTTGATATTTGACAGCCCCGCCAGTGTCTTCTGAAGACAATCCTGACGGAGCTGTTCCCCCCAAATATCGCTTATCGCTAAACGATTAGATACGGGTGTATATTAAAAATAACTCCAAACAAGTTTAAATTAGGTGTGTATTTTTAATATTTGAGCTCAAATCCCCCTTTGGCCTCTCTGTTTTATAAAAATACTAGTATTGGTGTAGTAGTCCTTGCAGGTAGTGCCATGCCTCTAGGAATTGGTTTGCCCAGTGATGCCAGGTAAGATTTCCGGGTGCTAGGCAGAGCAGTGCGGAGAGTACGATGACGTTGGCCAGATAGATAACAACTAGCGAGAAAAAGACTCCGTTTTCCTGTAAATCAGGCTGATCGCGGGGGATCATCCATAAAGTCCACAGCAGGTGAAAGGCCCAGCTGCCCCCGATGAGAAGGTAGAGTGTCTCACTTTGATAGGGGATATCAGTGATGAAGCCGAGCAGTGCGGAGATGATTAAAATAACAACCGACCAGAAAGGCACAAAGTAAGGGGAGAGGGCGATGAGCACGTTGCTCTTATTAGTCATGATATACCCTCCATCGGCACTAACGCTGATCCCCGCCACACGGCCACCACAGGCATAAACAAAAATTGCATGGGTTAGCTCATGCCCCAGCACATAGAAATAGAGAAAGAGGCGCTCTAATAGTCCGGTGAAAAACCATCCGCTCATCAGCACCATCCCCACGGCAAAGAAAAGAAAATGCCGTGTGCGCAGTAGATCCATCCAGAACGTCTGCGCTCCTTGCCCTGCTTCGTTGACATTGAATAGCGCCATCGTGGTAATTACGCAAAGCGGTAGCAGTGCGAGTGCGAGTATCCATCGCCACATTCTCTGGGGCATGGTTAAGTGAATGGGGCCGTTGTCACCAGCCTCGGCAATGGCAGCTTTTACCGAGGTGAGGCCCTCACGTTTACCCAGTCTTCTATTTGCCCGTTGTTTGGCGCGTTGATTAGCGCCGTGAAAAGCCTCGCGCAGAGAGGGGCGGCCTGCGCGCCTGTTGTTGCGCGTGCGTGCGCTTCTGGTGCTGCGATTCAATGAGCGCGGTTTGGATCTTCGGTTAGATCTCATATTAGGCTGTGCGGGGAAGAGGCTCCCGTTTCATGAGGAGGCGACGCGGGATTTATTTAGGATTACTTAAATAAACGAGTAAGGCAATTCGTAATTTGGAAAACATCACAGGCGTAATCATTGGTCCGCAGAGTTCTTGTTACGCAATAGGATCAGGGCAGTATGCGCGACGCTGACAGGTCTGGCAGAGATCGCCTAAGTAGAGGTGATCGATCCATTCCAAAATGGGTTCGAGGTGTTCTGGGTGATCGGTGATCAACCCTGCCTCAAAGTTTCTTTTGTCTGGATTTTTAGCACCCATACCTGCGCCTGTCAGATTGGGTGATCCGATAAAAGCCCTGATTCCGTCTACGATGATGGCTTTGGTATGAATGCGCGGGCAGAGTACACGCTCGAATAAATCGCTCTCTACCAGTGCTGGGTAACGATCAAAGTCCTTACGAAAACGTGGGCCTGGCTCCTTGGCGTGGAAGAGCCGCACTGCGATGCCCTGTAGCACAAGGTCAGATATCACCTCTAGGAAAGGCACAAATTTTCTCCCTTTAGCCACATGCATATCCTTGAGGTCTGCGGTGACGATCCATACGTAAGTACGCGCTTTGGGGATCATTTCTACAATGACGCGCTGGTGGATTTTTTCATTGAGGACAAGTTCGGTCATAGCCATGGGAGGTTTGAGGTGGAACAATAGCGATCATTTGGCTTTATACCAATGGAGAAAAATGGATCATGTATTGCCGAGTGGAAAATGAATGGCATACTGATTGTCATGATGACGAACTACCTAAGACGATTACTTCCTTTTGCCTTTACTCCTGGCATTGCAATGGCTGGCGAGGAGGCCGCAGTCCCTCTATCGATGACTCCACAGCCGTCTTGGGCGTGGACACTTGATGCTGGTTATCTGCATCAGCAGGAGACAGATCTTGATGATGGAGGAGCGTTTTCTGTAGACCGTGCTAACATTGCTGTAGGGGCAAAATACTCACTGGGCCGTGGTGACTCCGTAGGTATTGGGCTAGAGTATGGCTATCATGATTATAGCTTCGATGGCATGAAGATTGAGCCATGGGGGAAGATCCATGCCTTAACACTCTCTGCACCTATTCGGCGATCGCTGAACTCACAGTGGAGTCTTTTTGCCCTGCCTTCTGTAAGGGCAAACTATGAAGACGGAGCAAGTATCTCGGACGCGGTAACGGGAGGTTTACTAGCAGGGGCATCCTACAAGCTAAGTGAGCGGCTCTACATTGGGCCGGGCTTTGGTATCAGCTCTGAGCTGGAAGATGATCTGAATCTATTTCCCATTCTTCTCATTAGATGGCAGATCAATGATGAGCTTATGTTAAAAACTGGCAGAGGTATGGGTGCAAGCCAAGGGCCAGGCTTGGTGCTAGACTGGCAGGCTAGCGAAAAGTGGAAACTAAGTTTAGGCGCGCGCTACGAGAAGCTACGCTTCCGTCTGAGTGATCGTAATTTTATACCTGACGGTGTGGGGGAAGATAGTGGTGTGCCTGTTTATCTGGGAGCTAGCTATAAGTTCAGTGATACAGCTGAGCTATCGCTTTATATGGGGATGAAATTTGCAGGTTCTCTGGAGCTGGAAGACTCTTCTGGTGATAGTCTTTATGACACGGATTATGATACTGCGCCATTCTTTGGAGTGAGCTGGAGTTCGCGTTTTTAGCGCTGCTTCCAGAGTAAGGAGATGAGCGTAGTGGCTGTATGGATTTCATGCAGCCACACTTTTTAAAGTTTATGATCGCGCCTACTGCCAATCTCCCATTATACCCGCCCCCGCGAGTTCCTAGGAGGAGTTTGCGACACACTTTTTTGAAATATGATGGCGAAGACACTATTTGATAAAATCTGGGATGCGCACGCGGTGACGGATGTTACGGATGGTCCCACTCAGCTCTATATTGATCGTCAATTCGCCCATGAGGTCACTTCGCCGCAGGCATTTAATGGTATCAGACAGCGTGGTCTGAGTGTGCTGCGCCCTAGTAAGACCATTGCTACTCCTGATCACAATATCCCTACCTGGAATCAAGATAAGCCGATCACGGACCCTATTTCTAAGTTTCAAGTTGAGACTCTAACCAAGAACTGCGCGGAGTTTGGTATCACGCTGTATGGTCTGGGTGATCAGAAAAATGGTATCGTACACGTTGTGGGGCCAGAAAATGGTTACACGCTACCGGGGATGACCATTGTTTGTGGTGATAGTCATACCTCTACTCACGGAGCGTTTGGCACCATTGCGTTTGGGATTGGTACGAGTGAGGTAGAGATGGTTTTTGCCAGCCAGTGTATCCTTCAGCCGCGCCCTAAGACGATGCTGATCAAGATTGATGGTGAGCTTGGGGAGGCGGTCGCTGCTAAAGATATTATCCTCTACGTGATCTCTCAGCTTTCTACAGGTGGAGGTACGGGGTATTTTGTTGAGTTTGCTGGATCAGCCATCACAGCACTTTCCATGGAGGCGCGGATGACTTTGTGTAACATGAGTATTGAGCTGGGGGCACGTGGCGGATTAATCGCCCCTGACCAGACAACCTTTGACTACATCGAGGGACGTGATTTTGCCCCCAAGGGCGCAGACTGGGATGAAGCACTTGCTTACTGGCAGACTTTAAAGACGGATGTAGGCGCTGAGTTTGATCAGGTATTTCACTTTGATGCCTCCGATATTGAGCCCATGATCACCTACGGCACGAACCCAGGAATGGGTGTAGGGATTACAGGCTCCATCCCCACTCTGGATGAAATTGATGAAGCCGGGCAGGCCACCTTTAAGCAGTCCATGGACTATATGGGATTCCAGCCTGGTGATCAGCTGATAGGGAAAAAAATCGATTTTGTATTCGTGGGATCATGCACTAATGGGCGTATTGAAGATCTCCGAGCATTCTGTAGTTTTGTAAAGGGGAGAAAAAAGGCCGAGCACGTCACAGCATGGATTGTCCCCGGTAGTCGTCGTGTGGAAAAGCAAGCACGCGAGGAAGGGTTAATTGATATTCTCACCGAAGCTGGATTTGTGATGCGTCAGCCTGGTTGTTCCGCCTGTTTGGCGATGAATGAGGATAAGATTCCAGCGGGGAAATACAGTGTTTCTACTTCGAACCGTAACTTTGAAGGTCGTCAAGGTCCTGGCTCTCGGACATTACTTGCCAGTGTGCTCACCGCCGCCGCTGCGGCCATTCAAGGTGAGGTGGCAGATCCCCGAAGTATGCTGGAAGCTCGCGAGCCGGCGCTGGTCTAGTTCATTGATCCTTTATTATTTGCAACTCACCATTGATTCATATGGCTATCGAAAAATTCTCCACCGTTACCTCAACCTGTATTCCTTTACCCATTGAAAATGTGGATACGGACCAGATCATCCCTGCGCGTTTTCTTAAGGCCACTACCAAAGAGGGCTTTGGGGACAATCTCTTTCGTGACTGGCGCTACGATAAAAATAACCAACCAAAGCCGGACTTCGTATTGAATGACCCCATCTACAGTGGGGAGATCCTCGTGGGGGGGAAGAACTTTGGCAGTGGATCCAGCCGTGAGCACGCTGCCTGGGCGATTGCTGGTTACGGAATCCGCGTCGTAGTCTCCAGTTTTTTTGCCGATATCTTTAAGGGCAACTCACTCAATAATGGTGTGTTACCCGTGCAGGTCTCAGAGGCATTTCTGATTAAGTTATTTAAAGCGATCCAAGCAGACCCTAAGACCTCAGTGACCGTAGATCTTCCCGAGCAGACCATTACCCTTGATGTTGCTGGGGACTCGGAGAGCTTCGAGATCAATGGCTATAAGAAAAACTGTCTACTTAATGGCTATGATGACATTGACTACCTAATGAGTAATAAGGAAAAAATCGAAGCGTGGGAGCGGACGAGCTTCTACTAAAATTCTCACCTAACAAAGAAAACCATCAGATCACTATGAAACTAAACATCGCAGTTCTCGCCGGCGACGGCATTGGCCCGGAAGTTATCTATCAAGCACTCAAAGTTACTCAAGCCATTTGTGATCAATTCGGTCATGAGCTCAGCTATGAACATGGGCTGATGGGCGCCTGCGCCATTGATGAAGTGGGGGATCCTTATCCAGAAGCCACGCATGAGCTGTGTATGCAATCAGACGCTGTTCTCTTTGGTGCCATAGGTGACCCTAAATACGATAATAACCCCAAAGCGACGGTGCGCCCAGAGCAAGGCTTGTTAGGAATGCGTAAGAAGCTTGGCCTTTACGCAAATCTCCGTCCCGTGGTGAGTTTCCCCTCTCTTATTGATAAGTCTCCTCTCCGCACGGATCTAGTGGATGGTGTCGACTTTATGTGTGTCCGTGAGCTTACTGGTGGGATTTACTTTGGTGAGAGAGGGCGCACAGACGATGGTAATAGCGCTTTTGATACCTGTGTCTATACCCGTGAAGAAATCGAACGTATCCTTAAGCTCGGTTATGAGTATGCGATGAAGCGCCGGAAAAAACTCACTATCGTGGATAAAGCCAACGTACTGGAGAGCTCGCGTCTCTGGCGTGAGATTGGTCAGGAAATGGCACCTCAATACCCTGATGTGGAGACTGAATTCATGCTCGTCGATAATGCCGCCATGCGCATCATCCAGTGGCCAAAGAGTTTTGATGTCATGGTGACGGAAAATATGTTTGGTGACATTCTTACCGATGAAGCATCTGTGATCACTGGCTCCATGGGGATGCTGCCATCAGCATCGATGGGGGTTCACACCAGTGTCTTTGAGCCTATTCACGGCTCTTATCCACAAGCTGCTGGAAAAGATATCGCCAATCCACTCGCCACTGTGCTCTCCGCCGCAATGATGTTCGAATACGCCTTCGATCTTATGGACGAGGGTAAGCTGATCCGTGAGGCTGTGGATGCGTCCTTAGCAGCAGAATATTGCACAGAAGACCTCTCTGGGGATAATGCCTATAAGACATCTGAGGTGGGAGACTGGTTAGTTGATTACGTTTCCAAGAAGTCCTAAAATGTCCAGAATAGGGTATTTAAAGAGGTGTTATCAGAAAGACAGTTGGATATTCCTTGTTTAAGATGCGTTATGCGTTTATGTAGCTTCATATTCATACGCAATGGGCTTACTGATATTCTACGTTTTACTGGCACTTGGTGTGTCTTTTCTGTGTTCTATTCTGGAGGCTGTCTTGCTGTCAGTCACCCCTGGCTTTGTTCAGCATGAACTTTCATCGGAAAAAAAATACGCTAAGCATCTAGCGAAGATGAAGGAGAAGGTGGATGAGCCGCTCTCAGCCATCCTTACGTTAAACACCATTGCACACACCATGGGAGCTGCGGGTGCTGGTGCGCAGTGGAAGGTGCTCTATAATGACACTGGCGAGGCTATTTTTGCAGGTGTGCTCACCCTTCTGGTGCTTATTCTCTCTGAGATTATCCCTAAGACTTTGGGGGCTAAACTTTGGCGTGTCCTCGCTTCTCCCACTACCTTTATTCTACGTGTTATGATCTGGGTGCTTACCTATCTGCCGCCATGGCCTCAGCCTGTGCTGAAGATGATCACCAAGATGCTAGGAGGTGACGGAGCCGCCCATGGGGTAAGCCGCGCTGAGCTAGTAGCAATGGCCGAGATAGGCTCTCAGACTGGTGAACTGGAAGATGATGAGAACCGTATTTTACAAAATCTCTTTATGTTTAAGTCCTCCAAGGTGCGTGACATTATGACTCCACGGACGGTGGTTTACGCGCTGAGTCAATCGACTACTGTGGATGAGTTTCTGACCGAAGCGATGCCCCGCCCCTTTTCGCGAGTCCCTGTTTTTGAAAAAGAACGTGATCATATCACTGGATTTGTACTGAAAAGTGACATCATGTCTGCGAAGTTATTGAATGCAGATAAGGGTAAAACCATCGTAGAATTCATCCGGGATATCAAGGCTGTGTCTGGAAATGATTCCATCTATCATACCTTTACAATGATGACTCAGGAGAAGCAGCACCTGATGTTAGTGGTGGATGAATTTGGCGGTATGGATGGGGTGGTTACCATGGAGGATGTGGTAGAGACCTTGCTGGGAATGGAGATTATGGATGAAGCAGATCGTAATGAAGATATGCAGGTGCTTGCACGTGCTCTCTGGGCAAAGCGTGCCGCAGCCATGGGGCTCAATGTAGATAGCCAAGAGGTGGCTAAGTAATTTTATCAGTCTACTTTGGCTTATCTAGAGGATGATTTATTTGAACAGCCCGTAGTCACTGCCGCCTTGATATGATTCCTGAAAACCAGCGTATTAGAGAAAACCGTGAACGCGCCAAGAATTGGTTGCGTTGGGGGCCTTATCTTAGCGAGCGGCAGTGGGGGACGGTGCGTGAAGATTATTCAGATCATGGTCATTGTTGGTCTGCATTTCCACATGATCAGGCACGGAGTAGGGTGTATCGCTGGAGTGAAGATGGGCTGAATGGCTGGTCAGACCGCCGCGGTAGGCTTTGTTTTGCCCCTGCACTTTGGAATGGTAAAGATCCTATCCTTAAGGAGCGCCTTTTTGGGTTTGGTGGCCATGAGGGTAATCATGGTGAAGACTGTAAGGAGTGTTACTATTACTTAGACTCCAGCCCTTCCCATTCCTATACCAAGGTGCTCTATAAATATCCACAGTGTGAGTATCCCTATAGTGCGCTACTGGAGGCAAATAGTAAACTCACGCGACGTGATCCAGAAGTAGAGCTGGAGGATCTTGGGGTGTTTGATGAAGACCGTTATTTTGATGTGGTTCAGGAAATTGCCAAACGCACTCCTGAAGATATTCTGTGGAAAATCACCGTGACCAACAGGGGGCCAGATGAGGCACCTATTCATGTGCTGCCGATGGTATGGTTGCGTAATATCTGGGAGGGTGGGAATAAAAGCGAAAAGCCTTTTAGAAAGCCCAGTATGACTTTGGAAGACGGTGTTCTCAAGATTGATCATGAGACATTAGGGAAGTTTGTATTTCATGCAGAATCTTCTGCTGAGAGTCATCCAGAGAGCTGGCTTTTTACCGAAAACGAAACAAACGAGGAATTGATTTTCTCAAGAAAAAGTAACAGTCCTTACACCAAGGATGCTTTTCACCGCCATCTTATCAATGGTGCAAAAGATGCTGTTAATCCGAAGCAAACCGGCACCAAGGCGTCAGCGGTTTTCCAGCTTAATATCGCCTCTGGGCAATCGGTTTCGATCCGTTGTCGTCTCCACCGGGAGGGGGAAGATAATGGGTTTCCATCTTTTGGAGAATTTGAAGAAACGCTCGCCGCTCGTGTTAGGGAGTGTGATGAGTTTTATCATGATAAGATTCCCCAGCATCTCTCACCTGAAGAGAAGTTAGTGTGCCGGCAGTCTTACGCGGGGTTACTGTGGACCAAGCAGTTCTATCACTTTGTTGTTAAAGACTGGCTGACTCATAGTCCGGATGGTAGGCCACTACCCTCACGCCGTTTGCAAGGTAGGAATCATGATTGGCAGCACGTTTATGCGCAAGATGTGTTTTCCATGCCTGATAAGTGGGAGTATCCATGGTTTGCTGCCTGGGACTCCGCCTTTCACATGATTGCCTTTGCTGCTATTGATCCTGACTTTGCCAAGGATCAGCTCCTGTTGTTAATGCGGGAATGGTATATGCATCCCAATGGACAGCTACCAGCTTACGAGTGGAACTTTTCTGATGTGAATCCTCCTGTGCATGCATGGGCTGTATGGCGTGTGTATAAAATAGGAGCACCTCAGGGGCAGCGCGATCTGGTTTTCTTAGAAAAGGCATTTCAGAAGCTCCTTATTAACTTTACGTGGTGGGTGAATAGAAAAGATAGCGAGGGGCGGCACGTCTTTGGTGGTGGGTTCCTCGGATTGGATAACATTGGTGTTTTTGATCGGTCCCATGCATTACCAGATGGCTCCACACTTAATCAAGCGGATGGCACGGCATGGATGGCGAGCTATTGCCTTACGATGCTAGCCATGGCTCTTGAGCTAGCACCAGAGAACCCCGCTTATGAAGATATCGCATCCAAGTTCTTTGAGCATTTTGTTAATATCACGGATGCGATTAATACCATCGGTGGTACGGGTCTCTGGAATGAGGAGGATGGCTTCTACTACGATCAGCTTATGATTAATAGTAATGAGCCTATGCACCTACGGACTCGCTCGCTAGTGGGATTGTTACCTCTGTTTGCAACGATGACGCTTACGCAGGGCACGTTGGATAGGCTCCCGGACTTTAAGCGTCGGGTCGATTGGTTTTTATCTAACAGGCCTGATATGTTAAAGTACATATCCTTCCGCCGTACCAAGAAACGTGATATTGGTGATCTGATCTTACTTTCTGTAGCGTCTGAAGAGCAACTCCGCAGGACGCTAGAGAGAATGTTAGATCCTAAGGAGTTTCTTTCTCCTCATGGTATTCGCTCACTGAGTAAGGCGCATGAGGAAAAGCCCTTTATCTTTAGTCATGGTGGTAAGACCAATGAGGTGCGCTACACACCTGGGGAATCAGAGACAGATATGTTTGGAGGGAACTCGAACTGGCGTGGCCCTGTGTGGTTCCCCACCAACTACCTTCTGATCGAGGCACTTGAACGTTACTATTTCTATTACGGTGACTCCTTTACTGTGGAGTATCCTGTGGGTTCAGGGAAACAGGCAAACCTCCGTGAGGTGGCGCATGATATCTGCGCTAGACTTGTGAGTTTATTTACTCCGGGTAAAAATGGTATACGCCCGTGTTTTGGTGATGCTAGCCGTTATGCGGAGAAAGATCACTGGCAGGACTTAATTCTATTTCACGAGTACTTCCATGCAGAAACAGGAGAAGGCCTTGGGGCATCTCATCAAACAGGATGGACATCTCTGGTGACGCATTTGATTCACAAACGCGATATGGTCAGCAAGTAGGGGGCAGCCGGTTTTTTCTTAGTGGTTAGTCCCAGTTAAGAACCACTTTACCGCAGTTTCCAGATTGAATGACATCAATGCCTTTTTGGAACTCGCTGTAGTGAAACTGATGAGTCAGCACGGGGCTAATATCTAGACCTGCCCGGATCATGGATGACATACGATACCATGTCTCATACATCTCACGCCCGTAAATTCCCTTGAGGACAAGCCCTTTGAAAATAACTTTGTCCCAGTTGATGGCAAAGTCTTTTGGAAAGATACCGAGAAGTGAGACCTTGGCTCCATTTGATGTGTGTTCGAGGATGTCATTGAGGCCACTTGGATGGCCTGACATTTCCATCGCCACGTCAAAGCCTTCCTTCATATCAAGTTCAGCTTTTACATCACTCAGCGATTCCTTGGAAACATCCACTACGCGGGTGGCGCCCAGTTTTTTAGCAAGATCGAGGCGGTAGGGGTTTACATCCGTGACCACAACGTGACGAGCACCTGCAAAGCGAGCTACCGCAGCGGCCATACACCCTATTGGGCCAGCTCCAGTAATTAAAATATCTTCCGCTGTTAGGTCCCAAGACAGAGCAGTGTGAACTGCATTCCCCAGGGGGTCAAAGGAAGAGACGACGTCAGATGGTATCTCATCGGGCACCTTGTAAGCATTGCTAGCGGGGATCGCAAGATACTCGGCAAAAGCACCTGGGCGGTGGATGCCTACACCCAATGTGTTAGGGCAAAGGTGGCGGCGTCCGGCTAGACAACTTCGGCAGTGGCCACAGACAATATGACCTTCACCGGACACACGTTCACCGATAACGAAGTCTTCCACGCCACTTCCTACGGCAACAATTTCTCCGCAAAATTCATGCCCAATGACTAGCGGGGTTTTAATGGTTTTTTGCGCCCAGTCATCCCATTTCCAAATGTGAAAATCAGTACCGCAGATGGATGTTTTCTGAATGCGGATCAGCACATCCATTGGGCCACATTCAGGCTCTGGAACATCCTCTAACCATAATCCTTGTTCAGGTTTAGCTTTAACGAGTGCTTTCATGCGAAATAGGGGCAGTGTTAGTTAGCTAATGATGCCAAGTTCTTTTCCGGTTTCGACAAAAGCTTCAATGGCGCGATCTAGCTGTTCGCGCGTATGCCCTGCACCTACTTGAGTGCGGATACGTGCACTGCCGTGTGGCACCACAGGGTAGAAGAAGCCGATGGCAAATACTCCTTTTTCTAGCAGTCGTTCAGAGAACTTCTGGGAGAGCGCGGCATCTCCAATCATCACTGGGCAGATCGGGTGATCAGCGCCCGCTACGGTGAAGCCAGTGGTAGCGAGCTGATTACGGAAATACTCTGTATTAGCCTTTACGCGGTCCGCTAGTTCAGTGGACTCAGTGAGTATTTTAAATACCTCAAGGGAGGCCGCTACAATCACAGGTGCAATACTGTTGGAAAATAAATACGGTCTAGATCGCTGGCGAAGGAGTTCGATGATTTCTTTTTTCCCGGAGGTGTATCCTCCTGAGGCTCCGCCTAGCGCTTTTCCTAGAGTCCCGGTGGTGAGGTCGATTTTTCCAAATAAACCACAGTGCTCATGGGTGCCACGGCCACGTGCGCCGAGGAATCCGGTAGAGTGACAGTCATCAAAGTGGACAATGGCATTATACTTCTCAGCAAGTCGGTGCACTTCATCTAACTGACAGATGATACCATCCATGGAAAAAACGCCATCCGTGGTGATCATCTTAAAGCGTGCTCCAGCGCGATCTGCTTCTTGTAGTTTGGCTTCAAGATCTGCCATGTTATTATTGGCATAACGATAGCGCTGCGCCTTACAGAGCCGCACGCCATCAATGATCGAGGCGTGATTGAGGCTGTCTGAGATAATGGCATCTTCAGCACTGAGTAGGACTTCAAAAAGTCCGCCGTTAGCATCAAAGCATGATGGGTAGAGAATGGTGTCTTCAGTACCTAGAAACTCGGAAATTTTCTCTTCTAATTCGCGGTGCAGAGTCTGGGTGCCGCAGATGAAGCGAACAGAGGCCATACCGAAGCCCCAGTCCTTAAGCGCGCGTTCTGCCGCTTCCATCACCCGAGGGTCATCTGCCAAGCCAAGATAGTTATTGGCGCACAGATTAATGACGCTACGGCCGTCCTTGAGGGTGATTTGGCTATTCTGCGATGAGCCTATCAATCGCTCAGATTTATAAAGTCCATCAGCCTTAATTTCGCTGAGTGTAGACTGCAAATGACTATCTAAAATATCGGGAATCATAATCTTTAGTAACTTGCGCGAGCCTTGGCTTACACAGGGGCGATGTCAAATCAACTTCTCTCCGTATTGATAAAAAAGATCGGCGAGAAGAGTATGGATCAAAAAACCTTGAGGACTGCCCACCTGAAAGCGCTTACTTATACCATTCATTCTTGCGGTTACCAAATACCCAGAGTGTGTCTGAACGCTGAGTGCTTAGGGTGAGAATAGTCATCCAGTTTGCTACCATCTGATGATTGAGGTATTTATCGCCATTATGATTTACCTTCTGGCCAAAATAAAACAGGCCATGATCGGCATGTGGGGGGGTCACTAGCGCGTATTTCCACTGGAAGCTTTGATAGCAATCTGGGAGTTTTCGAGGTTCGGTATTTTTGATGCCCATCAAACCGAATATAAGACCTAGAGAAGTCATGGAATGAGTGTCTAGTAGCCGACGATGCTTTTCTACTAGCCAATCTCCCATCTTGCGACGTGTGCTTTTTTCTTTATCTACGAGGGCTAGAGCAGTGGCCATAGCTCCTGTCCGCGTGCCAGACTGGGCAGGCCCTCGGCTAGCCTTGCTGTAGCCGATTACACCTGGTTTTCCCATGGCTGCGGTAACAGCTCGGTAAGAGAGTTCCCAGGGCTCCCAGTTCCACTCGTTGTGATTGATCTGAGCATGTAGCGCCCAGAGGATATGAGCCTGTACGTTAATGATCACGAGGCCAAAACCTCGGTAGGGGAGCTCTGTGTCTTGGTGGCCGAGTCTTCCAGTTTCTGGCTGTAAACGAGCTTCCATACGGCGAGAACATGCCTCAATGGCTGGGAGCATCTTTTTGTCACCCGTAGCGAGATAATACTCTGCGAGGAAAATACCTACTATGCAGTGTCGCCAGTTATCAAGCCCACCGCTAAATCTTTTCATCAGCTCTTCATTTGAAGGGTTGCTTTTCATGGCATATTTTTCAGCAAAATGACGTGCGGTTTTTTTGATCTCACTTTGATACTCTTTATTTCCTGTTGCTAGCAAGCTGAGAGCGGCCCAGGCGTTGGTATAGTCTTGGTTCTGCCATGTGCCGTTATCTTTTTGATTCGCAATTAGCCATTCAGCGGCAGTGGTGATGATGAATGATGAACGTGGGCAGTCTGCAGGGTAGGTGTCACTGAATGCTGGTAGCTGAGAGAGAGGAATAGGGATTTCTTTTTCGTTTTCTTCACGATGTATAGTAAGGGTAAGAGGAGCTCCTGTGGCTTGAGCTGCGATGATGGCCATACCTATATCTTTGGGGAAGCCTTCCAGATTATCACCTTTTTCGGGAGGGTATTCGCTAAACGATTTACCATTTACCTTGATGATACGATCTCCCACTTTCAGACCTGCTTTAGCGCCTGGGCCTTTAGGCCATAGCTCAGTGATGGTAGCCTCTTTGCCATGGAATAAGGCTAATGCTTTACCTGCGATGGGTCCAAGTGGAACTTCGTGGTCAACTTTCTGACCGAGGCCATTTCTGAGTTTGGGAAAATAGGCACCGGAAAATTTTTTGCCATATTTTTTAGGGTTAAACTCTGAGACTTGCGGTTTTTTTCTTCGTAGCTCCGCTGCTATTTTGGGGCGCATTGCTTGTCGCTTTTTATACACCTGCTGGTGTGCATCCTTCATGAGGAGATCATAGAGCTTCTCAATGCGGGTTTTGAAATCTGTATTCTTGATGGCAACACGGGATTCAAGACCAGATTGAGCGGTGGGAGAGATAATGATTTCAGTGGCTGATATTTTAACTACTTTTGCCAAATGATTAGCTTGCAGGTTTTGTTTTTTTTCAGGAGCAGCTTGATCCTTTGGGGTGTATTCTAATGGTATATTGACCATGATTTCCTTCGGTATAAAACGCGATGGCAGCTGGGTGTAATCATCTACGAGCTCATGAAGTGGAACATTCTGGGGCAGTGGGAATTTCTCCGCGAGGATACGATCGATTTCACTTTCCTCGGACGGTTGTTCTTCAGCAGAAATTTTTTCGGTAGAGGAAATAATGCTGAAAAGTGCGATAACACACGATATCCAGAAAAAAGATGGTATAGTTTTCATAATGAGCGTGTTAAATGTGGAATAGGCGCTGTATCGATGCAATGTTAAATAATAGGATACGTAATCTTTTTAAGAATTACGGATAAAGAACTTCAGATTTTCATGATCGGTAAAATAAGTTCTTATGGTGTGGATGAGGGCTTCACAAGAGAGTCTTTAATCTGCATTCTCTATTGATGCCTTCACGCGGTCGACATCAAAGCTCTTCCAAAGAGTGCTTGAAGGCGATTCGTAAAATTGAGGCTTTCCCTGGAGTTGTGGGTGTTATCATCGGCCACTCTTATGGTGGCAAATCACTGGGAAAAAATGGTAAAACTGGAGATGTCCGTGTGCAGCGTGCAGTCTCAGGTGGACTCAAAGCCGTGACACAAAGTTCAAAAGGCCTACAGGAGCTATTTATCCGTACAGAAGAGGGGCAGGCTGAAGGGGTGTGGCGGCAGATTGAAGCTCTTTAGATGGTTTAGGGATTAGCTACAGCCACAGGCGCATCGATCCATTTGTCATGCTCTTTGATCAGGTCAATCAGACGTTCTACAGCCTCTGCCTCGGGGATGTTAAATTTCACCGCTTGTTTGCCGACGTAGAGATTAATTTTGTTAGGTGCGCCGCCGACGTAGCCGAAGTCTGCATCTGCCATTTCCCCCGGACCGTTCACGATACAGCCCATGATGGCGATTCTTACCCCCTTGAGGTGGCCTGTTGCGGCACGGATCTTTTGGGTTGTTTCCTGAAGATTAAAGAGGGTGCGGCCACACGATGGGCAGGCTACGTAGTCAGTTTTGAAAATACGTGAGCCTGCGGCTTGCAGGACATTGTAGGCGAGGCGGAGTGATTGACCGGGGGCTTCTTCTCCTTGGATGAGGATGGCGTCACCGATGCCATCACAGAGTAAAGAGCCAATGTTCCGTGCTGCGGTAATTAAATTGTCGAGGAAGTCGGCGTTTTTATCGTTGGAGGGAGTTAGGGTGTCCTTCAGTAGGATAGGGTGGTGAGCGGATAGCTTAGATGCTAACAGGCGGAATGCGTGGATCACAGCTGCGCCATGACAGCCGTCTTTGACTGTGACTAGCTGTGGCTCTTGCACAGCGTTAATTTCTTGGATGGAAGCCGTGTCCCAAGGGTCAAGTTCGATAATGTTAGAATCTTCTGCAATGGCTTCTGGGGTGAAGTCCCCCAGCTTATCGATCTTGTGTGCGAGCGCGTCCCATTTTTTCCGTGAGGTGAATACCCTGATGGTATTACTAGCACCTAACTTATGACCATTAATTTCTAGTTCATGGCTAAGACGCCTTTGGTAGGAAAATGGATCATAAGACAGGGTGCCGCGCTGTGCGCCAGCGGGGTCTTCTTTGAGCTGAGAGCGTTCAATGCTGGCTACGATGGCCTTGGCAACAGGTATTTCATAGACAGCGTCTTCGGTAAGTGAAACGCGGACGGTATCACCAACGCCATCGGCTAACAGAGAGCTGATCCCAATAGCTGATTTGATCCTGCCATCCTCACCATCACCGGCTTCTGTGACACCAAGATGAATGGGGTAGTTCCAGTCATCACCTTCTTGATCAAGTCGCGCTACGAGTAGCCGATAAGCCTCGATCATTACCTTGGGGTTAGAGGCTTTCATGGAAAAGCAGAAGTTGTGATAGTCGAGATCACGTGCAATGCGGGCAAACTCAAGAGCGCTCTCTACCATGCCGAGCGGAGTGTCACCGTAGCGGTTCATGATACGGTCAGAAAGTGAACCGTGATTGGTGCCGATCCTCATGGCGCGTCCAAGCTCCTTGCAGAGTGCTACAAGCGGGGCAAAGTCCTCACGGATGCGCTCTAACTCGGCAGCATATTGTTCATCGGTGTATTCCCGGATCTCGAATTTCTTTTTATCAGCGTAGTTCCCAGGGTTGACTCGGATTTTCTCCACCCATTTTGCGGCCTCGAAGGCGGCATCAGGCTTAAAATGGATATCGGCAACCAGTGGCACATTGCAGCCGGCGGCTCGAACACCATCGCGGATGTGTTCTAGGTTTTCCGCATATTTTTTTGTTTGCGCGGTGATCCTAACAATTTCACATCCAGCCTCAGCAAGATCAAGAACCTGTTTGACACATGCCTCCGTGTCACGGGTATCTGAGGTGATCATAGACTGCACTCTGATGGGGTTATCACCGCCGATGCCTACGTTCCCTACGGTGATTTCACGTGATTTTCTACGTGTGTAGGCAAAGTAGTCTGGGCAGTAGTAAAGGTCTGAGTGCATAGAGTGGTGTGGTAAATTAATTTGATTTATTGATCCGCATATCCCTCCGGATTGCTCTCGTGCCACTTCCAGGCGGTGGCGATGGTGGACTCAATGTCCATGTATTTGGGTTCCCATCCTAGTTCGGTGCGAGCTTTGGTATTATCTGCGTAGAGGGATGGGGGATCACCTTCGCGGCGTGGGGCGTCTTCGGCTGGTACCTTGAAGCCTGTAACTTTTTCCACAGCGGTGAGGATTTCTTTGACGGAAGTAGGCCTCCCTGTGCCGAGGTTGTAATCAACGAATGTGTTAGCTTTTCCTAACTGATCAAACACGGCGATGTGCGCGCGTGAGAGGTCATCCACATGGACGTAGTCACGCAGGCAAGTGCCATCGGGTGTTGGGTAATCTGTGCCAAAGATTTTGAGCGCGGCACGTCTACCAGTAGCGGCATCAATGGCCAGAGGAATGAGGTGAGTTTCGGGAGAATGATGCTCGCCTATGCAGCCGTCTTCTGAGGCTCCTGCGGCATTAAAGTAGCGGAATACGGCGGAAGAGATCTTACCAACATGGGCGAGGTCTTTGAGGATGGCTTCCACCTGAAGCTTAGTCTGGCCATAGGGGTTAATGGGAGATTGAGGGAGGTTTTCTACGATGGGGAGTGTATTGGGTTCTCCGTACGTGGCGCAGGTGGATGAGAAGACAAACTTATCCACTCCGGCATCCTGCATGGCGAGTAAGAGCTGAATGGTATTGCCGGTGTTATTTTCGTAATATTTAAGAGGTTCGGTGACAGATTCCCCCACGTAGGCGTAGGCGGCAAAGTGCATGACAATATCGATTTTCTGATCAACGAGGAGTTGGCTAACAGCAGCTCGATTCCCAAGGTCTTCTTGGAAAAAGGGAGTGTCATTGGAGACCGCGGCACGGTGCCCATAGACAAGGTTATCCAGTACCAATGCATGGTGACCAGCGGCTTGAAGCTGTTTTACACAGTGACTGCCGATATACCCAGCACCTCCTACAACGAGAACATTCATGGGTGAGAGAATCAATAGATAAGAAACAAGAGTCAAGAGTTGTGTCCGCTGTGTTGGCTTTATTACAGAAAAGATGATGGATTTCATCGAGCAGCCTTGATGTCATAAGTAGGCGAGTTGGCAAAGTATGCGGTCAGAGGATTGCTGTTGACGCATAGGGGCTGAAGCAGGTGTAATCACCCTCAAATGATTGCGCGACTTCGAGGAAAAGTGTTAGAGGCTCTGCCTGGCAGGCTGGTGGTGGATGTCAATGGAGTGGGCTACATGCTGACGGTGTCACTGAGCACTTATGATGCGCTTAATCCTGTAGAGGGCCTTGAAGTAGATCTACGTACGCACCTGCATATCCGTGAAACGGCACATACCCTCTACGGATTTGCCTCGGATGCGGAGAAAGATCTTTTTCTATTACTCATTGAGCGGGTTTCAGGTATTGGGCCAGCCATTGGTATGGCGGTGCTGAGTGGTATGCCGGTGGATCATTTTAAAAACTGTGTGGTTAATGGAGATGCTCCTGCACTCTCTCAGATTAAAGGTTTGGGGAAAAAAACAGCCGAGCGTATTATTCTGGAGCTGAAGGATAAGGTGGGTGTTGCAGAAGCATGGCAGGCAGCCGCAGGTGATACTGTGCCAAGTGCCGCCATTGATGCAGAGTCCGCATTAATCGGGCTGGGCTATAAGCAGGCTGAAGCCCGTAAAGCCGTAGCCGCCGTGATGAAGTTAAAGCCCAGTGCGCCTACTGAGGAGCTTCTCCGCGATGCTTTGAGGATGCTGAACTCGTAGTATGAATGATTCTCACCCCATTTTTCTGGTCACTTTTCCTAATCCTCGTTTAGTGTGCGTCTTCACTTGACGGGCTGTCAAATCGCTTTGAGCTTGCACCTCTCGTCAGCACCCCCTATGCGCTTTATCAACTGCCACTGAATATATGATGGACTCTCCACCTACCTCACTCGATTTTTCCCAATCCAAGGTCAATAAAGATCTGACCAATGCTGATAAGATAGAATTTTACCGTCAGATGGTGCGGATTCGCCGCTTTGAGCAGACCGCCCTGAAGTTCTACAACGGCGGGAAAATGGGCGGATTTCTCCATCTTTACATCGGTCAGGAATCTGTCGCAGTTGGGACAATCTCTCTCTGCGGGGATAATGATCACGTCATCACCGCCTACCGTTGCCACGGTCATGCCCTCACCGTAGGAATGGATATGAACCCCTGCATGGCAGAGCTCTACGGTAAGGCCACTGGTAGTGCTAAAGGTAAGGGAGGCTCAATGCACCTCTTTGACCCATCACGTAACTTCTGGGGCGGACACGGTATCGTTGCCGGGCAGACCCCTCTAGGGCTAGGTCTCGCCTACGCAGTGAAATATAAAAATCTCCAAGGCTGCTGCCTCTGCTACATGGGTGATGGCGCAGTGAATCAGGGAGCTTTTCATGAGTCGCTGAATATTGCCGCCCTCTTTGATATCCCAGTGGTTTATATCATCGAGAACAATGGCTACTCCATGGGGACCAGTCAGCAACGCTCCAGTGCTTACAAAGACTGCCTCGCCCAGCGTGCAGAAGCTTATGACATGGACTGGGATCTTGTGAATGGCGAAGACCTCTACGAAGTTCGCGCCAAGACTCACATCGCGATAGAGCGTGCTAGAAAGGAAAGTAAACCTACCGTGTTAGAGATCGCCACCTATCGCTACTACGGGCACTCCGTCGCGGATGCCAATGCTAAGAAATACCGTACGCCTGATGAGATTGAAAAATACAAAACGTACCATGATCCCATCCGTCTCTGGCGCCGCCGCCTCATTGAGGAAGCTGTATTTACCGATGCTGAGGCAGATGCCATCGATAAAGAGGCTAAGCAAGCGGCCACTGATTCCGCCAAGTTTGCCGATGAGTCACCAGCTCCTACCGTAGAGGCCATCTTTGATGACGTTTACTGGGAGACAGATAATAACACCGAGGCCAGTAAGATAGGCCGTCACTTCTTTAACGATTAATCTTTTTCATCACTGATCTCTGATCACTTCACACATTCTAATCATGCGCGAAATTCTATACCGCCACGCCATCCGCGAAGCTCTCGACGAAGAACTCACAAGGGATGAAAACGTCGTCATCATGGGTGAGGAAGTTGCCCAATACAACGGTGCCTACAAAGTAACCGAGGGCCTCTGGGAAAAATGGGGCGATAAACGCATCGTTGATACCCCCATCTCCGAGGCCGGCTTTATCGGTATGGGTATAGGTGCCTCCATGTTAGGTATTCGCCCTGTTATGGAGCTGATGTTTTGGTCCTTCCACTCCGTTGCCTTTGATCAGCTTGTTAATAACGCCGCCAATGTCCGCTACATGTCAGGTGGACTTTGTCATTGCCCGATCGTAATGCGTGGCCCAGCCAATGGCGGCACCAACGTAGGTGCCACCCACTCACACACACCAGAAGGCCTCTTCGCCGCATTTCCTGGTCTCAAAGTCTGCTCCCCAGCGACGCCAGCCGATGCCAAAGGCCTGATGAAAACAGCTATCCGTGACAATGATCCCGTTTACATCATGGAGAATACCCTTCTCTACGGCATGAGCGGCCCAGTGCCAGACCCAGCCGATGGAGATCACCTCGCGCCTCTTGGTAAAGCGGATATTAAACGTGAAGGTTCAGACATCTCCCTCATCGCCCACGGACGTAGTGTGCTGCGCGCACTTGAGGCGGCAGAAACACTCCAGAGCGAGCACGGCATTAGTGCCGAGGTGCTTGATCTCCGCTCCATTCGCCCACTCGATCAGCAAGCCATCATTGACAGTGTCATGAAGACAAACCGCGCTGTCCTCGTAGACGAAAGCAAACCCTTCTGCGGTGTATCTGCCCAGATCACCACACTCATTCAAGAGCATGCATTTGATCATCTGGATGCCCCAGTAAAGCGTGTTTGCTCACTGGATGCACCAGCGATTTACTCCCCCTACGTCGAAGACGAGCAGCTGCCTAATCCGCGCCGTATCATCGAGCAGGTGTTGAGCATTGCATAGAGCGAAATAGATACTTTCCTAGCTAGGGTAACATCCTAGGGGTGATTGTGGCTGTGTGCCTCGGCCAGAGCTGTGTACAGCAGGGCTGAGTCGTGTATTTTTACCATATGGGTGATTTTGATTTGACAAGGGCGGGTGTTTCCCAACAGATTGCTAACAATTAATAACTCGAACACCTCAATATCATGAAAAGAAATACGATATATCAAAAATCTTACTCTGCCCTACTTGTTTCTATCTTTGGTTTAGCCTCATCGAATGCGGCAACTCTTGTAGGAGATCATCTTATTACGGAAGATTCTACAGCGTCACCAGCAGAAGATGGGAGCTTAACCATGGATGGTAGGTTTTTGACTGTTGGTTACAATACAACTCTTGGCGGGGTAACTCTGCAATATTTGGTAACTAGCGGAGGTAACTTGGCTAATATTGCGATGATTGCTAATGATACAAGTCGCGCGAAATGGAATTGGGGGTACGACGATGGAAATAATGGGATAGCTCAACAAATGGAGCTCGATTCGAATAATATATTGTCTTTATTTAATAGAGCTACATCTAGTGCAGCTGGAATAACCTTAGATCCTGGTGATGGTTCCGAGGGCAGTGCATCAATCGAAATTGACGGTGCCAAAGTAATCACTGACTCTGCAGGTGTGCAAAGTGTGAATCTTCATCTTGGTTCTGGAAGTATAAGAGGCGACGGGGGGTTTGGAGTAGCTCTTGGAAATGATCTTCCTGCAGTTAATGACGGGTCCATTACCATTGCAAACTCCAGTCGGACAATTGGAAGTTATGACTATTCTAA
>CALBVY010000059.1 GCA_937969495.1 uncultured Verrucomicrobiales bacterium | reverse complement strand
TTTCTGTGATTGCATAGCTTGTTGATTGCACTTCAATGCTTAAGTTACAATTACGCGAAGCCTCATTAAACTTGGCAACACTTAGTTTGTAATTTGCTAATGCATTGGATATACTCCCGCTCGCATCAATTATACGTTGACTGAAAACAGGTTTCACCGTCGTTATATATTCGGGCATCTCATCAGGCAAGTTCCCCGCTTCTAGTGCGGTAACACAAAATACAGATGAAGTCGCTACCATTAACCTTTTAATACAAATAGTCATGTTGATCATATCACTAAATTACATCGACCTAAGTCAAGAATAAATATAATTAAAAATATCAGGCAGGGCTAATTCATTTTGAAACCCCTATAGTTAAAGGGTTTCGTTAACTTGCATTTTGGATATTTAAGCTTGGATAGATCGCAAAATTGGCAGGCAGAGTGAATTATGATGTTGGCTTACGCTCTCGTTGAAACGCGGGGCACTCTGTAACGGTGTCTATTTATGAGCCGTAATCTAAAGTGAGGCGGCCTTGCTAATTCACTCAATTGCCGTTTTTTGATTCGCCTTCCTCATGAACCACTCTTATTATTTCCCCATGTACGAAGCATCCGGAAAAATTAAAGTTATTTTTGACACTCAGACCTTCCCCAGCGGGTTCACCAAACGCGAATTTGTGATCACTACAGGTGATGAAAACTACCCTCAGGATATTAAATTTGAGCTTATTAAAGATAAATGCGTATGGCTGGACAAATACTCAGATGGCCAAGACGTCACCGTCAGCTTTGATATCCGTGGTAATGAGTATAAAGACAAGTATTACGTCAATCTTAACTGCTGGAAAATTCAAGGTGGAAGCTCAAATAGCAACACTGCTCCGCAAGCTACCACGAGCACTGAGGTAGAACCATCCCCTGAAGACTTAGCAAACGATGATATTCCATTCTAAGGGGCTGCCTGCCACCCCTCAAACCTAGCTGTATGGTCAGCTAGAGACCTTTTTACCTGCTTGTAATGAATGAAAAGCCGCCCATTGGTTCGTCATGAAATCATTCATAAACTCTCTTCTCATTGGTTTTCTCACGGCATCGTCATCTGCGGCTGACAAACCCAATATCCTCTTTATTTTTTGTGATGATCTCGGCTACGGTGACATCGGAGTATTTCATCAAAATGCACGTGCTGAAGCAGGCAAGCCAGCTTTTAGCACACCTCATTTAGACCAGCTAGCAGATGATGGTATTCAGCTCCGCGCTCATTATGCGCCAGCTCCTGTCTGCGCCCCTTCTCGCGCATCGCTTTTTCTTGGTAGACACCAAGGAAATTCCCCCATCAGAAACAACCAATTTGATAAAGCTCTTCCCAACCAGCCCAACCTAGCGTCCACGCTCAGACAAGCTGGCTACCGGACGGCTCTTATTGGAAAATATGGGCTGCAAGGACAAGGAAACAGCGCGCAAACTTGGGCAGCCTACCCCACCAAACGCGGTTTTGATTATTTCCTGGGAGGTGTGCGCCATAAAGACGGCCATGAGCATTACCCCTTTGATAAAATTCACCACAAGCACCAGCGCACGGAAATCTGGGAGCAAAACCAAGAGATCAGCAAAGACCTCAAAGGCTGCTACACCACGGATCTCTTCACCGCAGCTTCCAAGCGCTTCCTCATCAATCACAGTCAAAACCACGCGGACCAACCCTTTTTTCTCTTTTTGAGCTATGATACACCTCATGCAGCTACCCAGCTTGCCACCTCTCCATACCCTGAGGGCTTTGGAGTCAAAGGAGGGATTCAATGGCTCGGTAGACCAGGTAAGATGATCAATACCGCTCATGCTCAACCTGATAACTACATTCACCCCGATTATGTGGATAGAAAGTGGCCCATGACACCGAAGCGTTACGCCTCATCAGTTCGCCGCATCGATAACTCAGTTGCTGATATTCGCCAGACCTTGGTGGATCTCGGTATGGCTCAAAACACCCTTGTCATTTTCACCAGTGATCATGGCCCATCTCAGGAATCTTATCTTAAAGAACGCCTATCTCCTACTTTCTTTCAATCCTATGGCCCATTCACAGGTATCAAACGAGACTGCTGGGAGGGCGGCATCCGCCCTGGCGCACTGGTCGCCTGGCCTGATAAAATCAAACCCAAATCCATTACTGAATCACCATCCCAGATGCATGATTGGCTAGCCACTCTATGTGATGCTGCTGGAGCCCCTACACCTGCTATAGCTGATGGTGTATCGCTGGTCCCCACGCTAACAAATCAAAAGAACCCTCCAATATCGACTATTTATGTAGAATACTACCACGCCAGAACAACCCCCAAGTTTTCCGACTTCCCCCAAGCACAGCAGGGCGCCAAGCGCAATGAAATGCAAGTCATCCGCCAAGGTAATCTCAAAGCGATCCGCCATGATATCCAATCCGCCAAAGATCCATTTCTCGTTTTTGATCTATCCCAAGACCCTGCTGAGAAAAATAATCTAGCTGGGCAAGCTCATATCCCCTCACAATCTCACTGGCTTGCCGCAACAGCTCGTCTCCACGGACAAGAATCCTCAGCGAAACGACCATACGATAATCTACCCATCCCTGCTCTGACTGTGGAACAGCCTATTCCAGGGGTGCTACGGCGCAGTCGCAAAGGTAAAACCCCTTACGCCTCACGCATTTCTGATGCAGTACCGGCAGACGTTGTCACCACAATGTTCACGGAAGATCTCACAGGAAACACACAATTTTCTGGCTATATCCAAGTAGAAGCTGATGGCCACTATCACTTCTCCTTTACCCAAGGGGCCAAAGCTGTGTTACGCATCCACGGCATCCTCACCTTAGATTCTGATTCTGCTCAACCCGCCCACACATGGCGAAAACTTTATTTAAAATCAGGCCTTCACCCCTTCACCCTTAATGTGCGTACATCTGGCACGCGCATTGGGTCTCCGTTACTGTGGGAAAAGGCTGACACTCAAAAGTTAACTCCTATCCCTGCAACTGCACTCTTCCATGCAAAGCGATAAAATTCTAGCTACTCTGACGATCGTATAAATCTCGATAGAGTGAGCTCTTTGGGTAAATATCCTCATGGTCACCATCTGCCACGATCTCACCACGATCAAAAACTAAGATACGATCAGCAATCTTGATCGTGCTAAAGCGGTGCGCAATGATAAAGGTCGTACGCCCCTTGACGAGTAACTCCAAGGCATCTTGAATTTTAGCCTCACTTTCACTATCCAGTGCAGAAGTCGCCTCATCAAGAATGAGAATAGGAGCGTTCTTGAGGAAAGCACGAGCAATGGCAATACGCTGACGCTGACCACCTGAGAGACATGTCCCCTTTTCGCCGACCTTCGTTTGGTAGGAATCCTCTAATATGTTTTCAATAAACTCGTGAGCGTGAGCCTTTTTCGCGGCCTCTATGACTTCCGCATCACTCGCGCTTGGCTTCCCAATACGAATATTCTCTAAAACGCTCTCATTAAATAACACAGGTGCTTGGGAAACAACCGCTATCAAATCACGAAGATCATGTTTTCGAACGGCGCGTACATCATGACCATCAACCCATACGCTCCCCTCATTCACATCATAAAAGCGGGGAATTAAACTGGCAAAAGTACTCTTACCCGCACCACTAGGCCCCACAAGAGCAACCACCTGCCCCGCTGGGATATCTAAGTTAATACCTTTAAGAGCCGGCTGCTCGTCATATGCGAAAGTAACTCCCTCAAACTGAACTCGCCCCTTAATCGATTCAAACGGCACCGGCTTCTCAGCCTCTGGCAGCTCATCTGGGTAATCTATCACGTATTCAATACGATCCAATGAAGCCGTAGCCTTTTGGATCTTCGTGTGGAGTTTACCCAGCTTCTTGATTGGATCGTAGCTCATGTAAAGAGCAGTAAGTAATGGCATCATATCAGACTCAAAGTCCAAACCTGAGCGACCAGCATAGAGAATGGCTAACGCGACTCCACAGGCAGAAACAAACTCAATAATAGGACCTAACATCTTATCGTATTTCACCACCTTCATTCGAGCTTTAAAAAGCTTCACAATCTGAGCTTGGAATGACTTTACCACTCCCTGCTGCATATTGTAGGAGCGGATTTCCATCGGTGCTTGCAAGCCATCAGTCACAGATGCAGTAAGATCGCCACTCTGAGCCTGTACATCCTTAGCCTTACGGAATAGCTTCTTACCAATCAGCCTGATAGGCATGACACATAAAGGGATAGTAGCTAGGCAGATATAGAGGAAGAAAAACTCACTCTTCTCCATCGACATATAGACCAAGAAACCAATCGCACCTAGCATCTGCATCGGCTGAATAATGATATCATTGGATACCTCCACCAATGCCATACGCAACATTTGGGTATCCCCCATCAGTCTACTTAACAAATCTCCGCTTTTGTGTTTTTGGAAAAACTTCAGTGGTAGTTTTTGTAACACTGAGAACAAGTTCACCTGAATCAGCTCAAGAACTTTAAGGCCACAGTAATGAATCAGATAGCCATTGATAAACTGGCTTACGCTTCTTACGAGGAAAACTGCGGGTAAAATCAACGCAACACCAATCAGCTCCATCAATGGCACTACATCCCCCTTGCTAAAGATCTCAGGCAGAACCTTCTTGATCATCCAAGGTAAACCGAATCCAGAAGCAGCACCATAAACAGCACCCGCCAACAAGGCAGCAATGAAAGGCCACTTCACCTGAAACAGGTATTTATAATAGGGTAAAAAGCGCTTCATAATTCTCTTCGAAATTTCCGGTTAGGCAAAATAGAAAGCTGTCGATTTAGATAGCTCGTAACGCAGGTATATTTTCTACCTGAGATTTAGATATCGAGCAAGCCACGTGATCGGCTCTAAGATGCAAAAACGACGGCATAATTGCCGTCGTTTTTGAAAAAACATCTAAAAAATAAATAGCTAAACTAGATGAGACCTGCCTTTTTCAAGGTGGCGTATGCACCATTTTTATTAATGGTCTTAATCGCCTTAGCACTCAGCTTAACTTTTACGTGACGGCCTAATTCAGGCACATAAACACGCTTGGTGTGTAAATTTGGTGACACAGCACGTTTCACTACCTTGGTAACGTGACGGCCAATACCTCCTTTTTTCTTGGCAAGACCGGAACGGTGAATTCTACCACCTATACGGACGCGTGAACCTCTGATGCTGCATACTCTGGCCATTGTACTAAAATATTAAATCTAAAAATTAAGTGCTGATAAAAACAGGCAGCACTGAAAAGAGCTGCTCGTGGGCGGCGAGAAATACACTCCAGCAAGTTACAGTCAAGGGAATTTGCGACTATTTCCAGCCTCCTCTACAAAATCTCTCCTGTTTAGACACACTTGTTTCTTTCATAGACAGTCACTTATACCCCGATATGATCACAATACGATGCAACCTATCTGGACATTCTTACCTGGACTGCACGGTAATACTTCATTGTTTGCAGCCATAGAAAATGAAATACCAGAAGGGATAGACACCGAGTTCATTGAGTTACCCATCACAGGGAACCAGAATTACACGACACTTAGCTCCTGGCTCAATGAGCAACTAACTTGGGAGCAACCACGGCTTCTCATTGCAGAATCTTTTGGAGGACCTCTTGCCCTCAGCCTAGCCAAGCTCAGGGCTACGGAGATCAGCGGTATTGTTTTAGCCGCCTCGTTCTGTGATACGCCTGTTCACCCAAACCTCGCCCTTCTCCCCCTTCGGCTGCTATTCATGGTCACTCCACCTCACCAGGCTCTACGTCATTTCCTCATTGGGAAGGGTGCCAATGAAGAGGAGATAACTAGTCTGCGGCAAGCCATTCAAAAAACACCCGCTGCCACTCTCGCGAGCAGGGTGAGAGCTATTCTTGAACTTCAAGAACACGATAACCCTCCGCTATCAGATACCCCCATACTCCTACTCCAAGCGCAGGATGATAACCTCATCCCATGGAATACCCAGCAACGACTAGAAGCCTGCTATCCTCACGCAAGCGTTCATTGGTTAGACTCCCCCCATCTTATTCTACAGCGAAGGCCTCGCTTATGTTTTGATGCCATCCAAGAATTTCTAGGTAACCTCAATGTAGTAAACACAGCATCTATTAGACGAGAGAAACCCCAATCATGAATTACGCTACAGAGCACGCACTTCCTCAAGATCACTTAAGACGGCTCCTGCCAACACCAAGTAATAGGCACTTTAATATCTGGATGCAGGCTCTGATGAACTGGGCAGCTCAACGCCGCATTTTCTAATAATTTACGATCTGGATGATCAGACATCAAAGGCATTTCAATGGTAACCTCAAGTTGAGCAATACGCCGAGGTTGATCGGTAGACATCTGTTTCCCCACAGTAATAACCATACCTTCTAGCCCTATGCTCTTACGCTTAGCTACAATCCCCATAATAGTGGCCATACAGCTACCCAGTGCAGATGCTACTAAATCTGTAGGGGAAAACGTCTCACCACGTCCATTATTATCCACCGGAGCATCCGTCGCTAAAGAGCTACCTGAAGGGCCATGAGTGTTAGAGCAATGAAGATCGCCCTCGTAGTTGACTTTAATTTCAATCATAATCTAGTTGTTTATTCATTATTCATCCATAGCCGAATCATCCTCTAAAAATGGTGAAATCATCGGCTCAATAGCTTTTGCTAAAGCAACACGGAAGCCATACAAATTACTCGCTTTTGACGGACGCACTACGTTGCGCTGGGTGACGTATAGGTGCTCCTTCTGATAGCTATTCCAGCCTCCTCCACGGAGCACACCGTATTCTCCCTGCTCATTATAATCATCGGCCACCCACTCGTGTGCATTACCGGCGAGATCATAAATACCTAGTTCATTAGGAGGAAATGAACCTACTGGTGAGGTTTTCTCAAACCCATCATCGTAGCTTAACAATGTACGGTCTCGCCTAACATCTGCGGCTTTAGCTGCACTTTGATCGGCAAGATTCCCTACCTGGACACCTGCTAACTCTGGCGGCCAGGCCATCCCCCATGGGAAAATTCCCTCTGATCTGAACTCTCGCGTCGTGGGCCACTGGTTCGGATCCTCTTCAAGGCCACATAAACTACTCCACTCAATATCTGTTAGCAGGCGGTATTCCACATCGGCTGAAATACGCTCAGCTTTACGCTCGCGCTCAGTCAGCCATTGACAGAATGCCTCTGCATCATCTCTGGATACTTGTAGCACTGGATGTGTGTCTGTTTGCCGGAATCCTGGAGAAGCCGGGCCTTTGATCTTCGCCTCTTTCACATAAGTCGCATAATCACTGACTCGCGTCTCCCAGATTGAAACTAACAAATCTTTACCCACAGGCACAAATTTCATCCCTAGGCTGTTTTTCCATTCCGTGCCAAATACCACACTATTATTACGTTGTAAGGTAATCGTCACTGCCTCATTCACTCCGTCACGCAGGTTCATCTTTTTTGTTACCCGCCGATAGCCTTCCAGATTAAACGTCAGCTCAATATCACCGGGCTTCACTCTCACTCGATCACGTGGAGTAATACCGCGGAATTCATCATTGATATAAAAAATCGCGCCTTCTGGAATCGTGCGTATTTTTAAATGCGCAAAAGGGATATTTTTCACCAAACACTGAAAAGGCTGAAGGCCTTTATTCTTAGCAAGTGAACTCATCTTAGGAGAATTAAAACCGCTATCCATCAGCGGGGAAATATACTGTATATCATTCAGGTATCCCTCTTCAGAAGCCCTCTCAGTCTGCCACTTACAGTATGCTTCAGCCTGTTTAGGGGTGACTAGGACAATACGTCGCTTCACACCGCTCTCACTGTGCTCAATCACCTCTACATGACTCTTTTTCTTAGTATCTCGCTCAAACTTCCGCCACTGATAGAACCTAACAAAACCAGAACTAATGTGATAATCATCCATCGGCTGATAGCTAACCCCCATATTATCCACCCATCCTTGCCCCACTACAGGAGGGGCGTAAATAGACATAACATGCTCCACAATCTTTGTCTCTCCAGCCACCACCAGTCCCTCTTCCGTCTCTGTTCTATATCCATCTAACCGGAACTCAAACCAGTATCTCTCTCCAGCGATCATTTTGATTTTTTTTAATGGGGTAATATCAATTAACTCACCCTCTTGGTCATAGACCTCTGCCCCCTCTGGATCTGAAACAACTTTGATAAAGCCATACTCCACCTCCTCCGCCACCAGAGGCTGGGTCACCACCTGATCAACCTCCTTCGGCCACGGTAAATACCCACGTAAGATCCAGCCTACCATCACTAAACAAGCAAGTAATGGAATTAAACTAAGAACCAGCCCACTGCGCCGGCGCCTCACTTTCTTCCCGCGCTGAAGTCTACGTAAAGAAAATGCAAGCTCTGCGGCAGTCTTGATACTACGTCTAGAAACTCGCGGCTCACAGATATCACAGATAATCTGATTTAAATTCAGCCAACGCTTACGATTTACCGTTTCTGGTATTTCATCTGGGAGTTCTGGAAACTGGAGCCTATCTTTACCCGTGGTCATTTCGTAGAGCACCTTCCCAAGACCATAGATATCTGCCTGCACAGAACCTGGCCCCTCTGGAGGAACAAAACCTTCAGTGCCCACAAAAGTCCGCTGCCCTTTCGCAGCGACTAAGCCAATGTCTGCAAGCTTCGGCTTACCATCCACAAAGATAATATTCGAAGGTTTGATATCTCGATGAGCCAGTCCCTTCTCATGTAAATGCGCAAGCGCTTCGGATAAAAAGAGTCCTACCTCAATAACAAAGTCAGGATCCAGCGGCTTACTGGATACCGCTTTCATATCCGTACGTAGATTTCTAGGTTCATACTCCACTGGGTTAATCTTATTCCCAGCACGGATATCATCGCCTAGCTCCATAACGTAGTAGTAGAACTCACCCTCCTGTTCGCTCCTACCTACGTGTAGAATATTAACCAGCCCCGCGTGATCTCGCGATATTGGCTCGTATTTTAAAATACCTTCAAACTCTCTCTCAAAGCCTTGTTCATCCTCAAAATCCTCTCGCCGCACCACCTTCACAGCGCGCATAGCGCCAGTAACACCACGCGCCAACCAGACCTCACCATAAGACCCTCCACCGATCTTACGCAATACCTCATGATCCGGGATCAAGGGCTCTGGACCCACTCTACCCCGCATCTTCGTTTAACTTCGCTAGCTCTTTTTTGAGAATCTTCCCCACGCGATGCTTGGCTAGATAGACTTGGGACATACTCACGCCAAGCTGTGATTGCACCCTCCCTGCGTCCCATTCACGAATCACATAACAATCAAAAATCTGATACTGCTTCGGAGAAACTTGCGCCTTCACTTTTGCCAAGGCTGCATCAGCCAGGTTTTTTTTCCACTCCACATCCCAAAGTCTCTCTAAGGTTCCGCTATTAGGATCTTCCAGACGATCAATTACTGAAGTTTTACCACCCTCATCATCCCAGTCACCGATGTTCATGGCCGTATCCTTTTTACGCTTGCGGAATTGATCATTGATCCGCCACCGGGTCATATTCATCAACCAAGACTTAAATGATCCCTTTTCAGGGTCATACATATTTTTTTTACTCTGTTTAGCGATAGAGAGAATGGTTTCCTGAACCACATCAAAAGCCTCATCTGAGCGAAGCCCAGCCTTTAACCCCACAGCGTAAATAAGCTTCCAATAAGTTTTGTAAAATTCATCCCAAGTCCGCTGGTCCTCCCAGTTATCCAGCCTCGCAATCAGACTTTTACGTGTTTTTGCGTAAGCAGCCTCCATCTTTACTGCATCACTATCTGCTTTGCCTTTTGCTAGTTTGTCTGATTCTTCGGACATTGTTCCTTTTATATACCATAGGTTTCGCAGTGATCCATCAGCAAAATCCAGCAGTGTCATTTCATGATGATCCAGTCTATTTACTCCAAGACAATCAAAGCCATACACAGCATCATCTCTTTCAATAAGCGCGATCAGTATCAGCCTAAGGTTTTTAGCTACGTTAGGATGGCTGGTTTGTGTAAGCGTCAATGATCACGGTGTGACCTTCGAGATCAAGAACGCGTCTCATAGCTACAATTTAGCTTTGTTTATCTGCAACATGATCTTCATCTATGGCAATAATTTGATCTCGTATTTATGGTAAAATACTCCCTAAATGTACACGCAAGTAGTCATTGAACAGTTTGGATTCAATCAGGCAGAAGATGTTATAAAATCTCTGAGCACTAGGAACGTCATTGAGTAGCGTCATTCATTTGCCTAACTATTTCTTCCTGAGCATCACAGAAACCTTCTATCTGGGTGAAGTGATCCCTTCCAGAGAGCATGGCGGTAATACTCATAAAAAGAACTTCACCAAAGTGATGCTTTTTATTCCCTTCAGTGCGTGGGTCTTCAAGAATCTAAAAGGCTTCATAGCTGTCTGGCAAGGCCACCGCTATAGTCGATTTTATCAGGATTTCGAGACATCCACCAACCTACAAACACATCATATAGTGTACAAGCCTTATTCGACACTATTTGTTACGTTATCCCTAGCTTGATTACGCTAGTGTAGCTCAGTGGTAGAGCGTGACCTTGCCAAGATCAATGTCGAGAGTTCGAATCTCTTCACCCACTCCATTTTTCCTCTATCTTCGTATAAGGCTATTGTTTGATAAATCTGAATTTAGGAATATTTTCAGTTTCTAAGCCAGCATCCTTGATCTTTTTAAGGTCTTCTTCAGTCGCGTCATCACAGATAAATGGATGAAGCTTTGGGTCTCCGGAAGAATCTTTAGCGTATTCGTGTTTTTCTAACTGAACTAGTAATTGACCACCAACCTTGCCGCCAGGGATCTCGGCTACTACAAGTGTCACCTCATCTCCTTTTTTCAGCTTAATGTAATCGCCATATGCTGTGTGATCGACACCGCTATTTCTTCGTTTGTTGCTAATTGCTTTTGGCTTGTAGCGGAGTATATCCTTGTGACGTGAAACATAAAATACGACCTTCCCATTGACCAATACGCAAATGGCATCATCAAAAACTCCCCCAAATCGAAAACTTTCAGTAGGGGCTTCTTCGATGGTTCCTTTGTAAACGATGATCAGGCGTTCAGGAGAAATATAATCTGAGCTAAATTTATCAGGAACATCAGCTGCTGGCATCTTTTTCACGAGTAGATATTTTAAGTATACTTTTCGATCGCCTTTAAAATATTTTTTCAATCCATTATCACTAAATTTTTTACGGATAAGGTCTTTAAACCCATCATAAAACCCCATGGTCTTATTTCCTGCTTTCCCTACTTTAGTGATTTCATTATCTCGATCTTGTTTGAGATCATAAATTATACCTCTGAAGCCTGTATTAGTATCCTCGGATCCGAAAGGCCATGTTTCTTTAGCAAAAGAAAATGTAGTAACGCAAAGTAGAATAGTAATTATTAATAATTTCATGATCAACTGTATAAACTTATTCAAGCATCAAGTCTAGCTTTTAATGAAAGAAATGCTCAAAGCGATCAAGCTAGGGCTGCATTAGTCTTTACACTGTGAGGTTTAACGCCTAACTCCGCTGTATGTCATTTTCCGATCTAGGCTTATCTGAAGCCATCCTCAATGCCGTCACTGAGTCCGGCTATGAGAACCCCACCCCCATTCAGGCCCAAGCCATCCCTCTTATTTTAGACGGTAAGGATGTCATTGGCGCCTCTCAAACAGGAACAGGTAAAACCGCCGCCTTTGCACTCCCATCACTTTCAAAAATCAAACCGCTCGGCAAACCTCAAATCCTCGTTCTAGAACCAACACGCGAACTCGCCCACCAAGTGGCTGAACAGTTCGAACACTACGGTAAACACACTGGCTGTAAAGTCGCCCTCATCTACGGAGGCGTGGGCTACGGTCAACAGGATGAAAAAATAGCACAGGCTGATATCGTGGTCGCCACACCAGGACGCTTAGTCGATCACTTCTACCGCGCCACCATGCGCTTTGGTGAAGTTAAAATCCTCATTCTCGACGAAGTCGACCGTATGCTCGACATGGGATTCCTTCCCATTGTTAGGAAAATCGTAAGCCTCTGCCCATGGAATACTGAGGACAGCTCACGCCAGACACTTTTTTTCTCCGCCACGATGCCACCAGCCATCCAAGGCTTCGCCCAATGGTGCCTACACGAGCCTGAGTCTGTTGAAATTGCGCGCCGGGCTGTAGCAGATACTATCAAACACGCTTTTTATCCAGTCTCTATGGATCAGCGAGATGAACTCCTACTCTCCCTACTTGAGCAGACAGAGTTTCACTCCCTGATGATCTTCACTCGTACGCGTAAGGAAGCTGACACCATCACTGGGCTTATTAAGGGAACAGGGCATAACAAGGTAGTCGCGATGCACTCTGATGTTAAGCAGTCTGATCGCCTCAAAGCATTAGCAGGATTTAAAGACGGCACCTACAATATCTTTGTTGCTACTGACGTAGCTGCACGTGGAATCGATATCTCCACCGTCACCCACGTCATTAACTACCGCGTACCTGAAAATGCAGAGGACTACGTACACAGAATCGGCCGCACAGGGCGCGCAGAATCTGAAGGTGACGCGTTTACCATCCTTACAGCTGATGAGCTCGACTACGCCACATCCGTTGAAAACTTCATCGATAAAAAAATCGAACGCCGGAAGCTGGAGAACTTCAACTATACTTATACAGCATTGTTAGATGACTCCCCAGCAAAGTCTGTGCGTAAAAAACGCCGTCCAGCACCACGCCGCCGGAGAAAGTAATTCCGTTATTTTTGAATTTAGCTATGCTCAAGAAGTGAGAGTATTAGCGATTGATCCCGCCATCAGAAATACAGGCTACGCCTTGTTAGAAGGTGACCATAGCACCCAAAAAGTCCTCGACTTTGGGGTCATCTCCATCCCCAAAAAAATCCCCCAGTCAGGAGCCCTTGCAGCTATCCACAGCGGTATTGCTAACCTGATTAAAAAATGGGAGCCAGATGAAACTGCCGTGGAGGGCATTATCTATGTGCAGTCTCACCGTACCGCTATCACCATGGGAGCAGCGCGTGCAGCCTCACTCATCGCTGCTGCCGAGATGGGATTAAAGGTTTTTGAATACGCTCCACGTAAGGTCAAACAAGTGGTCACGGGGAATGGCTCTGCGGATAAACAACAAGTCGCCTTCATGACCCGTGCTTTGTTAGGACTGACAGAACTCCCCCCCCATGATGCCGCAGATGCTCTGGCGATAGGCATCGCTCACCTAACATCAGGCGATCCACTCAAGGCTGCGATCCTTAAACGCCAAGAGGTGTAAGCCCCCTTCTTACTTGAGCAAGCAAACTATTATCTAATACTTTCAATTTTTAATATTTTACTTTTTACCCCCCCAATAGCTTGATGAAAGTTATGAAATTTACAAGTAAGGGGCTACACCTCTTTTTCGCCTTTGCCCTCACAATAGCATCTGCCCAAGCAGAGGCAAAGAAGCCGAACATCATCTTTTTACTCGCTGATGATCAAAATATCCTATCAGTCGGATGCTACGGCAACTCTGAAGTCCAAACGCCACACATGGATAAACTAGGCGCTGATGGTGTAATTTTCGACAAACACTACAACACCACTCCTATATGCATGGCTAGCCGAGCTAGTATAATGACTGGAATGTACGAGTATAAAACGGGCACAAACTTCCAGCACGGGGACATGACTCCTAAAATTTGGGAGAAATCTTACCCTATTTTATTACGAGAAGCTGGATACCTGACAGCTTTTGCCGGTAAGTTCGGCTTTCAAATTCTCAAACATGGTTATGATGCCGAACAGTTCTTCGATATCTGGGGAGGAGGTCCGAATCAGACAGAATATAAAACCGCAAAAAATAAGTCTATGCGTAAATATGCTAAAGACTACCCTCATTCAACACGCGCTTATGGAGCCTTTGGTCAAGATGTCATTAAAACGGCGGCCCAACAAAACAAACCTTTCTGTCTATCCATCAGCTTCAAAGCCCCACACCACCCTGTCAAGCCAGACCCTAAATTCAACGATATCTACAAAGGTAAAACATTTACTAAGCCTGCTAATTATGGACGTGAGAATGGCAAACATCTCTCTGCCCAAAGCAAACAAGGTAGACAATATTCACGCTTCACCTCATGGGGATACGACACAGATTATGACCAAGTCATGGCGAATTATTACCAGCAGGTCTATGCCATCGATGTCGCTCTGGGTATGATCCGAAAAGAGATCGAAGCTCAAGGGGTCACAGAGAACACAGTTATCATTTACACGAGCGATAATGGCTTCATCTGTGGCTCACATGGTTACGGATCTAAGGTCTTACCCATGGAGGAGTCTTCACGCGTGCCTTTGATTATTTTGGATCCACGGAGTGACTCTGCAGGTAAAAAGCTCCGCACAAAATCCCTCACAGGTAATATTGACTTCGCACCTACTATCCTAGAGCTAGCAGGTTTGCCTATCCCAAAAAACATGGACGGTGTTAGCCTACTTCCTATTTTAGAAAAAACAGATTCTCATGTCAGAAATGAGTTAGCTGTTATGAATACCTATGGGGCAACACCAACTAAGAATTTAACCCTCATCACCCAAGAGTGGAAATACACCTACTGGTGGTACGGAGACAAACAGATGACTCCTACGGAAGAACTCTTTAATCTAAACAAAGATCCACTTGAAATGACCAACCTCGCTAACAATGACGAACATACTTCCATCTTAAAAAAAATGCAGGCCAAGTACGATAACCAACTAAAGCATTGGGAGAAGGAGGGCGTCTCATACAACAAATACCCCAAATACATCACACTATTTGATCGTAGTATTCCTTGGGAAAAGAAATAGCTAAACCTAACCATAAAAAAAACTCCACCTAAGATTAGGTAGAGGTTTTTAAGTATGAATCGATTGAGGGCCTGAATAGCCCACTGATGTATTAGTTACCGTAGACAGCCTCTTCACAGAGCACTTCTTCGATACGAAGTAGCTGGTTGTATTTTGCAATACGGTCTGAGCGACTCATTGAACCTGTTTTGATCTGGCCAGCATTTGTTGCTACAGCGATGTGGGCAATGGTGCTATCCTCGGTTTCACCAGAACGGTGAGAGATCACAGAGTTATAACCATTCACTTTACCAAGCTCGATAGCGTCGAGAGTTTCAGTAAGTGTTCCAATCTGGTTTACCTTGATTAGGATAGAGTTACCTACACCCAGATCGATTCCCTTCTGAAGGAAATCAACGTTAGTTACAAAGAGATCGTCTCCAACGAGCTGGACTTTATCACCAATTTTGTCAGTAAGCACCTTCCAGCCATCCCAGTCATTCTCATCACAACCATCTTCGATGGAATCGATAGGGTATTTCTCACAGAGTTCAGCAAGATAGGCTGCCTGCTCTTCAGAATTACGCTTAGCACCACCTTCACCCTCAAACTTCGTGTAATCATAAACACCATTCTCAAAGAATTCAGAAGCAGCACAATCTAATGCAAATGTGATATCTTCACCCACTTTGTAACCTGCCTTTTCAACAGCCTGACACACCGTATCCAGTGCATCTTCAGTGCCTTCAAAGGTAGGAGCAAAGCCTCCCTCGTCACCCACAGCAGTACTGAGGCCACGATCGTGCAGGACTTTTTTCAAATGATGAAACACCTCAGCGCCCATGCGAACGGCTTCTTTAAAAGAAGGCGCACCCACAGGGCGAATCATAAATTCTTGAAAAGCAATAGGTGCATCTGAGTGTGAACCACCATTGATGATGTTCATCATTGGCACTGGCAGCACCTTGGAGTTAGGCCCACCGAGGTATTTATAAAGTGGCAATCCTGAAGCTGCCGCTGCGGCACGTGCACAGGCAAGAGAAACACCAAGAATAGCATTAGCTCCCAAATTTTTCTTGTTAGGTGTGCCATCCAGCTTGATCATTGTATTATCAATGAATGTCTGATCTGTAGCGTCTTGCCCGATAAGAGCAGGAGCGATCTGCTCATTGACATTGGCAACAGCCTTCAGCACACCTTTTCCAAGGTAGCGTTTAGCATCTTCGTCACGCAGCTCACAAGCTTCATGCTCACCAGTAGAAGCTCCAGATGGCACTGCAGCACGACCAAAGGCACCACCTGCAAGGGTGACATCTACTTCGACTGTTGGATTCCCGCGAGAATCAATGATCTCGCGCCCGATGATGTTAGTAATATGACTATTAGACATTATGGTTAGTTATTAAATTAAGATGAATGATGGGTAGATCGATTTATTTTTTGTAAGCCTCAATGCTCATGACAGTGAGCTTGCGATTTTTCTCAGTTTCAAGATCACGGACTTCGAGCTGATCACCTACTTTAGCGCCGATCAAGGTCATGCCTACATCAGAAAGATAAGACACCACATTGTCTTCTGGCACGGAATCCCATGCGCCTAGAATGGTGTATGTTACCTTATCTCCAGATTCGCCCTCCATGTGAATAACTGTGCCTATGTTCACTTCTGAAGTTTCGGCATTGCTGAAGTCCGTGGATTGCACGTGGTGCAGTTCTTTTTCCATCTGAGACTTGCGGCGCATGAGCACAGCCTGCATTTGCTTAGCTGCCTTATACTCAAAGTTTTCACGAAGGTCACCGTAAGAACGTGCCACGGAAATTTCCTTGGTGTTCTCGGGGATACGCACCTTAACGATTTCATCGAGCTCAGCCTGACGGCGTTCGATGCTTTCCTTCGAGGAAATCACACCTTCGATTTTCTTTTCAAACTCTCCAGTAACCAAGTCTTGCGTTTCAGGGCGCGCTTTGATCACGCGTGCCATCAGTGACTTACGGTCAAGATCGGTAAAGACTGGGCTTTGATAAAGCTTCCGGCCAAACTGCCGAGCTTCTGCCTCATCAGCATCTGCTAGGATGTCAGCAATGAGCTGCTTGTCGGTCATCAACAACGTGCGTAACCGCACACTCTTACTAGGGCCATCCGCAACATGATCACGTTCTAACAAATTAAGAATGGAATTACCAATCTCAAAGGTAAACACCTCAGCAGAAGACTTCTCACGTTCGCGGCAAATCCAGATCAGAGCGTCAGGCCCGAGACTACGGTTAGAAATGGACTTGGAAAGATGATCAGCAAAGACCTCGTCTTCACCATTTTCTTGAAGATAGCGTGCTATTTCAGTAACACCACGCGAGCCTACTTCATCAAAGACTTTAAGCATCTCTTCCTGCCAGCCGTCACCAAATGCATCAGGGAAACTTTCAAAGATCCTGCGCTGTGTGGCTGCTGAACGCCCTTTCAGGTTCACAACAAGACATTCTTGCTCCGTGGTGAGCACATTAGCGAGGCGAAGATCACTATCATCAAGTTCAAGCGTCTCAAAATGCCCGACTATTTCATCACGCGCAACGAGAAATTCTAATACGGTACTGAGGTGGAGTTTACGCCCTGTTTGACAAAATTTATTAAGTGATTCGATCAGCCCCTGAACCTCGCTGCCATCCTTTTCAAAGACATTGAGGTTTTTGCGAATGTTCTCTAACGCCTTAATTTTAGCCTTAGGGTCACGGGTCTCAGTAAATTCTACAATGAGCGTTTGCGCAGGACTGAGGGAATCTCCACGTAGGATTAGTGGATCTGTCCGTTTACTAGGAACGGAGAAAATATGGCTCTCGCGGAGTGCTTTTTTTGCTTTTTCCCACCATTTTTTGTAAGTCTCTTCAGGAACAACACTACCGCAAAGTTCGCGATCAAGTTGATCCAGCATCATACTACAATCGTGACTTTCCAAAGTCCGTTTCACGAGCTCTACAGGGTCACTTTCTACCAGTTTGCGTAGCTCACCAATATTATCAAGCTTACGGGCACTGAAGTGATTTTCATCCAGCGGCTCTGTCTTCTGAAGCGCAAATTGAAGCGCCATTTCCTGATTCGGCTGCTTTTCAAAATTAATAACAACCTTGCCTCCGGGTAAATCCCAGCTTTCCACCTTGCCTGCCCCCCAGTTTTTGTGGGAACAAAACTTCCCAGGTGAAATTTCTGATAATCGTTCTCCGATGGCTTGCGAGATTCTTCCCGCTTCGACAAGCTTCGCTACGTCTGGATGCATGCGTTGAGCATTCAAAAAGCAGGCCGAAATAGCAACCTTATTCTACTAGAGTCTTTCATCCCCGGCTCATTTAAGTGAACCCACAACTATTTAATCCCCCCGGATACTGCTAAGAATAGCCTGATAAACAGACTCTGCAGAGGTGACAGAGCTGGCGCTTTTACCAATAAAAACAGGCTGCTCAGACTCCAGAACACGATCTCTACCATGGGAACCCTTAACCAAACTTGCATCCAGAGGGATAACATCTAACAAACCTCGAAGCCCCAATTTTTTCTTCAGTAAAAATGCCGCGATCTTGGCCTTGGGAAAGGATAGTTCAGGATCAAGAAATAGCTCTACCGGATCATAGCCAGGCTTTCTGTGAATATCGACACAGCGAGCAAAGTCTGGCGCTACCGCATCATCCTCCCAGTAGTAGTAGGTAAACCAAGCTCTCTCTTCTGCCACCGCAATCAAATCCCCCGCTCTTTCGGCAGCAATACCATCTGACCACAGCTGCTGAGTATCACGTATTTCCTCAATACCTTCCACCGTTTCTAAAAAATCTCGCACCTCATCGCGGATGGATAGGTCATTGATGTAAATATGCGCCACCTGATGATCAGCAACGGCAAAAACCTGACAACCTCCGCAATCAAGCGTTTCTAAACCAAGCTCGTCTTTCACTTGGATCCAGCCGCGTTTACGGAACTCACGGTTCAGGTGAATGGCTTTATCCACTTTGGAAATACCATACTCAGAGAGTAAGATAACCTCAATGTCACGCTGCTGATAGAAATCAATAAGTTCCCCCACCACCTCATCAATGGCATGAAGTTCGGGAGTAATCTCAGGTGCATCAGGCCCATACTGCTGGAGGCAGTAATCGAGATGAGGGAGGTAGACGAGATTCAGCGTCGGTTGTTGTTTGGTCTCTATCCACTTAGCGGAATCAGCAATCCATTGAGAAGAGGCAATACCAGCGGCAGGCCCCCAGAATGAAGGAAAAGGAAAATCACCTAGATCCTCTTTCATCTCTTCTCGTAGATCCATCGGCTGCGTATGCACATCAAATACTTTACGCCCATCTGCAGGATACATCGGCCGTGGTGTCACCGCCCAATCTGCCGAGGAATACATATTATACCACCAGAACATCTTCGCACAGGTGAAGCCCGGTAGCTCACGGCGGAGCTGATCCCAGATTTTCTCGCCATGCACGATGTGATTACTCTGTTTCCAAAATTTAACCTCCGCCGCTTCACGATCATACCAGCCATTGCCAACCACACCGTGACACTCAACATCTTTTCCCGTGAGATAAACGGACTGAGCTGTACATGTAACCGCAGGAAATGCAGGAACAAAGGCGGTAACAGCCACTGAATCTGCAAATGCCTTGATCCGCGGAGTCCGTTCACCCATCAGGCTCTTGGTCAGCCCAACAATGTTAATGACGGCTGTACGATTCATAGCGATGATTGCAAATAACCTGATAGCACGCAGGTGTTCAACGGCACTACCAACTACCTCCTTGTAGGATAGCGCAGCTTAGGGCGTTTACTAGCCGTTGGGACCTTTGCCTTTGAGGTTGCCGCTTTTTTGGTGGGCGTTGATGTTTTGCTTCGGGCCTCAGGCTTACTAGGAAGAACTCCACTGGCGAAATCACGCGCGGCAGATGCACCTGTATAACGGCGTTCCATATCTGTTTGCGCAGCACGCTGGCTAATGTCTCCGTTGATAATTGTGGGCTGGATAAAGATGAGAAGCTCACGGCGATCTGTTCCTTTTACATCTCGGCGGAATAATCTGCCTAGAGCAGGAATACTACTCAGCACAGGCACCCCTATCCGGGTGCTGGTTTCCGTTTCCGTTACCAGACCACCTAAAACCACAGTAGCTCCATTGGATACCGTGACTGTCGTGACAATGGACTCGGTAACAATTGTAGGAATCTCATTTCCATCAATGATCTGCACCCCTTGAGTATCCTCATTGACTAATGAAATCCTCAAAGTCACTTCATCATCAGAATTAATCAACGGCACTACTTCAAAGCGCAGTAAGACATCACGATACTCAATATTGGTACTCTGTGTTGCTCCCGTAGTAGCACCACTTGTAAAGGTATTGGTAGGAACTGCGATTCTACGCCCAGAAGAAATAATCGCCTTTTTATTATTGGACGTATAAACAGTAGGCCGAGAAAACACCTTGAAGTCAGATCGGCTCTCCAATGCGCGAATGACTCCAGTGATGTCTTTCACTTGACCGTAGATATTAAGACCAGTTGCACTTGCCGCATTCACACCCGCAATATCGGTTAGTCCATCAAGCCCAAAAAGATTACCCACCACCAACCCACTATCTGAGTTTCCTGCGACACCGTCACCTGTGCCATCACCATTGGCCACACCACCTAGGCTAACTCCTATATCTTTGTCTTTTCCTATAGAAACCTGACCAAAAACAGTGGAAATCATCACCTGCTGCGGCCTCCCGTCTAGCCTCTGGATTAGATCGCTTACAATGCGCATACTCTCAGGTGGCCCTTTCACGAGAATACTATTGGCTTCGTTATCCGCCACTAACAGCGTTTTACCAATAACACGTGATTCCGGCGCAGTGCTGACATCAAACTCTTGTATAGACTCCCCTACCGCGGCACTGTTAGTCGTTTGCCCCCCTGTTTGCCCACCACCACCTTGGCTCTGCCCAGATGTCTGCCTACCACCTCCAGAACCCGCCTGCTGAGAACCACCTACGGCACCACCTACGCTCTCAAGAGCGTTTGACGCAACCTCGAGGAAATCCGCAGCCCTCATAAACTTCAGACGATGTGTCTGATAGCCACCTCCATCAGATGGCGCATCAAAACCACGCGCAAGGCCTTCTACAAAGACAATATCGGTAGGCCTACCCATGAGTAAAATCTTATTAAGCCTGGTATCCGCGACGATTTGTATAGGGATATCTTCCCCTGCTGCCGCACCTCCAGTGGTAGCCGTCTTTGCTGCGGCATTGGCATTAGTATTCCCACGTGCCCCTCCAGGGATAGGTGTCTGTGGTGTTTTGGGGGCAGCCCCTCCTGTAGTCACTCCAGCCGTTGTCTTGCTCTGTTTCTGAGAGCTCATGATTTGATTAAGCGTGGCAGCGACCTCTTCAGCATCTGCATGCTTCATCTTTACCCATAAGGAATCAACACTACCTGCAGCAACATCGATGTATTCTTTCTGCTTAATGAGCTTACGAACAAATCCTGCCTTACCTGTAATAATGACGGCTGAGGCATTTGGCACTGCGGCAAGCTTGGTTCCAGCATCTAAGCCATTAATACTCTGCGTAAAAGTGCGCACAGCCTCCTCTGGCTTAATATAGGAAAGATTCATAACATAGGAAATATACTCGTCTCCTTGAGGTAGTTCCATGGTGTCATCAAACATCATTTCCGTATCCGCAGGGGCACTCGCTCCCGTACCTTGCGCTTTAGGGAGTAGTTTAACCTCATTGGCTCCACTAGGAACAAAGGCATATCCCTCCATATTCAAAACTTTATCCAATAATCTCGCTGCCTCAGCGTTAGTAAGTGGCCCACGTTGCACAAAACGAATCTCTAGCTTCTGTGTTGCAGAGCTAAGCAGTACTCGCTTACCAGTATAACTTGTATAGGCATCAGCAACATCGAGATCATCCCAATTACTCCCATCAATAGTCACCCCTTCTGCTACAGCTAGTGCATTAGGATCGAATTTTTTACCCGCAACTTGGGCTGGAGGATTTTGCTTAACTGCTTTCCGAGGCGCTGGCACAGGTAAGCCAGTAGGAGCCTTGGGTGTCTGAGCTGTTACCCAGAGAGTGAGTGAAAAAAGGGCGGCGATGGCGTATTTCATAATAGATGGGAGACGTAGAGAGTTCAAAATAGATTAACGTCTGCTAGGGACGTAGCGTGAGCGTGCTTTACTGTTACTAGTTTTACTCGGTGTTGGGGGTTTTTCGGAGGTTTTTGCAGAGGATTTGGTAGAGGGTTTTGCAGCCACCACCTGAACGAGCTTTTGATCATAGGATATCCAAGCTTCTTGGGCACCCTTCTTGATTTTCACTCGAGAGTTCTTACGGTTTTCTGGATCTTGCTTTACCTCTAGAAGCTGAAATTCTTGTGTGGAAAACCCTGGAAGAAAACGCACTCTGTTTTTACGATCTTTTTTATTAATCAAAGTCACTGCATACCCTTCACCATCAGGCCGAATACCGCCAAGCATCCAGTCGCGCTCCAGAGGTGATGCTGCTACCTGACGTTTCACCTCAGGCTTAATAGTAAATGGAGAATTCGTCCAAAGGCGTGAATAGACCATCACCTTGGGTTTTTTAGGTGGGGCTGCCAGCGATTCCCCCGCGAAAACGATGACCAAGGCTAGGCTAGTCAGCATAATGACAGATGTAGAAATGTTCATGGTAAAAATAGGTAAGATAGTTAATAATCTGTTCCTTCTTCAGGAAGTTCATCGCTAGCAAAAGAAAACCACTGCGTAAGTATTAGCTCACAATCAACACGAGTAGGATCATCACGCTGTGGCTTAATACGGAGAAAAGTAATCGAGCGGCTTTGCTCTGGATTTTGGAGCTCAGTGAGAAAACGATAAAGTTTAGCATCTTCTCCACTGACGATCATTTCCACTCTAGCTGTACCGTAGCGTCCACCCTCATCAGGATCTTGAGCAAGTGGCATTGGGCGTTTCTTGGGAGACACCCCCGCATTCCTAGCTCCCCTCTCAACGAAGTTCACCAGATCTGCCCGAATATCAGCATGTGTTCCTGCTTTTGGCTCATATTTATTTAACCAGTCACTCTCGTCCATCCGGTCAGAAAAATCTAAGATCTGCTGTTTCTTCAGCGCAAGCTCCTGGGTACTTGTTTTGAGCTGCACTTGCTTTTTCTGCTTTGCCTCCGTGTAAGAAGTGAACAGAAAAATATTCACGATAAAAAAAGCTGCCCCGAAGAGGATAAAGATAAGTTTTTTCTCTCGTTGACTCATAATCCCGTCTCACTTCCTATCATATTACCCTCAAAGCGGAATTTCCAACGATTGGTCTTACTATCAGGATCAATGTCCGGTTGCTTCCACTCGTAATCAACAAACTTCTTTTTTAGATTTTCCCCCAGCGCACTTGCCTGTTTAATATCGGACGCCTCACCATCAATGTAAATACGCCCATCATTGGCCTCAAAGACCTTAAACCTCACATCAGATATCTGTTTCAAAGGAATCAACTCCGCACTCTGTTTAAGGGTGTTCAAAGGCCAATTCATATCATCTACCAAATTAGAGAGCTCATCCCAGCCTTGATTGAAAAGCCCTATCTCTGCGTGCTCAAGATTCACCGTGGCCAGTTCTCTTTCTAGATCTTGAGTTTGCTTATTTAACCCAAAGTAATCATAAGCAAAGTAGCCAATCAGCCCTAAGTAAATGAGAAGCGCTGCGGCGATCAGTATATTACGCTTTCTTTTCTCAGCCTTCATTCGTTGTTCAGCCCGCACATCAGCGGGGACAAGCTTACTGAGCGTCTCAGGTAAAATGGGCTTTGGCTTCGGCTCCGCTAGCACCTCTGCATTAAGTAACTTCCCAAAGGACTGGATTAAATCATCCGAAGGATCAGAGCCGTGACCCGTGGTCCACACCGTTGCGTGATCCATTTCCAGATTGACCCCTTGCAGACTCAGCTGAGAGAGCGCTAGGCGTATATCACGCACTGCGTCCATACCAAGCTCTGCCCCAGGAAGAGACTGAAAATAAGTCAGATGCCCCTTACTAGAAATGGCAAATACCCAGCGGCCAAGCTCACGCCAGAGGGTGACAGCATTCCCTGGCAGAGAAAAAAACCGAGGGGAAACATCAAACTGCTGTGGCGCGGTAAGAGGCATGGCTCCATGCTCAGGCGCAGCCAAAACCACATTGAGAAGCATCGTCTGACCGTCTTCATGGCCAGCGGAAAATACATCGGTCAGTCTACCAGCGTCGAGTTCCGGACGAATACCGATTTTTTCCAAATGCATCGCTGCAAGATCCTCGAACATGCTCTCATCTTCAGTCTGCACCTTAAATGGAACCGCCAAGGCCTCACGCACAGGGAATCCCATCAATAACTTCCCCTTTGGGAATTTATCCAGCTCAGATGCCATCGACGAGCCATTCTCTAGGATGCGGCGAAAGCCTTGCTCACGAGTACCCTGCCATATTTCCCAGCCTTCGGAGCCTGGAATTAGCAGTGTGTTTTCTGTTTTACTACTCAAGGGATATTAATTATCGGTGTTTCGTTTCAGCTTTGCAAGCTATGCATATAGCTAACAACGCTGCCAAATCGAGCTTTTTTCTAAGGAATGACTTCTTCTTTTCTATCAAGGATAGCAGGCTTGCCAGTCCGACTTCGTAAAATAAGGGTAATTCTACGTTTGACCGTACCTGCGCGGCCATCACTAACAATACGGGTGGTGGTATCTGTGACCGTTAATCGAGGATTTACCGTCTGCTGCTGAAACTCTGAAACGCCGAGTAAATCAAGCGCCTCGTCCAAACCAGCAAAAGGTTGATCATCCTCTGTATTGCGCTCTTGATCAGGTCCCAAGACGTAATCCACCACCTCCTGTGCATCATCAATAGGGACTTCCGCAGCGGCTGCAATCAACTCAGGATCAGCCTCATTCACATCAAGTTTACCGTTACTCCAGATCGTGAACCAGCTTTGCCAATTAGGCCACAGCTCTTCAAGCTTTTCCATATCCTTTACTAGCCGCATTTCATCCAAATTAAAAAATGGTCTGTTAAAAGGATGGTTCGGCCGCCCTTGGCTCTCATACCATTCTGACTCAGCACCATTAAGCTCTGCCAGATCCCCCTCATCTACCCAATCAATGAGATTCCCCACCAGCATCTGAGCATCTTGTAGGTCCATCCCCCGATCAGTAAAAATATCTGTCAGGAGAGTTTTATCTTTGCGCATCAGAACCACATTAATATTAAAACGTGCAGCTTCAGAGAGGATTTGCGCCTTGTAGGATATTCCCAACTCTTCATCTTGCCATTCCAAAATAGGATCCATCTTTTCTACCGAGGGATTCACAGCTACGGCCACCCCTCTTTCCGCCACTTGTAATGCCTCAAAGCCATTCAGTTGTGAAGCAGCCACATCCGCATCATAGTAAACTACTTTCACCGCGGCAAAAACCGCAAGCGCCAAGACCGCCATCACCCAGAACACAGCCACAATCGCACTACCACGTCTATGATAGCGTGCTGTATCTACTGATAGCTTGTTCAAAATGATCATTTGTTCTGATTAAAATAACGTAGGTGGATTAGGCGTTATTATTGATCCGCTGGCGACTCAGGCCCGCCAGGGTTTGCCTGAATGATCTGACGCATCATTGTCTCCGGGTTTTGCTTAGGAACCACCCAAAAGGTCTGTTGCACAATGTCCGATGAAGGTCGGAATCGACAATAAAACTTCACCTGAATGGGGAGCTTATCATTATTATCCCATATCGATAGAGGCACGCCCATATCTGCACTATCGATCACCTCGCAATCAAAAAGCCACATATCTTCAATCAAGGTAATTTCAGCCACTGGCTCCGCATCCTCATCCCCCATAGAGTCTGTATCCTGAAGAACCTCAACATCATAGAACCTCAATACCACATCGATAAATCCATCACGCTGCTCCACGGTCGCTAGCTGCACTGCCTCTGCCGTCATCGGCACCTCTCCCCAGTTAAAGGACATCGGCACATTCTGAAAGGTAAGGGTAAAGAGATTCCGATCTCTTGACTCATAATGCTCCAGCCTCATCACCGTATTCCCAGGCATCTGCTCAAAATGGCTCTTGAGCAAATTAAAAAAGGCATTCCTCTCCATAGTGACATTTTGCTCCTCCACCACCGCCTGACTTAGCTGTATAGAACTCTGCGCTACACGAAAAACGGTACCGATCAATAGCCCCATCAGACCAATAGCAATGACAATCTCCAGCAAGGTAAATCCCCGCCTCAGATCTACACCTGAACGATACTGAAATTTGCTAATAATCATGGTTTATAGAGCGGGGCATAACGCCACGTTTCAATACTTTGCTGCCTATCCTCCCCATTCGCATACCAGTAAAATATCACTCGAATCCGAAACATATTCTGAAGTAACTGACCCTCTTCATTCTCTAATTCCATCGGTTCAATAATAGTTTCTAGCTCGCCGCGCAAAAATGGTAACTGATCTCCACCATCACCAGTAATTTCCATGAGGTCACGCATTTGCTCCCCTTCTTGAATATCTGGATTACTTAAGGCATCGATCATAGCACTTTTCAGTATTCTCTGCACCCGCATTTCATCCTGAATCACCAGTGCCGCACTACTCGTCATATGCAAAGCCTTAACCAACGCAACAGACACAGACGCAAATAACCCCATAGCAATAACAATCTCGAGTAACACATAACCTCCACTTACCGATAAGCGGCGTCTACAAGAACAAGATTTTGGAGCCCGGAAATTCATTCTTTTTCAATATTCATCTGCTCATCACGCACACCAGCCGTAAGTGGATGAAGATCTTGGATAAGCCAGCTTTTCCCCACGCTACAACGAATAGAAATCGGTTCGACTAAGCCAACGGGATCAAGCCGCAACACCACCTCTTTATTGTCTTCGATCGCCTGCCATATATCAGAACGCCAACGCCGAATTTCATACCTCACCTCGGCGTCAGTTTCTTCACTGTCAATAATATCTTGAAACTGCTCCGGCTCTTCTTCATCTACTGGAATTTTATCATCCTCAGAGATGTTATACAAAGGTGCAATCTTAATACTCCCCTCACTAATCGTAAGCACATAAGGTCGCTGCTGCTGAACGGCAATACTACGCGCCCTCTTCGTCATAACGGTGATATCTGCCGTAGCCCGGCGTAATCGCTCCTCTGTCTCCACCGTTCCTATAGAAACAGTAAGCCATGTCACTAAGATCGTAATCATACCAAGTACGATCACCACCTCAAGGAGAGTGAACCCCCCAGCTTGTTGAGCACGCAACCGCGGGCCAAAGCTATTCATCTTGGTTCGAAAAATCATCCTCAGTATCTGCTAACCCGTCCTTCCCCAAACTCACCAACTCTGGACGAGAGCGATCTTTAGTACCTGGAAATTTATAAACATAAACATTATCCCAAGGATCTGTAGGAACTTTATCCATAATTTGCACCCAACGTCTAGGGCGAGGCGCCGTAGTAGGCTTTTCAACCAAGGCCTTCAGCCCTTGTGACTGAGAAGGATAATTACCATTGTTGGTTTTATATGTTTGAAGAGCCGTCTCAATCGCTGAGAAATCACCCTCCATCACCGTAATCGCCCCACCATCTGAAATTCTCTTCATGGTAAAGATAGCTCCTCCCATAATCATAGCAATAATTCCAAGAACAATCACCATTTCCAAAAGAGTAAACCCAGACTTACTAAAAGAATTGATCCGAGACGATGTGCGATGCTGTGAGGTGATTTTCATAATCAATAGTTTAATATATAATAGTTCCCATTTATCTTCAAGTGATCTGAGCAAAAGAGAAGCAGAATTTCACATTAATATAACCGCTCATTAACCAAAAAGTTGTTTAACTTTTTTCATATCGAATGGTGAGAGTGTAAAAACAGTACATTGAGTCATTCATTAAAGAGGCATGTTGTGTTGACATAAAAAAAGCCCGGTATCTTCGGTGAAGAAGATACCGGGCATAGACCTGGCGACGACCTACTCTCACAGGGCCTATCGCCCCACTACCATCGGCGCAACAGCGTTTCACTTCCGGGTTCGGGATGGGACCGGGTGGTTCCACCGTGCTATGGTCACCAGAATACTAAGGAAGTAAGTGTGCAGTGATCTGTGATCAGTGTGCAGTGTATCACTTCGTCAGACTTCTGATGACAAACAGCGTGGTGTTTGCTTTGATTGGTTGAGTTTAGTGTTGTTGGGGTCTTGGGAAAGATCGATGATATCTGATGCAGTGTCTTGCATCTTCTATCTTGTTATCTTGTATCTGAAATGCGTGAAGCATTCACTGACATCTGTAGAGAGATATTTCGTATTGTGTAAGTTGGTTAACAAACGGAACTGATTGTTCGGCTTTGTCTTTGTT
>CALBVY010000058.1 GCA_937969495.1 uncultured Verrucomicrobiales bacterium | reverse complement strand
ACAAAAGCGCGAGGTTGAAACCGTGCAAGCACGTGAAACAGCCGAAACTCAACAAGTCCAAGAAGAACAACGCCAAAAAGCCGAGCAAGCACGCATCGCTGCCGAGGAAGAAATTCTCATCTCAGAGGAAAACAAACAACGTCAGGTTCTCGTTGCCCAGCGTAACAAAGAGCGCACAGATGCTGTCGAAATCGAACGTGTGAAGCGAGATCAAGAACTCGAGTCCATCGAGCGCCAACGCGTTACCGAGCTCAAGGACATCGAGAAAGAGAAAGCCCTCGAGGTTCAGCGTAAGGAAATCCAAGACGTGATCAAAGAACGTGTGGCCGTGGAAAAAACCGTGGTCATCGAACAAGAGAAAATCAAGGACACCGAGGCCTTTGCTGGTGCTGATCGAGAGAAGCAGGTGAAAGTCACCCTAGCCGAAGCTCAGGCTCAAGAAGTGCTCATCGAGCAAATCAAACGAGCCGAGGCTGTCAAGGAAGCTGCGCAGCTCAAAGCCGATCAAGAGCTCTACGAGCGCGTCAAAGCTGCCGAGGCCGATAAGCAAGCGGCCGAACTCCACGCCGAGGAAGTCGTCGTCGCTGCCGAGGCAGAGCAAGCCGCCGCCGAGAAACAGGCTACTGCCAAGAAGATGCTCGCCGAAGCCACCGCCAAGGAAACCGCTGCACCAGGTCTCGGAGAGGCCGAGGTCATGGTCGCCAAGGCAGATGCTACCGAGAAGCAAGGCACCGCAGAAGCTAAGGTCAATCAACTCAAGTTTGAGGCTGAAGCCACAGGTATCGAACAGAAAGCTGCAGCTATGAAACTCTTCGAAGAAGCCGGTCAGGATCACGAGGAGTTCAAACTCGAACTCGAGAAGGAGAAAGCCGTCGAACTCGCAGAGATCGATGTCCAACGCCAGATCGCCGAGCAACAAGCTGTGGTCGTGGGAGAAGCTCTCAAGTCTGCGAACATCGACATCGTCGGTGGCGAGACCCAATTCTTCGATCGCATCACCAATGCCATCACCACCGGAAAAGTGGTCGATCGCACGGTGGACAACAGCCGCGTGTTAGACGATGTGAAAGAAACCTTCTTCAATGGCGATCCAGAATACTACAAGAGCCAAATGGCCTCATGGATCGATCAATACGGCATCGAAACCGAGGACATCAAGAACCTCAGCGTAGGAGCCCTGTTAGGAAACCTCGTCACCAAAGCCAACGGTGACGATCGCAACAAACTCCTAACATTCCTCAACGCTGCCGAGCGCTTCAACCTCAAAGACACTCCTGCCAAGGACTTCCTTGGGTAGAAGAATACAAACCACGTATCGACACGGATCTTACGAATCTAAAAAATGGGAATACTGTATAAAGATGAATCATACGCCATCGTTGGAGCATGCTTTGATGTCTACAACGAGCTCGGCAATGGATTCCTCGAAGCAGTTTACCAAGAGGCACTCAGTCTCGAACTTCAGACTCGTAAGATCCCCTTCGTGGAAAAGCCCAAACTAGAAATCAACTACAAGGGCTCTCGTCTTAACCAACATTACGAACCCGACTTCGTAGCCCACTCAGAAATCATCATAGAGATCAAGGCCGTCAAAACACTCGATGACGTCCATCGAGCCCAGCTCCACAACTACCTCAAAGCCACCAGCTTCAAACTCGGCTTCCTCATCAATTTCGGAGACCCAAAAAATCTCATCCACGAACGCATAATCAACTAATCACAATACCCAAGTTCACAACCCAAGTAGATCAGAGCGATCAGCTCTGATCCCCATTCCCAAAGTGAACCCACAACCCAAGCAAAAGATTAGCAAGATTCGCCCGATTCGTGGTTCCAAAATGAACACGCAACCAAAGCAAATAACTAAAGCAATTTCAGTGTCTTCCGCGTATTCCGTGGTTCCAATAAAATGTCAGATCAACAACAACTAGAAGGCGGTGCCTACGAGGTCATTCGTGGGCGCATGGAGAAGCACGGCGCCGTGCTCCGCGAGCGTATCGAGCAGCTTAATGATGCTCGCCGCGATATCTTCGGCGCGGTTGATCCCGCTCTCATCGCTACCGAGCGTGTTAGCACCGAACACAACTGCGTGCCACGCGATATGGTATCCATCGGCGGCAACCGTTTCCTCTTTGGCTACAACATCCAGTTTGGTCTAAAGAAAACTACCGATCCCTCAGACGTCTTTGCTGTCTATGATTATGATCCGGAAACACACCTGTTCACCAAGACCGATATCGCCAAGGTCCTCGGCGGAGACTTCCCCAGCGATTTCCAATACATCTACAAATATTACAAAGAAGCCACCTTTGTAAAATTCATGGTCATCGGACCCAGCCTCTACATGGGGATGAGGATAGGTAAAGGAATCGATGACATCAAGACCTTCAAATGGCGTATCGAGGGTGACGGTCAGTTAGAATATCTCGGAAATCGCTTCGACCACGAATACAAGTTCCCCGCGCAGCAGGAGTTTGATTGGGTACGCGCCCATCGCGATATGCAGCGGCCCGGTGATCACCCTCACATTTCTATCGAGGATAAGATCTTCGTAGAAACCGTCGGCGGCGATCTCACTATCAAGGTCGAGGACAACACCACATCCGGCCACGGCATCTATCAGGAGGACGTCACAGATCTCGATCAAACTCTCGACGACGCCGAGATCTTCTACGCCGTTGTCGGCTCGCTCATTCTTCTGAAAATCCTCCCTTACCGCGAGGAATTCTATCGCTATCTGGTTTATAATGAAAAAACGCAAACCGTGCAGCGTGTCGATGCCATCGGCCACTCCTGCGTGCTTCTTCCAGACGATCACGGTATCATCTTTGCCAATGGCTACCTCCAGCTAACAGGCGAGGCAAAAACCTTTGATCACGGCATCGATGACATGCGTTTTGAAAAGCGCATCGCCTCTGCCAATGGCGAGGACACTCTCTTTGTTTTCTATAATCGCAGCAGTGGTGACTACGTTCTCCTTTCCTACAACCTCATCGAGCGCACTGTAGACACCCCCATCATCTGCAGCGGTTATTCCCTCTTCCCAGATGGCAAATTGCTCTATTTCAGAAGCGAGGACGAGGCGAGCAAACACCACGTCATCCAAGTCTGGCAGACCCCTTATCTAGACGACACCTACGCAACCGCTTCCACCGCCGCAAACGATTCTCTTCTTTTCAAAATTGGCAACCCAGACATCGTCCGTTGCATGGCGGAGTGCCGCGAGGTGCTAAATTTGTTAGGAAAAGAGGATTCCTACTCAGGACTCTACCTCGACCTCGTTAAAAAAACAGGCGATATCAACGATGCCTATTTCTGGCTCAGCAAACCAGAGACGTTCAATCTTTCTGATCCCCTCCGCGAGATCAATGCCGCCGCGAACTCCGCCATCAATGAGTTTGAAAAAGTGGTCAAGCTCCGGCAATCCACCGCAGAGCA
>CALBVY010000057.1 GCA_937969495.1 uncultured Verrucomicrobiales bacterium | reverse complement strand
TAGGGCTAACTCCATATGATTTTTACCCCAACGATATAGCTGCACGTTATCTTAAGGAGGATATTCGTGTGATCAATACTGGTGAAACTTTAGCAAATCACGCGCATAGCGTAGAAAATGCCAAGGGGATAAAAAGGTATGTCATCACCACTAAAGTCCCTGTTAGTGATCAAGGTGGCAATGTCTTTGGTATACTGGGTATCAATCGCGATGTCACCCGGCAAGAGCAAGCAAGAGAAGCGCTACGCCAGACAGAGCATCGGATGCAGGAGATCGTCGATAATAGCCCATCGCCCATGTATGCCAAGGCAGTGAGTGGAGAATATCTGATGGTAAACCGCCGCTTCGAGGAGCTTTTTAGTTTAAAGGTAGGAGATATTGTAGGTAAAACAGACTCCGATATCTTCAGTGATACTCAAAAAGTAAAAGCGTTAAGGGAGAAGGATATTCTGGTGGCGACGAGTGGTCAGCCTGTGCAGTTTGATGAAGTCCTTAAGCTCGATGATGGAGGGCATGCCTATGTTTCTACCAAGTTCCCCATGCGTAATCTAGCGGGTGAAATTTATGCCGTAGGTGGTATTTCCACAGATATTACTGATCGGAAACACGCGGAGGAAAAATTAAAAAACTTGAACCAAGAACTCATCAAGACACATGAAAATCTAACTAGTGCCCATGAGCAGCTGATTCAAGCCGAGAAAATGGAGTCAGTAGGTAGGCTCGCTGCAGGGGTTGCCCATGAGGTGAAAAACCCTCTAGCTATGATAAGCATGGGCTTAGAGCATCTCGTTCACCGTTTGCCCGAAAATGATACACAGGGTAAGGAGACGATTGACCGGATGCAAAATGGCATTGAACGAGCGAAAAAAATCGTCCGTGGCTTGGTGGATTATTCCTCAGATAGAAAACTTGAATTTCAGAGCCATGATCCTAATCAACTTGTTTCGAATTCGTTAGATTTGGTGGGGTACCAGCTAAAGAAGCATGGTGTTATCATTGATTTTAAACCCGGAGAGGATTTACCCAATGTCCATGTTGATCAAACCAAGATTGAACAAGTGTTAGTCAATCTTTTTATGAATGCTATGCACGCAATGGAGACGGAGGGAACTCTAACGATCCACATTGACCAGATTACCTTAAAAGACGTTAAGCATGACCAAGGATCACGGCTGAGAGAACGACGGCGTAATGGAGATCGGCTAATCCGTATCTACGTAAAAGACACCGGTAAGGGGATTCCTGTAAATGTGCTTAACAAAATTTTTGATCCCTTTTTCACCACCAAAGCTACAGGTATAGGCACTGGCCTTGGGTTAACTGTTTCCAAGAAAATTGCAGAGCTTCATGGCGGAGATTTGAGCTTAACTAATCGTAATCACAGTTCTGGCGCATGCGCTGTGCTTACTCTCAAAGTTATTTAACCCAGAATATGCATTTAGATTTCGAGAAATGCAACGTCATGATTAACATATGACTGCAGGTTGATCCCCATTAAGCATAGATCACTATGCGAGCCGTAGATCCAGCCATTGCTGCATGGTTTCTGCTGGATTGTTCGCTTTCATCAAGGTTTCTCCTACGAGGATTGCATTTGCCCCTGCCTCAAGAACACGGAGGCAATCTGCTGCTGTTTTAATACCTGACTCGCTTACCAGTAGAACATCATCACCTACCTCGTCAGCAAGTAGTTCTGTAGTTGCGAGGTCGGTTTTAAAGGTTTTGAGGTTCCTGTTGTTAATCCCAATCAAATCTGCACCAAGATCGAGGGCGCGTTCCATTTCCGGTAGGTCATGAACCTCCACCAGCACATCGAGCTGGAAGTCACACGCTTCTTTAAAGAGTCGCTTCAATGTTTCGTCATCCAGCGCGGCTACAATGAGAAGGATGGCATCTGCGCCTGCGATAATCGCCTCATAAATCTGAATTTCATGACGAATGAAGTCTTTCCGGATTAATGGAATATTGGAAACGGGTGAAATTTTTGTGAGATCTGCGAGTGATCCTTTGAAATATTTTTCATCCGTTAGCACAGAGATACAGCTGGCGCCTCCATCGAGATACATATTTGCCTGTCGTAATGGGTCAAAGTTTGGGTCAATAACACCTGCAGAGGGGGATGCCTGTTTCACTTCCGCGATTATCCCCAAGCGATCTGGTCCACGATCAAGTGCTGTGCGAAATCCTCCGAAGTCGTTTCTACTCAAGGCTGCCGCACGATATTTCGCGAGGTGAGGAAGGATAGCTTCCACCTCAGTTTGCTTATGTTCCATGATCTCGCTAAGAATGTCCATGGGGGTTCTTTAATTTCCAAATGGCAAAAACCCAACACCAAGTTTGAAAAATCTCATTTTTTTAGAAAAATAGCCTTGTCAGTATAGAGTCAGAGTGTAAATAACTGCCCGCGCAAGCAAAGTAGGCTGGAAACAGTATCAACATTGTGATGCGGGTGTAGCTCAGTGGTAGAGCGCGACCTTGCCAAGGTCGATGTCGTGAGTTCGAATCTCATCACCCGCTCCATTTATTTTCAAGGACTTAGGAGAAATACTAAGTCCTTATTTCTTGGTCAGATTCGGATTCATCGCAACTATATCGCAAGAAAATCGCAACAAAATCGCAACAATCGGTTCGGATAAACCCGGGCTTTCACCCGCATTTCTGTTAAGTATGGGACGGAATGCGAAGCTCAAACGTAAGCGTCTTAAAATTAGCCACCTATTCAGATACGAAGATCTGGATAAGCTTGGAGGCCTATGATTAATCTATCATCATCTGCACTCAAAATCCGTGTGATTCTTCCTCCTGTCGATATGCGTAAAAGTTTTGACGGGCTCACGGGTGTCTTACGAGATTTCAGTATTGCCAAGCTTAACGCCCAGTTTCTCTACGTCTTTTCTAATCGACGACGCAATCGAGTCAAACTTCTCTATTTTGACCGCACTGGAGTTTACGTCGTAGCCAAGAAACTTGAACAAGGAACATTCAGCTGGCCTCCAGTAGGAAAAAAGATGAGCAAGTCCTACCCCTTGCCCCAGAAGCCCTGCAGCTTCTCCTTGATAGTGCTTCTTTCAGAAGCGCGCAACTCCGCGAATGGTATCGCGCAGAAAAGTAAATTTTCTTACGTTTCTGCTAACAGTTGGCAAGGTTCCTGCTCTTCATTCTACTATCAAAACAAACGAAACAGAACTCCTCAGAGAAGAGAGCCAGCCATCATGATGCCCGAGATTCTGACTAAGGATGATGTGATCAAGGCGCTGAGAAGAGCTGCTGGGAGTTAGGTGGCGATATACAGGATAAGCCTTGAAAAATCCTTCGTGGCTAATCGCTGCCACTTCGCCTGAATCTAGCTTAAATGGAAGGGTCAGAAACGAGGAATTTCTTTAAGATATGTCTTGGGCTCTGCACGTTACCACCTTGGTAGCTGCTATTGGTTTTACTACTCCAGGTGATGACTTGGGGGAAGTTATCGGGACAGTTGAGAAAGGCGGCTTGGTGGAGGATATTTGAGATGAGCTCGGCCTGATCTGAGTGATCCTTGCAGATGCTCTCGATGCGGATATTGAGCCCAATGTTGCTGTGGAGGGTGGCAAGGAGGATACCGATGACTTTCTCTTCTTCTCCAGCAAGGATGAGGTGGGAGAAATCTTCCTCGAACCGCTCTCTGCTGGAGCCATCCCAGTAGGCTTTGAACTGCTTGGGGGTGAGGGAGCCTTCTACGGCGATGAGTGGGTAGAAGCTCTCGGGTGAACGGTCACGGATGGACTCAATTTTCCAATCAGTGGAGACTTTGTTTTTTTGAGAAAGGAAGAGGGCTTTCACCTCATCGCCGGGGGCGGAGATGTAGGTGTCTGTTTGAAAAATCTCGTAACCACGGGCGCTGAGTTTTTTGTAAAGCGGATGCTCTTCCACGAGTGGGAAGTCCGCGGTCAGGGTGCTGGCCTTCTCCTCTTTCGCGAGAGCTTCGAGAGCGATGAAGAGATCATCAAGCTCGGCCCCTAAGAGGCCTCTGGAATTGCTCGAATGGATGCTGAATTTGAGATCGATAGACTGGTCTTCTGCAGCACTTTTAGACCAAGGGATAGCGGCGATGATCCGCTCGACAGGATGTTCCTTGATGGACAGTAAAAAGCGCGTGCCAGGAGCCAAGGGTTGCCCCTGTAGCAGGGACTGAGCACGCCCGAGTTCGTCTGGATAGGCTGCGCGAATCATGTGTGAATCAAAGATTTGTTAGGTGACGGCGGTTTGAAGGGTATAAGCAGAAACGAGGAGCTGCCCTGCGGGAGACTGGCCACGGCAGAAGCAATTCCTCATTGTTCATTGAAGAAGGCTAAGCTGCTTTCTTGCGATTGCGGCGTGTAGCGAGGCCTGCGGCACCGAGCGCGAGTAGGGCAAGGCTGGATGGTTCTGGTACTGCGGCGGCATCGATCAATGCTTTGCCATCATAGATGCTTAGAGTATTCGCTGCGTTAGGGGCGTCATTGGTTGCGATTGCAATCAAATAGCCACCACCCTGTCCATCAAAATAAAACTGCGCAACTGCTTCTAAAGGGCCGGCCTCCCCATCAAACGACAAATTCGCATAGTTATCATCCCCGACAACCGCACCGTAGGCGAACCCACCCCCTGGCCCATTCGCAAGATAATTCACGACCGTATAATAACTAGCATTTTCAACTAAACTAACCGGACTACCAGAACCTAAAGCAAGATAACCCCTCGTGAAAATCACATCAAAATCATTATCATACGCAAACCATACGCTTTCATTTGTAGCAATAATGTAACCTGTAGCAAAATTGTTTCTTATATTTATCTCAGCCGGATCCAGGTTCGTATCGTTCGCACTGTTAATACCATAAAAGACCACTGCCCCACTAGCTGTGGATGCAGCACAGCCTACCCCAGCGGTCACGGCGAGGTAGGTTCCTAATGTGTTCTGTTTTGTTTTCATTATTTTTCCGTTGTTGTTTGTTTAAACTCCTAGTTACGCGTTTTGTGACGAGTGAGAAAGTATTTGGGTTCGTGATTAAGAATGAGGAACCGCCCTGCGGGAGGTAGGCAACTGCAGGAGCAATTCCTCATTGTTAATTGTTCATTAAAGAAGGCTCCGCCTTCGCTTACGCTGCTTTCTTGCGATTGCGGCGTGTGGCGAGGCCTGCGGCACCAAGCGTGAGAAGGGCTAAGCTGGACGGCTCCGGCACTGCTGCTGCATCGATGAGTGCTTTCCCAGCAGAAATTGTTAGTTCGTTCGCCGCGTTAGGAGCATCATTGGTTGCGATAGCAATCAAGTAGCCCCCACCATCACCAGTAAAATAAAACTGCGCAACCGCTTCATACACACCGTCATCACCATCAAATGATATGTTCGCATAGTTAACAGCCCCACCCACCGCACCAGCATCAAAACCACCCGCAGCCACCGTATAATAAGCTTCATTCAAAGATACACCAATATTACCATACAGATTATCACCCCTTGTGAACACCGACAAACCCATACTCTCCATAGCAAACCACAGATAGCCACCAGATGTAACAATGAAAGCATTTCCAAAACTGCGTCTTATATCTATCTCAGCCGGATCCGGGTTCGTATCGTTCGCACTGTTAATACCATAAAAGACCACTGCCCCACTAGCTGTAGATGCAGCACAGCCTACCCCAGCGGTCACGGCGAGGTAGGTTCCTAATTTGTTCTGTTTTGTTTTCATTATTTTTTGTCGTTGTTGTTTATGACTGCCCACTCCCAGTGGGGAGCGGAGAGAGTGTTATGTTAGCAGCACCCGATTGCGATGGAGGTCTGGTTTGATCGCGGTTGCTAATTGATCTGGCGATGGGGCGGAATCACCTAAGAACGTGGTGAGCAAATCTAACTGAGAGTCAGAGTTCGCGACCATTTCTGGGTAGTCGATCTCGATGAGTTCTACATCGTTACGCTGGCGAAGTTGAGCGAGGGTTTGCTCGAGGTGGGTCTGCTGGGTATCGATGAGGTGTTGTTTTTCAGAGCGTGGGTTCTGGCCACTGCGCTCGAGCATTTTCCACTGGGAGTCGACGACTTCTTCCACCGGGCGCTTCATGAAGATGATGCGGTATTTGTGTCTTGGTGGGAGCTGGGGAAGGAGGGCGGAGATGACCTTGATGACTTTGCCATCGGCCTGCTCGATGAGGCGTGGATTTTTCTTGAGGGATTTGACTTCTTGCCACTCCCAGTAGCCTTCGAGGTTATCCTCATCGGCTGCCCGCTTGCCATCGTGCATGAGCTCCATGCCTGCAGCGCGGAGCATCTGCATCATGAGAGAGGTGCCAGAGCGTGGGAGTCCACTGACGATGGTAAACTGACATGGCTCAATGGCGGCCTCTTCCGCAGCTTTCTTCGCCGCGGCTTCACGCATGGCTTGTCTCTCTGCGTGGCGCACCTTGGCACGGGCTGCGATGCCGTAGCGGAGAGACTGGAGCTGCTTTTCGCGGGCGAGGGCGTTGACCGCCTTTTGGCGAGTTAGCTCGCTGGCTAGAATCTGCGCTTTTTCGTCTTGCTTCGTATGCTTATAGACGGCCTCCAGAGCCGCTACGGCCTGCACGTTTTCGCGGTCTAAAAGGAGGCAATTCTGCAGGGCGTGCTGGGCTTCCTCCCATTGCTCAAGCTGAATCAGGGCTCTCCCCAGAAGCTGGTGGGCGCGTGGGCTAGCAAACTCTAGGCTGATCGCCGCAAGGGCGGTATCGGCAGCTTTTT
>CALBVY010000056.1 GCA_937969495.1 uncultured Verrucomicrobiales bacterium | reverse complement strand
GAAAAGGACGGTTTTATCAGTGATGACGAGATTATCGTGAATCTCGAGCACCGTAGCCTCGCAGGAGTCAGTATCGAAACCGAGAAATTCAGTGACCGCATCAGTGGAGAGATCAAGGGCGCGGACGATGGTTTTCTTTTGCGCACCACGAGAGAGTTCGCGAGCTTCTTCCATGAGGGCCTCGACTGCGGCTTCATCAAGATCAATGCCACGCTCACGGCAAAGAAGCGCGGTGAGATCGAGGGGGAAACCAAAGGTGTCATAGAGTTGGAAAGCATCTTCGGGAGGGAAGACTTTACCGTGTGCGGCTTTTTCAAAGAGCTGAAGGCCTCGATCGAGAGTCTTGTTAAAGGACTCCTCTTCAGTCGTCAGGGTTTCTTTCACCACATCAGCGCGGGTGCCGATCTCAGGGAAGACATTTCCAAATTCAGTGATGAGGGTATCGACGAGCTTAGGAAGGAAGGGCTCGGTGCCATCAAAACCAAGGGTCCGACCGTATTTGACGGCGCGTCTGAGAATACGGCGGAGGACGTAGTTCCGGCCGTTGTTTCCAGGGATGATGCCATCGGCGATGGAGAAACTTAGGGTGCGGATGTGGTCGGCGATGACGCGGAAGGCGATCGCTTCTTCAAGCTCCTGTGCGTGATCGGTAGCGTCGGGTTCAGGGTAGGCATCGGTGTATTTTTTACCGCTGAGTTCCTCCAATTTACGGAAGATAGGCTGGAAGACATCGGTGGCGTAGTTGGTGGGCTTTTCGGAAAAATCGGTAAAGCCTTTCGTGTTTTGAATAAGGGAACAGGCGCGTTCGAAGCCCATGCCGGTATCAACGTGTTTGGCAGGAAGATCACGGAAAGTGCCATCGGCTTCGGCATTGTATTGGATAAAGACGAGGTTCCATATCTCGATGCAGAGATCGGAGTCCATGTTCACGAGGCTGCCGCCGGTGTCACCAGCGGGGGTCATATCGACGTGAAGCTCAGAGCAGGGGCCGCAGGGGCCGGTCTCACCCATCATCCAGAAGTTGTCTTTGGCATTACCGTTGACGATGTGAATTTTAGGATCTAGCCCCTTGGCCTCAAAGAGCTTCGCCCAGATACCCCAGGCTTCTTGGTCAAACTCAGATGGATCACCTTCACCAGGAGCATAAACAGTGGCATAGAGTCTCTCAGGTGGGCAGCCCCAGCGCTCTACAATAAGCTCCCAAGACCACTCGATGGCTTCCTTTTTAAAATAATCACCAAAGGACCAGTTGCCGAGCATCTCGAACATAGTGTGGTGATAGGTATCATAGCCGACGTCTTCGAGGTCATTATGTTTCCCCCCTGCGCGGATGCACTTCTGGGTATCAGCAGCACGCGGTGGGGAGTAAGGGGCTTTTTCCGTGCCTAAGAAATACGGCACAAACTGATTCATCCCCGCATTGGTAAAGAGTAGCCCAGGGCTCTGTGGCATCAGCGAGGCTGAGGGCACGATGCTGTGTTGCTTTTCCTTAAAGAAATCGAGGAAGCTTTGGCGTATCTCTGAAGCGGTCATGAAGTGGCTCTGATAAGGAAAGATTCGTGTAGAGTAAAGCCCGGAGGTGTCATTACGCGATCATCTTTCGCACCAGTGCCGCCCATTGCTCCGCCTCATACTGGTAGCTAAAACATCGCGCCCGCGCTGCGACCTGCCGCTTCAGCGTCTGATAGAACGCCTCATCTCGATCCATACGCGTCAGCAGATCAGTAAGGGACTGGAGATCGCCAGAGGTAAAAAACCCTTCATAATCAGATCCTAACATCCCTATATTTCCATCGATGCGGCTAGCCAGAACAGGCAGCCCAATCGCCACCGCCTCACAGATAGCATTAGCTCCCCCTTCTTCCGTGGAGGTATTCAGAAGTGCGTGCATGCTTTGCATTTCTTTTAATACAACGCCATGGTCTTGCACCCCATGAAAATAAAAGTTAGAACATTCCGCTGCTGTTTGATCTAGATGCTCTTGATAGTCTCCCCCCGCTCCATAGGCGTGAAAATCCAGTGGCAACTCAGCCAATTTTCGCACAGCACTCATCATTAGTGTGGGATTTTTCTCAACTCTATAGTTCCCTGCAATCATCACCTTTTTAGGCTCAACTGGGCAATGGCTGAAACCACTTGGCAGCTGCACACTGGGATAAATCACCTTTGTTTTCCCAAGTAAATCCTCTGGGATGCGATGGGTAAAACCATCGTGTAATGAGACCACAGAGGTGCTCAGCCGCAGTGCCTTAATCGTAGCAGAACTTAGATCCTCCATCTCTGGGTGATTAACATCCGTACCTGTTAGCAGTGATACAATAGCACTCTCAGGCTGCCTGTGGTGGAAATCAAAAATCTCTCTAGCACTCTTCCTTGCATTTAAGGCAATAAGACACCGGGCATGCATGGGAGCATCCCCACGCTCATGAATAGCGACATCGAGACCACTCTCTAGCAGGAGATTTTGCATCCGCAACGCAGTCACAGCATTCCCCTGACTTTTTTGCCGAGGGTAAGGCGAGTGAATCAATGCATCATGCATCGTAAATATCTATTTTACTAACAGCCACAACCGGATCCACATGCAGCTTCACGCCGAGCCGTTAATTTCTCCTCCAGCGCCTTTGCTGTCGGGGTGATTGATAAACCACCAAGATTTGTGCAGCGTACCTCACGCGGCATTTGTTTCGCCACCTGCTTTGCTGTCTCAATCACCTCATCCAGCGGTATCACCGGATCATAGCCTGCCAGTGCCATATTGGCACATGAAAGCGCATTACTCGCTGCCATGACATTTTTCCCCAGACAGGGGACCTCTACACGGTTTGCTACTGGATCACAGATGAGCCCGATCATACTTTGAAATGCCATAGAGGAGGCCGCGATCGCCTCTTTTAATGTGCCTCCGGTAAGAGTCACCATGGCTGCTGCTACCATACAAGCCGCAGACCCTCCCTCGGCCTGACAGCCTCCTACTTCCGCAGCAAATGTCCAGCGGGTAGCAATAAATACACCGATCACTCCGCTCGCAAGCAGAGCTTTGGCCATTTCATCTTCATCAAGCCCCATCGATTCTGCCATCGCAACTACCGCACCTGGCAGTGCAGCACATGCACCTGCTGTGGGCGCGGCAATGATAACGCCCATCGAGCTTTTCACCTCCATCAGGGCAGTGACGTAGAGAATGATCTTATTTAATGCCCCTGCATCAAGAAGCTGCCCCTTACGCATCATCTCGTCAAATCTCCCACACTGGTGCCCGAGAACTCGGTCATCATACTCTGTCCCCGCAATACCTTCTGCGATAGAACGGCGGACAATACTCACAATGTCCTTCATCTTAGCGAGCACCTCTGCCTCAGTAAGCTCTCCACGCATCATTTCATACTCCAGCGCCAGCTTCCACAATGGGATCTCTCTGCCTGCATCATAATCTAACATTTCAGCACAGCTCGAAAAAGGCACCTTCGTTTCTTTCCCTGAAGTCACTGGGAGCACAGGCGATAATCGCCTCACTTTCACAAAGCCTTTAAGCCCTTGCACCAGATCATCACCCACAAATTTTCCAGCTTTCACCTCAATGATACACTGCCCCGCGCCAGAATGCGCGATGACTTCATAAGCATCAAAAGCCTCGTTAAGCTGGCTCACAGCAGCCTGCCCATCCCCCTCCAGCCAGATCAATGTCTCATGGCAGTCACCAAATATAGAAACCGGAACGCCATCTAAATCAATGACTTCCATCATACCTCCTCCGGTGGAAATGGCCCGCAGAGTATGTGTTTCTTGATCACTGTGTAGGGTTAAACGGTAAGTATTAGGGTGTGGATCTTTTACATCAATAGTCTCTATCCCAATGCGCACACCCGTATCCTTCAGCGTCTGCATGGAGTCTGGAAGACGTTCATCCGCAGCATCCCAGCCCATTAGACCGCCAAATAAACCCATGTCAGAGCCCTGAGTATCGTGTGTATTTGGTAGCGAGCCATGAACATCAAACTCCACCAAGACATCGGTAAAATGGTTATTCATCAGCTCACGCGCGAGCCTCCCAATACGTAGCGCCGCAGCACAGTGAGAACTTGATGGCCCACGCATCACAGGGCCAATTACATCATTAAAAATACTGACTATCATTTTTTATTAGGTAGAGGACTCCATATAGCCTTGATAAGTGCATAGACTTCAGGCTCTGCTTGCATGAGTTCGCCGCGATTAAAGGGATAGAAATCATTGCTGCCAAAATAGGCTTCAGTCATTTCTGCGAAGAACTCCTTATGATTCGTTAACCCATAATGCTGCACGTACTTCCCACTAATGTGCAGACATCTATCACCATGCCCACTGGCTTTGAATTTCTCATATGCTTTCAAAATACGGGGTTCATTAAAACCAATCACCTGGTGGTGATAGGCATGTGACAACTCATGAAGAATGACCCACGGCTGATCTGTAATTTGCCTGCGCTCAATCAATGCCTCAGCCACTGGAAGGTGCACGCAGCAAGCAAGAGTGACATCATATCCTTTTTCCTTCAACCAATTAACACCTTCATGATACTGCATTGCCACCAACTCTGGATGCGCCATCTCTAGGACGATTTTCACTTTTTGCAGATTGGACAGATGAGGTTCAGGAATGATTGTTTTAATATTCGATAATTTTTCTGCTAAAGACCTGATGATCCTCGTGGTCTTTTGAGCATCGTCATCATCAAGCAGCTGGGTATCTACACGAACAATCCACCCTTCGATGTTCTGATTTTTGAAAGTTGTGAGTTTCACCTTCGATTCATCAGCGTGAAGATTGATACAAAATATCACTGAGATGACACTTAAGATGAGTTGAGAACTGATCAATTGCATTAGGGTGGTATTTTACGCAAGGTTGGTGTTGTAACAACTACAGTAGTTTGAATTGAGCGACTGTGAAGTACTAACTAGATTTCCAAACTAAAAACCACACGGATGAAAGCAAAGTTTGGTATAGCCGTATGCCACATGTATATATTCCCCCATGTTAAATCATTCTCATCTACAGCGCTGGGCAGATGTTCTCGTAAGACATGCCACTGAGATCAAAACCGGTGACATCGTCCGCATCACCTCACAACCAGTCGCAGAGCCATTATTGGAAGAAGTTTACCGGAAAGTGCTCCAAGCAGGAGGTATCCCGATCGTAAACTGCCGTCCAGAAAGCTTGACGGAAATTTTCTTTGAGACTGCACATGATCATCAGCTCGATTGGGAAAGCCCATTTGCTCAGCTAGAAACTGAGACGATCGACGCCACCATCAACCTCGCTGCCAGTACCAACCTCAGAACGATGGATAAATTTGATACCACCATCACTCAGCGTGCAGCCCGTGCTAATAAAATGAATCGCGAGCTATTTTTCCAGCGCGCCGCTGTAGCTGACGATCCCAGCATCAGCTCTGACCTTAAGCCCCTTCTCTGGTCCACCACCCTTTTCCCCACCAATGCTTATGCACAAGATGCAGGCATGAGTCTACATGACTACCATCAGTTTGTCATCAAAGCCTGCCAGCTCGATCACGATGATCCAGTAGCATTCTGGCAGAGCCTAGACCGCTGGCAATGCCTTCTCGCTGAGCAGCTGATGACAGGCAGCGAGCTACATTTCAAAACCCCCGCCGGCACAGACCTCAGGGTAAACACCGCCGGCATGCGCTGGCTCTCCAGCCCAGGGAGGAAGAATTTCCCAGACGGAGAAGTCTACTCGGGCCCCAATCTCGCGGCAGAAAATGGTGGTGCTGATGGAGTTGTCTTCTTTGATAAACGCTGCGTTTACCAAGGACACGCCGTGCGGAATGCTCGTATTGTGATGGAAAATGGCCGCGCCACAGAAGTCACAGCTGAGGAGGGTGAGGACTTCCTCATTGCCATGCTCGATCAAGACGAAGGCGCACGCCGCATTGGCGAAGTGGCCTTTGGCACCAACCGCGCCATTGATCGGCCCACCGGCCAGATCCTCTATGACGAAAAGATGGGCGGCTCATTCCACCTCGCCTTTGGTGCCGGATACCCAGAAACAGGCAATATCAACAAAAGCGCACTGCATTGGGATCTCATCGCCTCCCTTGGTGATGGCTCATTAGTGACACTTGACGGCAAGCCTTTCTGCGTCGATGGAAAATTTGTCGAAATGCCCCCGGAGGTCAACTGGCTCTAAGCGCTGATTCACAGCCCCCATTCTATTTCCCAGCGCGCTCTTAAACATAACATGATTAGACTATTCGATAGCATCCGCGTCATACTGACTCTCGTCACGCTCGCCCCATTATATCTCAGCGCCGCACCGAGAAACAAACCATCCCCTGTCCCTGATTTCACCAAGGGCGATCCAATCGGAGAAAGACAAGACTGGAATCTAGGCGCTACAGGTGCCCGTGGATGGATGTGGGGCTGGAAAGAGGAAACGACCAATGCCCGGCAAATTTACATCACCAAGGTAGACAAAGGCTCCCCTGCCAAGGGCATTCTAGTCAAAGGAGATGTCATCCTCGGTGTCGATGGTAAGCTATTTTCTTATGATGCTCGCTACGCTTTAAGTGCCGCAATTACCACCGCAGAAGCAAAAACAGGAAAACTCAATATCCTAAGATGGCGCAAAGGCAAAACGGAATCAGTAACCTTACAGTTAGAAGCATTAGGTGCATACACAGAAAGCGCTCCATTTAACTGCACTAAATCACAAAAGATACTCGATGCCGGATGCAAACACATTGCCGCCAAGATGAGGAGCGCCTTACCAAGAATCAGCGCAATAAAATGGAATGACCCTCAAAAAAAATACGTCTACAACAAAAAGGACATCGGAGATCTCATCAACGCACTCGCTTTACTAGCCTCCGGAAAACCTGAGTATAACGAACTAGTCAGAAAATTTGCCTACGCATTCGGTCCAAAAGACATCATGCTTAACACTAGCCCAGAGACCAGAATGGCCTCTTGGGGGTGGGGCTACACGAACTTATTCCTTTGTGAATACCACCTTGCCACTGGGGATCAAGCCGTGCTCCCAGCCATCCGCGCCTACAGCATCGCTATCGCCAACGGCCAGAGTTTCATTGGCACATGGGGACACACTATGGCATGGCCACAGATTAATGGAGGTAAGCTCCACGGCTCCCTCTCAGGCTATGGCGCCCTGAATGCCCCAGGACTCGCTTGCCATCTGTCGCTCGTACTTGCTGAGAAATGTGGCGTAAAACATGCCAAAGTATCCCAAGCCATTCACAAAGCGAATCAATTCATCGGCTTCTACGCAGGGAAAGGCTCTATCCCCTATGGCGATCACATGCCAGAATGGAAGTGGCACGATGATAATGGTAAAAACTCCATGGCTGCGGTGATCTTCGATCTCCAAGAGCCCACAAACCTCCAAGACCACGGTCGCTTTTTCACCGCCATGACGGTAGCCTCATACGGCGAACGGAAAAAAGGCCACACGGGCAACTACTTCAGCCTCATGTGGGGACCACTGGGTGCTCAACGAGGAGGTGATGAAGCCACAGCAGCATTCCTCAAACCACAGCATGAATTTTACGATTTTAATCGCACTTGGAAAGGAAGCTTCCCCTACCAAGCAAAACCCAATGCCGGACCTGGGGAGAACTCCTACAGAGGCTGGGATAGCACCAGTGCATTTATGCTCAGCTATGCACTACCACTCAGAAAACTCTACATCACAGGCAAGGGCATACGGAAACAAAACAGCATCAAAGGCAATACTCTCTCCATGATCATTGCTGCAGGTGAAGGCTATAACAGATGGGATGACGGCCTGAATCACTATCATAAAAAATCCACCTCTGAGTTACTCAACGACCTTAAAAGTTGGTCCCCAGCAGTTCGCTTACGTGCATCCAAAGCTTTGAGTAAAAAAGATGGCGAAAAAAAGATTATCAACTCCCTACTCTCCATGCTAGATAGTGATGTACTCTACACCCGCTACGGCGCATGCCAAGCCATAGGAGCCATTGGCAGTAACGCCAAACAGGCTGTACCAAAATTACAAAAACTCCTACTTGAAGATGACCTCTGGCTACGTATCCAGGCCGTTTCAGCCCTAACCAATATTGGCGAAGCATCATCCTCTGCCATCCCTAAGCTACTGAAGCTTATCTTAAGACAAGATCGACATGACCCCTTGGAGATGACCCAGCGCTTTCTCGCTCACGGCCTCTTTGGTGCAGCCGGAATCTATGGTAATGCTGGACTGCTCAGAAAAGATCTCAAAGGTGTTGATAAAAAGCTCCTCTATCAAGTCGTGAGGAAAATTTTACAAAACCCAGATGGTCATACACGTGGGACTGCTGACTCCGTTTACCAGTTATTGAGCTACGAGGAGATTAAACCCATTCTCCCAGCCATCCTCATTGCCATCAAGGAACCCAGCCCTAGTGGCGTCATGTTTTCTAATGGCATCAGAATAAGCGGTCTAAAAATTCTCGCCAAACACCGCATCCGTGAAGGTCTACCACTCTGTTTCGAAGTTCTCGAGCTCGACAAATGGGGCAAAGAGGGGCGAGTCAAACATATATTAAAAATCATCACCTCATACGGCAGCGCAGCTAAATCAGTCCTCCCCCAGCTTAAAAAACTCGAACAAGATCTCCTCAAGCACAAAGAAGCCAAGATGCTTGCACCCTATGCCAAAAGCCTTCAACAGCTCATCAAAGACCTCGAATCTTCCAAGAAAAAAGATAAGCCTCTCCGCAGCATCCACTCGTAATGCCACGTCATCTTTTTCCAAACCCCCAAAAAAACCGATCCACCGCCATCACACGGTAAATCTAAGTGCAGTCACATCTAGTGAATAACATTGACCTTGTAACTGCCAGCTCCTAAACACCGCGCCGTAAACAGCTTACAGCATCATGAGCCAAGAAACCATTATCTATACAAAAACCGACGAGGCACCTGCCTTGGCCACTTACTCCTTTCTCCCCATCGTAGAGGCATTCACCAAGAGCGCAGGAGTCAACGTGGAAACTCGCGATATTTCTCTCGCCGGACGTATCCTCGCTGAGTTCCCCGAGGTCTTAACTGATGAACAAAAAGTCTCTGATGCACTCTCCGAACTAGGTGATTTAGCAAAAACACCAGAGGCCAACATCATTAAGCTGCCCAACATTTCCGCCTCCGTACCTCAGATGGAAGCTGCCATTGCCGAGCTTCAGAGCCACGGCTACAACATCCCTCATTACGAGGATGCCCCAGAGCGCTACAGCAAGATCAAAGGCTCAGCGGTAAACCCCGTGCTACGTGAAGGGAACTCAGACCGCCGCGCACCCAAGGCAGTCAAAGAATACGCTAAGGCAAACCCCCACCGCATGGGAGCATGGGCATCAGATTCCAAGTCCCATGTTGCTACCATGAGCGCAGGTGACTTTGCTTCTAACGAGAAATCCATCACCATCGAAGAAGCCACCGATGTAAAAATCACACACACTACTGCTGACGGCAGCACCACCATCCTCAAAGCAAGCACACCACTCCTCGCCGGAGAAATACTCGATGCCACGGTGATGAGCAAAAAGGCTCTGATCAAATTCCTCGCTGAACAAATCGCCGAGGCCAAGGAGCAAGGAGTTCTTTTCTCCCTCCATATGAAAGCCACGATGATGAAAGTCTCAGACCCCATCATCTTCGGCCACTGCGTGCGCGTTTTCTTTTCCGATCTCTTAGAAAAACATGCTGATACACTCACCCCGCTGGACATTGATTTTAAAAATGGTTTCGGTGATCTCGTCAGTAAAATAAATACCCTTCCTGATCATCAACGCTCTGCGATCGAAGCCGATATCCTTGCTACCTATCAGCAAGGACCTGACCTCGCCATGGTTAACTCAGACAAAGGCATCACCAATCTTCACGTCCCCTCTGACGTCATCATTGACGCCTCCATGCCCGCCATGATCCGCACTTCTGGACAGATGTGGAATGCCGAGGGAAAACAACAAGACACCAAGGCCGTCATCCCTGATTCTTCCTACGCAGGCGTCTACGCAGCCACCATCGATTTCTGTAAAAAGAACGGTGCCTTTGACCCCACCACCATGGGCACAGTCCCTAACGTAGGCCTCATGGCACAAAAAGCTGAGGAATACGGCTCCCATGATAAAACCTTTGAAATACCCGCTGATGGCACTATTTCCATCACTGACTCTAACGGCAACGTGCTGATCGAACACTCCGTGGAAAAAGGTGATATCTGGCGCGCCTGCCAGGCCAAAGACGCCCCTATTCAAGACTGGGTGAAGCTCGCCGTCAGCCGCGCACGTGCCACTTCAACACCTGCTGTTTTCTGGTTAGATGAAAATCGTGCACACGATGCACAGCTCATCCAGAAGGTTGGCCAATATCTTGGCGATCATGATACTGATGGCTTGGAAATACATATCATGCCCCCCGTGGAAGCTACCAACTTCACCCTCATGCGCCTCAAAAAGGGCGAGGACACTATTTCCGTCACAGGTAATGTTCTCCGCGATTACCTCACAGACCTCTTCCCCATCCTTGAGTTAGGCACCTCCGCCAAGATGCTCTCCATCGTTCCTCTCATGAACGGCGGCGGACTCTTCGAAACTGGCGCCGGCGGCTCCGCCCCCAAGCACGTACAGCAATTTAACGAGGAAAATTACCTCCGCTGGGACTCCCTCGGCGAGTTCCTTGCACTGGCTGTATCACTTGAGCACCTTTCAGAAAAATTCGATAACCCTAAAGCCAAAGTGTTAGGCGAGACTCTAGACTCTGCCACTGGCAAGTTCCTCCTCACTGATAAATCTCCTACTCGAAAGCTAGGGGGGATCGATAACAGAGGCTCTCACTTCTACCTCGCTCTCTACTGGGCAGAAGCTCTCGCTGCTCAGTCTGAAGATAGTGAGCTAGCAACGATTTTCTCCAAGGTCGCTGCAGAAATGAGTAATAACGAAAACCAGATCATCGAAGAGCTCATCGCCGTGCAAGGATCTACTGTTGACACCAAAGGCTACTACCAGCCAGATGATCAAGTCACCAGCGATGCCATGCGCCCCAGCGCTACCCTCAACAGCATCATTACAAGCATCTGCTAGAAGGTGTCAGATCCAGCATCTCTCACTTCAACCCAGAATATGTATTTAGATTTTGAGCAATACATATTCTGGATTTAGCTCTCCACTAACTGCATCACATACTGACATGCAGGTGCCGAGATAATATTCTCTGGCGTATCCGTCTGTACCACTTTCCCATCCCTAAGAATGGTAATGTGATCCGCCACCTTCAGAGCATCACTGATATCGTGAGTCACAATCAGAGATGTTGTCTCTTGCTCATCCGCAAGATTTCGTAACACATCGCGAAGTTTCCCCCTGCGGATAGGATCGAGATTAGAAAAAGGCTCATCCAATAATAAAAGTACAGGATTTAACGCCAAAGCCCGAGCAAGAGCCACGCGCTGCTGCTGCCCACCCGATAGCTCATGCGGGTACCGCTTAGCAATATTGGGCAAATACATCGCCTCCAAAAGCGCCTGAACTTTTACACGTTGATCTCCAGCTGACTTACCACGTATCCCATAGGTGATATTTTTCTCCACGGTAAGATGGGGAAACAAAGCATAGTCTTGGAACACAAGACCAATCCGGCGCTTCTCAGGAGGCAATAAAGTAACATTCTTGCCATCCAGATGGATACTCCCAGAGGCTCCCTCCACCAACCCTGCCACAATCCGCAGCAAGGTTGTTTTACCGCAGCCACTCTCGCCAACTACAGCATGAATCCCCCCCTGCTGGAGATCTAACGAAACCGAGCACAACACCTCTTCACCACCATAGGTTTTGGATATTTCAGATAGAGATAATAAAATACTCACGAGCTTGTCTGAGGGGTTCTTAGCAAGAGATGCACCATAAGCATGCCTCCCATGCCTGCCAATACCAGAATAAGAGCCGGTAACGAACCACGCGCGTAATCTTCCTGCACAGCAAAGAGGCTGTAAGCATTGATGGCTAAAGTTTCTGTGTTAAAAGGACTTAGAATCAAAGTCATTGGCAGCTCCTTCATCACATCGACAAAGAGAATCAAAAGACCCGCAAGAATGGATGGCCGTAGCAAGGGCAGATGAATACGCCAAAAGGTCTGCCAGCGTGAGCAGCTCAACATCGCAGATGCTTCATCAAGTGTAATGCGGATGGATTTAAATCCAGCATCCACCGAGCCCAAGCTTACTGCTAAAAATCGAATCCCATAAGCAATCATCAACCCGACCGTCGTCTGATAAAACAACACCTGTATAAGCTCCTCCACTGAGCTATCATTCATCATAGCACCATTCCATGCAACAATGCCTATACCAAGAATTGCACCCGGCACCGCATAACCTAGGGTGCTCATTTTACTCATCGCCATCATCCACCACTGAGGAAAAAGCCTATTAGCATACGCAATCAATATCGCAGCTACTAAGGTAAAGAGCGAAGCTCCAATCGCTAAGCAAAATGAATCCCACACTGGACCCAATAGGGAAGAAATATCCACTATCCTAATCCCATGAAACGCCAGCCTTAAAAGCTCACTCATCGGTAGCACAAATGCCATAAAGAAAGTCACCGCGCACAGCACATAAACAGCCGACATAACAGCCCACCCTGACTTACGATCACATTCTGGCACACCACCACTCCTACTCGCGTGAAACTTCTTCCTCCCCCTAAGAAACTGTTCACCAACTAACAACACAAAAACAACCACCATAATACAGCCAGCCACTCGCACAGCGGTATTCAGGTCATTAGCACCAGCACGAATCTTAAAGACTTCGGTAAGGAGTGTTTCGATACCAATAATTTGCATCGCTCCATATTCGTTCAAGGTTTCCAAAGCAACTAACATCATACCGGCAACAATAGCCGGCCTTGCAATGGGCAGAGCCACCCTTCGCAGTATCTGCCACGAAGTATCACCAAGCATTCTCGCACTTTCTATATACTCCGGTGACAAGGAGCGAAAAGCACTACGCGCTGCAAGAAATACATACGGATAATAGGAACAGCTTAATACCATCACAGCTAAGCCATAGTTCCACCACTGATCATACTGCTGCATCACCTCTGCACCGTATTGCTCACGGACGTGCATACTCGTTGCCAGCTCCACTCCCGCCGTAATCTGCTTATAACAGCTCGCCATCACGTACGAAGGAATAGCAAGCGGCAGGGCGAGAAGAAAAGTAATCACCCCCTTTGCTGGCAATTTAAAAATACTCAGTAGCCAGGCTAAAGCAACACCTAACAAAGTAGAACATAACAGCACCAAACAAAGAATGATACACGTGCTCTTCACCCTAAGATACAGCACCGTATGCTCAGGTAAGAGCTCCGCCTGCATCTCAGATGGCAGCTGGGCAAGCAGCCCACTTGGGTCCTTCTCTGTCAACATCCGCCACCCATCGGTGGGAGGGTGTAATACCTCAATAACAATCTGATAGAGAGGTATCCCCACAAGGGCGCAAATCACCCCCACCCCTAGGATCCAGAACCCTTTGTTGATCACGTGGCGCACACTCATCTCTTAGCCAACACGCTTCAACACTGAGAAACTCCTAGAAACCACTACTCCCACTGTGCCGCCTGAAAGATGGCGATCGCTTTGGCATTGTTTTCACCAAGCACTTTGAGGTTCAGCGTATCAGGCTTAAAGCTCCCCCATGCTTGATGAAGCGGCGTGACCATTTTCAGCGACAGAGGATACTCGTAAGTTTTAACAGGATAGAGATCTTGCACCTCCTTACTGGTGAGAAATTCAATGAACTTAAGTGCATTCCCCTTATTTTTTGCATGCTTACAAACACCGATACCACTTATATTAACATGAGTGCCACGATCATCTTGATTAGGAAAAGCAATCTTTACCTTCGCAGCTAACTCACGATCTTTTGGATCTTCAGAATTCACTAACAAACCTAGGTAATAGGAGTTTACAATCGCAACATCTGCCAAGCCCCTAGCAACCGCACGGATCTGATCCCGATCACTCCCCTGCGGCTTACGTGCCATATTCTGGCGCACTTTAACCGCCCACAGTAAGGCTTCTTTTTCACCATGCGTAGCAATCATCCCTGCTAGCAATGACTGATTGTAAATATGAGCAGATGAACGCGCCACGATCCGGCCTTTCCACTCAGGTTTGGCAAGGTCTTCATAAGTTTTGAGCTCATCAGCTTTTACCCTATCCTTAGCATAAACAAGCACGCGTGCTCGCTGGGTAAACCCAAACCACTGCATATCAGGATCACGGAGGTGTGATGGCACATTTTTCTCCAATATCTCTGAGCTAACTGGCTGATAGAGATCTTTAGCAGCTGCCCAAGAAAGGCGTGCCGCATCTTTGGTTAATAACACATCAGCTGGGCTTTTTTCACCCTCAGACTCAAGACGTTTGATCAGCTCATCGGCATTTGCAGTCACCACATTAACTTGGATACCAGTCTTCTGAGTAAAGAGAGCAAAAACCTCTTTATCCGCTGGGTAATGACGTTGACTATAGAGATTAACCACCTGATCTGCGAGAGTCGCCCCTGCAGACATCAGCATGACGGATAGTACTGTAATTCTTTTTTTAATCATAGAGTTCGGACGCTTCATGCGCAGGAACTAGGTAGCATTTATTTATTGAGAAACAATCTCAATAGAAGAAATTATCAGCTCTGTCTGGGGAAAATCGATAACTTTACTTATTTCCGATTGAGTTTTATCCCTTCTGAACCATCTTGCCCGCCATGAAGTATTTATTATTGTTCACTCTACTCCTGAGTTTCACCGTAGCAAAAGCAGATGAGGACTCCATCATCGCCGTCTACGATCTTGAAGGAATCATCTCAGAAAGCGGGCAATCAGATGGCGGTTTATTTGGTCTCAGCGGTAACGGCAACAGACCTCTCACCCATTTTGACATCATCCGCAGCCTGAAAGCCGCCGCTGATGATGAGAAAGTCAAGGGCGTAGTGCTTGATCTCGGAGGCTCTAGCATCCGCCTAGCCCAACTTCAAGAAATGCGCCGCTGCCTCATGGCCATCCGTGCCGCCGGAAAAGATGTCTGGTTCTACACGGAGAATCTTACGCTTGCATCCGCCATTATCGGCTCCACAGCAAACCACTACACCCTCCTACCAGAAGGAAATGTATCCATCTCCGGTATGTATGCCGAGTCTATGTATTACAAAGGCCTGCTAGATAAAGCAGGAATCAAGGCAAACGTCATCCACATCGGTGACTTTAAAAGTGCCGGGGAAACACTCTACCGCACTGGCCCCAGCGAATACGCCAAGAAACAAACAGACATTATCATGGATTCTATTTTCCAGCAAATCTTAGAACAAGTCTCTACTGGTCGTAAAATAGAACCTCAAACGCTCCGTAATCTCATTGATCAAGGCTTCGTCACACCTAAGCAAGCACTAGAGGCTGGTCTAGTAGATGATCTCCAGTACCGCACAGACTTTATCACCAAAGCACGTAAGCACTACGGAGAAAATACCAAGTTTGACCGCAGCTACGAGCTACCTAACACAAAAGGCCCAGAAATTAAAGGATTCATGGATATCATGAAGCTCGCCTTTGCATCAGGTAAGGACAAAAAACGCCGCCATGACTACATCGCCGTAGTAGCACTCGATGGCGGAATTAATGACTACTCCGTCGCTCCAGTAAGAAAAGAAATCCTCAAACTCGCCAAACAAGAGAAATGCAAAGCCCTCGTTCTCAGAGTCAATTCCCCAGGTGGCTCCGCACTCTCCAGCGACGTACTCTGGGAAGCCACGGAGGAATTCGAGGCCACAGGTAAGCCCTTCGTCGTTTCCATGGGAGCCGTAGCAGCATCTGGTGGATACTACGTCAGTGCTGGGGCCAGTAGAATTTTTGCTGAAGAAGGTACCATTACAGGCTCCATCGGCGTCGTTGGAATGAAATTCACCTTCGGTGGCGTTATGGAAAAACTAGGCGTCACCACCCACTCACAACAGCGTGGCAAGCATGCAGACATGAACAGCCTCACCCAAGAGCTCACACCGGCTCAGACTGAGATAATTAAAAGCTCCATGCTCGATGTCTATTCCACATTTAAAAAACGCATCATGGACGGACGGGGTGATAAAATTAAAGGCGATTTGGACAAACTCGCAGGTGGCCGTGTCTACACAGGGATCGATGCGCTTAAGATTGGCCTCATCGATGAAATTGGCGGCCTTAATGAAGCCATCGCCCACGCTGCCAAACTGGCAAAAATAGACACAGACCACGTTTATTTAACTCCTGAACCAAAAAGCGAGTTGGAAGGTCTCTTTGCCGGCCCTGATAAAAAAGACGAAGACGGTGAGTTCATTCACATGATGGAGCAAAAACGCCCCATTAACCTCATCAAACAACAGCTCAGCCTCCATCCAGCCCTCAGCGTTCTTTCTAAGGATCAACGTAGCCAGCTAGAAAACTTTGTTAAGCGGATTGAAGCCTATCAAAACACCCACGTGCTACTACTCAGCCCAGACATCACCATCCCCGGCCTCTAAACCCTCACTCATTACTAAACCACTAAAACAACAATACTATGGCTACTAAGAAAAAAGGCTGCGGCTTTCTCATCACCTCACTTATCATCCTCCTACTCGGCGCAGGCATCGCTGCCTTCCTCGGTATGAATGTCGTCTCTGACAGCAAGAAACTCGCAACAAACATCAATGACGGCGAAACCTTTGTCTCTCCCGAATCCCTCACATACAGCCCAGAACAAGACGGCGATGCCTCCATCTGGATAATCACTGATCTGGAAGAACCCGATACCAGCATGATCCAAATCCAAGTCACCGAAACAGGCTCGAACACCACCATTCCGGTAACCGAGACTGAGACAAAAATCACAATATTAGATCAGCTCCAAATGGCCTCTTTCCCCGCAGAAAGCGGTAAGGATTACCTCATCACTGTCAATGGCGCGAAGTCCGGCGAGAAGTTTAAAGTGTCTAATACCCTCCCATCTGATGAGCTAATCTCAACAGTTGGTAAAGGCTTTGGCGCTATCGGCATCTTTCTTGGCGCAGCCTTTTTGGCGTTCATCTTTGGCATCATCGGCCTCATCAAATTTTTCAGCTCTAAGAGCTCAGCACAAGCTCCCCCAGCGGCCTAACCAGCCCACCCACCTTTACAGCCAGCTCCACCCGATGGAGCTGGCTTTTTTATCTCTTATTTTTCCATATTCCAATACCGCAATCATTGACAATTACACCATCATCTGGTCATGCTCCCACGGCTTCAAATGCGCCATCTCATTTAACTTCTCACACCTAATCTATTATGTACGATCTCATTGTTATCGGCGGGGGCCCTGCCGGATATGTCGGAGCCATTCGTGGCGCCCAGCTTGGAAAAAAAGTTGCTGTCGTGGAAGCAGACCGCGCTGGTGGAACCTGCCTGAACTGGGGCTGCATCCCTACCAAAGCACTGCTCAAGAATGCTGAACTCTATCAGACACTCTCCAAGAAAGCCAGCACCTTTGGCCTCGCTTTTGATAACCTAAGCTATGATTGGTCCAAAGTCGTCGGCCGCTCGCGCAAGGTCTCAGACCGCCTTGCTGGCGGTATCGAGTTTCTCTTTAAGAAAAATAAAATAGACTACATCCGTGGCTACGGCTCCATCACCGATAGCACCCATGTAGAGGTGACCGCAGCAGATGGCAGCAAACAAGTCATCGAAGGATCTAACATACTCGTAGCCACAGGCTGTAAAAGCCGTGAGCTCCCACCACTCCCCTTTAATGGCAAATCCGTTATCAGCTCTAAGGAAGCGATGGTGCTCGCAGAGCAACCCAAGGAAATGGTCATTATCGGCGCTGGCGCCATCGGCGTTGAATTTGCCTATGTATATAATGCATTTGGCACCAAAGTCACCATCGTCGAGATGCAGCCTAACTTGCTACCTGTTGAAGATACCGAAGTAGGCCTAGAGCTTCAAAAATCATTTACCAAACAAGGCGTCCGCTCACTCACAGACACCAAATGTGTGGCATTCCGCGATAATGGCAATTCTGTTTCCATTGATGTCGAAGGCCCCAAAGGCAATGAAACCATCACCGCAGATGTCTGCCTCGTCGCCATCGGAGTAGCTCCCGTCCTCCCCGGTGGCCAGCAGATGGAGCTGGACCGTGGCTTTATCAAAGTAGGTGATCGTTATGAAACCTCTATCCCTAACGTCTACGCATGTGGCGATATCTCTGGCCCTCCATGGCTCGCGCATACCGCCAGCTTCGAGGCCATTCAGTGTGTCGAAGGCATGTTCGTAGAAGGTCACACTCCACGTCAGGTAGGTAATTTCCCCGGCTGCACTTACTGTCACCCACAAGTAGCTTCAGTAGGTAAAACCGAGCGCGCACTAAAAGAAGAAGGCGTCGATTACAAAGTCGGCAAATTCCCTTACGCCGCCATTGGTAAAGCACAGGCATCTGGTGACACCGAAGGGTTTGTCAAACTACTCTTCGGTAAGGAACACGGCGAGCTGCTCGGCGCCCACATCATTGGTGAAAACGCCACTGAACTGATTGCTGAGATGGGCTTAGCTCTGGAAATGGAACTCACCACCGATGAGATCCACTCCACCATTCACGCCCACCCAACACTCGCGGAAGCCATCCATGAAGCCACGCTAGATGCCGATGGCCATGCCATTCATTTCTAATACCAACTTCCAACTTCGTTTTTAAACAAGATGGCATGGTCATTGTTGTTGGCTGCAGTTATTCAATCTAGGAAATAATCAGCTTCTAAAATTAAGCTCTACAAATACTCGTAATTAATTCAACCTTGTTTTTTCGGAATTAATTCCGTATTTTCAAGGCGTATGATTAGTAGAAATCACGAAAAACTTCTGATTGAGCGTCTCAGTGATAGTCCTGTGGTAGCTCTATTGGGTTCACGCCAGGTCGGCAAAACCACTCTCGCACAGGAGCTTCAGCATGAAAAACCAACTCATTATCTCGATCTTGAGCTTCCGTCAGATGCAGCCAAGCTTGCAGACCCCGAACTCTACCTTGGCAGGCTCTCAGGGCAGCTCGTGATCCTCGACGAAATCCAACGCCTCCCTGAACTCTTTCCAGTTCTCCGTAGCCTCGTAGACCAAAGACGTAGAAAAGGAGAACGATCGGCACAATTTCTTCTCCTTGGATCAGCCTCCCCGGACTTACTCCAGCAGAGCTCTGAGACACTCGCCGGACGGATCACTTATCTAGAGCTCCCTCCCCTTTATCTCACCGAACTCGACTCAGAACCTAAGACACTTGAACATCATTGGTTCCGCGGCGGCTATCCAGATGCATATCTTGCGAAGAGTGATCGCGCGGCTATGCGATGGAGTGAAGACTTCATCACCAGTTACGTGGAGCGTTACCTGCCTCAGCAAGGTGTGACTGCCAACCCAGCGCAATTGCGCCGCTTCTGCTCCATGCTTGCTCACCAACAAGGAAGCACAGTCAATTTAAGCAAAACCGGGAACTCCCTCGGCATCGATGGGAAAACTGTGCGCCACTACCTCGATCTACTAGAAGGACTCTACCTCATCCGTAGCCTACCAGCCTGGAGTAGGAATGTGGGCAAACGTCTCGTCAAATCTCCAAAGATTTTCTGGCGCGATACCGGACTTCTCCATTCTCTCAGCGGATTGGAAAACATCGAGCAACTCCTCGGTCACCCCATCTGCGGACATTCATGGGAAGGCTACTGTATCGCACAAACCCTCGCCATTCTACCTTCTTCAGTAAACGCCAGCTACTACAGAACCCAAGCAGGAGCAGAAGTCGATCTCGTCCTCGAATACCCAAATGGCAACATCCACGCGATCGAAATCAAACGCACCCTTTCGCCCAAACTCACCCAGTCGTTTCGCGAAAGCATGAATACACTGAACGCGACAAAAGGAACCTACCTCATGCCATCAGGAGAATCGTTTCCTCTTTCAGAAAACGTTACTGCAATGTCTCTCTCAGATTTACTGATGGAGATCGAGAAAGCCTAACATCGCTACACGCACCATCCATCAGAATCAACTTCACACCACGTCATGGACTTTCACAGAATCCGCGTTCACAAAGGTGATCAAAAAACTGGCTTCGAGGAGTTCATTTGCCAACTCGCTCGTGTGGAAAAGCCGCAGAACGCTTCGAACTTTGTCCGAAAAGGTGCGGGAGGCGATGGCGGAGTCGAATGCTACTGGTCACTTGAAGACGAAAGCGAAACCGGTTGGCAAGCAAAGTATTTCCTCACCACTCTGGGAAATAGTGAATTCAGACAAATTGAGGAATCTTTTAAAACAACAATAGAAAAGCATCCCAAGCTAACAATTTACGTGGTGGCAATTCCGAGGGACCTTTCGGACTCGAGAGCCAAAAGAAAAGGAAAGCCTGTCGTGACTGAGCGCGACCGCTGGAACGCTCAAAAAAGGAAGCTCGAAGACTACGCCGAAGAACATGGTCGGGCTGTCGTGATTGAGGAATGGTTTGAATCCGAGCTACTATCAAAACTGAACATCGATTCTCCCGAGCATCGTGGAATGCAGATCTATTGGTTCCAAAAAGACATTCTCACGATTGAATGCTTTGAGAACATCTACAAGCGCAACAAAGACAGTTTAGGTGAACGCTACACTCCCAGCGATCATGTGGAGCTAAAAATCAGTCAGAATCTAAGTTCCCATGCACTGGACAAAAATTTCACTTCTGATCTGCAGTCGAAACTCAGCAGTTTAATCAAGACATTGGGAGATACTGGAAATGAGATGCAGAGACTTGAAGAAGAAGGTTTAAAAAATCTCCAAACTCAATTGGTTCAATTACTAAGAACCTCCCACTCTGATTTAGAAAAAAGCATCGGCGAACTCTCCGAACTTGCCACATCGGGATTGGAAGACGGCTTAGCTCAGATCCTTTCAGATCTTCCTTATTCCTCGGAAACGCGAAACTTGCGTTATCGGCTTGAGAAGAAACTCGGGCACCTAAGGGACTTTTCCTCGTTTCTCAAGAGTCCATACTTCAGGTCTGCCTCACAAGGGCGTCTTCTCATCACCGGAGATGCCGGGACGGGAAAATCTCATATGCTGTGCGATTATTATGGGAACTCACTTACTCAAAAAGGTCTGGCTATCTTTCTGCTAGGTCAACATTACCCAGGCGGGTCCCCTCTGGATTGGATCAAGAAAGAATGCGATGTGGCAACTCTGACCGACACCGAATTCCTAGGAGCACTCTCCTCATTAGCTAACGCGATCAAGTCTCCTATTCCAATTGTCATCGATGCTTTAAACGAAGGTCCTCACAACGAAGATTGGAAGAATCACCTCGTCTCACTAAATTCGACGTTGAGCAGCTTTCCACCTATCCGTTTAGTTGTGAGCTGCCGCAGCACCTACCAGCCTTTCGTAATCCCAGATGAAAACCTAGAGACTCTAGGTTGGCCTAAAGTCGAGCACCGTGGATTCTCCGGAACTGAGCAAGAAGCCGTTGAAGCCTATTTCGGGAATCGAAATATTGTTCCGCCGATTTTGCCATTTTATCCTGCACAGTTTTCAAATCCTCTCCTTCTCAAAACATTTGCTCAGCTTCTGCAAAATCAAGGGCACAACAGAGTGCCGGATGGCCTCATCGGATTGTCTACCCTCTTTGAAGCACTGGTAACAGACTTAGAGAAAAAGATCTCCATCAAGAAGCGCGTAAACCACGAAGAAAAAGCCTGTTCATCTGCATTGGCAGTTTTTGCCGAAAAACTTTTCCCAAACCAGCTATTCGGAATGCCCGTTCAAGAGGCACGAACAACCATTAATGCAGCAGACCCCAACCCTTCTTACGGTGATCCCCTTTTCAATCTCTTGATAGAAGAAGGAACTCTTTGCAACGACTACTCTCCTACTGGCGATCTAGTCACCCGATTTGCATATGAACGATTTACCGATCAATTCGTTACTAAGACTCTCCTTCGCCGAGCCGAAGAAAGAACGGAAGAAGGAGGATCAACTAGCGAGTCTATCAACGCTATCCTTACACCTTTAGAAGTAGACTCTTGGAAGCTAACCGGCATTCTTACAATTCTCTCGATTAGTGTAGCCGAAAAACACGGGGAAGAACTACTAGATGCCTTTTCGGAGGATTCAGAGTATTTTTACATCATCAAGGAGCATGTCTTCTTCGAAGACTTACTCTGGAGGAGGCATGAACACGTAAGCGAAAGAACCATTGAAATCTTCGAGTCATTTCGCACTTCTGATTCATTTCAATCTGACTTTTTCAATCACCTCCTCTGCCTCTCAACCCGCCCAGAGCACCCTCTCAATGCAGAATATCTACATAATATTCTGGCTGAAATGGATCTCCCATCTCGCGACGAAGAATGGTCTACTCACATCGCTGTAGATGGAGCATTTTTCGAGGAGAATGAAACCCCTAACACCTGGAAACTTATCCGATGGGCACGTGACCTAAATACTCGTGAGTGCGGCAATGAAATGGCTCAACTAGCAGCAATAACTTTGAGTTGGATGCTTAGTGCCCCTAATCGCAAGGTCCGAGATCATGCAACCAAGTCCCTAGCCAGGTTGTTCTTTTCTCAGCCTGAAATCATCGCTCCCATTCTCGAGAAATTCTGGGAGGTTAATGATCCTTACGTCACCGAAAGAGTCGTGCTTGCGGCTTACGGTGCATGCTGCCGAACTGATGACCATGAATCAATTCGACAAGTCGCCCACTACCTTATCTCTGTGTGCTTTTCTACTGAAAGCCCACCAGCTAATATCATCTTGAGAGACTCGGCAAAAGGCATCGTCCTCTTGGCGAAACGGCTAGGCCTCACAGACATCTCTGAGTCAAAAATCTCAGCACCATTCTCCACAGGCTCGCCCATTGAAATACCCTCGGAAGATGACATTGACGCTTTGGAGGGAGACAATTTTTCCGACGCTGTAAAGTCATCCTTAATGGGTCATCCCGGAGACTTTGGCAATTACTCCATGAGTTCAGTCACTAAGTGGAGCACGACTCCTATCCGCTGGGAGAAACCACTGTCAGTTAAAGAAATTCAAGAATTCGCTCTGGCAAAACTATCTGATGGTAACAGAGAAATTTTTGCCTCTTTTCTAGAATCAAAAAAACGAGATGAAGAGAATCAGAATTCACTGGCCTGGTTTGTTGCTAACTCTCGAAATGAAAGCAGACCAAGCCAAAACGAAACCAACGAAGAGGCGGAAGAAGAATTCAATGAAGAGGAAATCAAACGCTTCCTCAAAGAAGAGGCTGAGGAGGAATTCGACATGCTCGGATACTACGCGCTAAGCGCACCAAGTGATCGAGCGAAACCGATTTTTTCAAAAACTAAGGCCCAGCGTTGGGTCTGTAAACGCGTGCATGAACTTGGTTGGACTAACGACAGATTCCACTCTTATGAAAATAACTATGTAGGCTACTCCTCACGTAGTCGACCGACACTAGAGCGAGTTGGAAAAAAGTATCAGTGGATCGCATATTACGAATTCTTAGCTCACCTCTCCGATCAGTATTGCTTCATTGACCCTGGATACAGTGATGTCACTTGGGATAAATATGTTGGCCCGTGGCAGATCTCCGAAAGAAATCTTGATCCAACCGAATTTAAGGGAGTCGAAGAAAACATTTTTTCTTCAGACAGCTATCCAGCTCTCAAGCATCCTATTGATCCTCAACAAATCGTTTCTCTCTCAGAGTGGTTCTCCGGAAGCCGAATCTTTGACGATATCACACAATGGATAACGCATACGATAGGCAACGTCGAATGGGTCTGTCTTGGTGGTTTCCAAAAAGCTTCCGTCGGCCTTGGCACCGAAGATACGGATGAAGTCAGACTCGATGAATGGTTCCGTATCCATTCATGTATTGTCTCGGACTCCGATCTACCATCAATGAAGAGCTCATTGGAGGGAGAATGGTTGGGTCATCCAGATGTCCTAGAACCACCAGGAAATTCACACGACGGATTCCTCTACGAATACCCGTGGCATCCATTTTACCATGAAAGGCCTCACGAAAAGTGGTTTTCAACAGCAGAAGCTCGATTCACAGAAGAAAGTGCTCCTGTCGCGCATTTACCCCTTTTTGAATACTTTTGGGAATTTGCAGATTCAGACCATTCAAGCGATGAATCACATATTCATCACTTTCTCCCCTCGCCGAAACTCATTGATGCCCTGTCCTTAGTGCATAGTAAAGAAGACCCCGCATTATGGACAACCGAAGATGGAATACCCCAGTTCTACTCGTCTACTGCCGATGATCGCGATGCACCATTGGCTTGGATTACAAAAGACGCCTTGATCAATTGGCTCAATAAAACGAAAAGCACCCTAATCCTAACCATCGGAGGCGAAAAGAATGTGTATGAAGGGAGGTGGAACAAAGCTTATAAAAGAAAAAACCTCAATGCTCTTTGCTCTCTGAAAACTGGATCATTCGAAATAAACCAATGGGAGAACGAAGAGGGTGACCTAACACCCTAAATATACCCTCTTCCATAAAGCTGAGGATCAGAGCTGACATCTTTTGATCCAACAGATAACATACTTTATGATTGTATTGGTATGTCAGTAGTCAAACAGAGAACAAAATCGCCTGAAGTATACAGCAGGAACTCCTACAAGAGCTCTCCCTGTGGCTACTAACAAGAAGACCAAAGATCTTCTCAAAAACAAATAAAAAACTAACATTTAATCAAGAAGAAAGGCGTGAATGGCACGCCCTTAAGCCATGTTTATACTCTGTAACGAATGGGTAAAAACGACTTTCTAATCCAACCAGGCAAACGGAAAAACCGCCGAATAAACCACCCCGCCGCAAGCAGCAGGGTATTTAGAAGAACGTAAACTGATGATCCTTATATAACTCCTGATACTCCCCTCCCTGATTCTTCACATACTTTGCTATCATCGCTTCATCACCGTGTTTACCAACGCTGCTTGCGGAATAGCCATCACTCCAAAATTCTCCACCCCATAATTGCTTCTTCACATGAGGACATTTTTTGAAGATCTCTCTAGCCGTAATACTCTTTATTATGGTCACTATCTTCCTCACGCTATAAGCTGGCACTGACTGTATCAGAAAATGAACATGATCTCGGTCGGTGCCGATTTCCAAAAACTTTATCTCGTAACGCTTTTCAAGTTCGAGACACGTTAATTTCAATTCTTCGTCAACAGCCTCTTCAATCA
>CALBVY010000055.1 GCA_937969495.1 uncultured Verrucomicrobiales bacterium | reverse complement strand
GAATCATCTGTTTCCGCTCTTGAATTCTCTTATTTCCATCTTATGCTCCGCGCTCCATGAGCGACCAGACAGATACGCCACAATCCACTGAAGCAGAACTGATCACCATCCGCCGCGATAAGCTTACTAAACTCCGTGAGTTAGGGATTGATCCCTTTGGCGGTAAGTTTGATACCACCACCACTCCTGGTGCGTTGAAGGAAGATTTCTCGGATGGGCAGCCTGTCACCATCGCTGGCCGCCTCACAGCTATCCGCGATATGGGGAAATCTGTTTTTGCCACCTTGGGTGATATCGAAGGTAAAATCCAAATCTACCTCAACCAAAAAGGCGTTAGTGAAACTGACTGGGCCGCTTATCAACTCCTCGATCTTGGCGACTGGATAGGCATCGAAGGAGAAACCTTTACCACAGGAAAAGGTGAGCCGTCCGTGAAGGTGGAAAACCTCACTGTGCTCAGTAAATCTCTACGCCCTATGCCTGATAAGTGGCACGGTGTGGCAGACCGCGAGATTAAGTATCGCAAGCGTCACCTCGATCTCATGAGTAATGAGGAAAGCGCTAAAACCTTTCTCACACGCTCACAGATGATCGCCGAAATACGTAACTTCCTCCATGAGCGCGGCTACCTCGAGGTAGAAACTCCCATGCTCCAGAGCGTTGCTGGAGGTGCTGCTGCACGGCCATTTGAAACATTTCACAATGCACTCGGAATGGACCTCACTCTGCGTATTGCACCAGAGCTTTTCCTCAAGCGCCTTCTGGTCGGTGGCTTCACTAAGGTCTTTGAACTCAATAGAAACTTCCGTAACGAAGGTATCTCACGTCGTCACAATCCCGAGTTCACCATGCTGGAGGCCTACCAAGCCTTCGGAGACTTTGAGACCATGGCCGACATGGTAGAAGAGATGACCTGTCATCTTGCAGAGAAATTCTGTGGAGGACTGGAAATTGAACACACGGATGAAGAAGGCAACATTCTCCGCACCATCAACCTTCAGCGCCCATGGAAGCGGGCTAATTACCACGATCTCATCAAGAATGTAGCAGGTGATGATTTCTTTGACATCACACCAGAAGCTCGCCGCGCAAAGTGTGATGAACTCGGCGTGCAAATCTCAGATGGCATGGAGGACTACGAAGTCGTGCAACAGGTCTTCGAGAAAAAAGTAGAGGAACATACTTTTGACCCCTGCTTTGTCACCCGCGTCGCCTCAGAGCTTATCCCCCTCGCTAAAGTAACCCCCGGAGGGAAAACCGTGGAGGTCTACGAGCTGATTATCAATGGTCAGGAGATCTCCCCCGGTTACTCGGAGCTCAATGACCCAGATGTCCAGCGCGAACGCCTAGAGCACCAAGCAGGTGGAGAGGAAGAACAGGAAATCGACCACGACTTCATCGAAACCCTCGAAAATGGCATGCCCCCAGCAGGAGGCATCGGTATCGGCATCGACCGCCTCATTATGATGCTCACCGGAGCCCCCACCATCCGCGACGTCGTCCTCTTTCCCCTCTTGAAGAAAAAGGACTAAATCACGCAATCTTTTAGGGGCAAACGAAGCCCAAAGGGAAACGGAAGAATATGATTTCGTCTGCAGACACTGACACATCAATTATCCTAGAATACAGTGACAACCTCAGCGGATGGACAGCTGCCATCGACGATGAAACGAATATTATCATCACTGAAACCGATGATGCTTACGGCACTGGCATCGATCAAGTAGAAGTGAAAATCAAACGCACCTTATCCAATACTGGCAGTTTATTCTCGCGACTGAAGGTGAATATTACGGAGTAAAATCACTCTTGAGGTAATTAGCGCACTACTCCTGTAAAATTCCCCTTGCACACATTCTCACCCGCGCTACATACCCCACATCTGGAAAATATTTCTTTTCTCCATTCTTAATCATCAACCCTCAATTCATCATGTCAGTACTCGTAGGAAAATCAGCCCCGTCCTTCACCGCCAAAGCCGTGCAAGGAGAGAACATCACAGAGAACTTCAGCCTCGATCAATTTATCGGGCAGAAATACGTTATTCTCTTCTTCTACCCAAAAGATTTTACATTCGTATGCCCCACAGAGCTTCACCGCTTTCAGGAAGAGATCACAGAATTTGAAAGTCGTAACGTCCAGGTTGTAGGTTGCTCTACGGACACTGAGTTCTCTCACTGGGCATGGCTCCAGACTCCAAAGAACAAAGGAGGCATCCAAGGAGTAAGTTATCCGCTGGTAGCAGATACCAATAAAACTATCTCTAATGCATACGATGTACTCGCGGGTGAATACACTGAAGACGAAGATGGTAATCTAGCTGTCGAGGGCGAAATGGTCGCCTACCGCGGACTTTTCCTCATTGATAAAGAAGGCATCGTTCAACACCAAGTTGTAAACAACATGCCACTTGGGCGCTCCGTGAAAGAATGCATACGGGTCATCGATGCTCTTCAGCACTTTGAGCAGCACGGTGAGGTCTGCCCAATGGACTGGCAAAAAGGTGACGACGCCATGACAGCTACTCATGAAGGTGTATCTGACTACCTATCCAAGTAATCTCATTTAGAATATCCACCCCCGCTCGCCTCTCATTGGCGCAGCGGGGTTTTTTACGCCTTACTCTAATACAGAAGTAGGCGGTGTAGCTCTGGAAGTAAAGACACGCGCCCCTGGCTTATCTTTCAAGTATGCCCATGCCCATTGGATAAGCACAGAGAGCTTACTCCGGAATCCGATGAGAAAGAGTAGGTGAATAAGCAACCATGCAATCCATGCGATAAGCCCACGCAACTTCATACTCCCCATTTTTACTACCGCAGCATTCTTTCCTATAATCGCCATCATACCCTTATCATGATAAACAAAGGGATCTTCTGGATGTTCACCAGGAGCACTGCTGAGTGCGACAATTTTGTTTCCAATATATTGACCCATTTGCGAAGCAGCAGGGGCAAGACCCGGCACCCTAACACCTTTAACATCAGTATGCGCGGTCACATCACCAGCAAGAAAAATATAAGGATACCCAGGAATCGTTAGATCAGAGCAAGTTGCTACGCGCCCACCCCGATCAGTCTCTACGCCTAACATCTTCGTCAATGGACTTGCGCCTACACCCGCAGCCCAGATAAGGGTCTCTGCATAGATTGGCTCTGCATGATCAAAAAGTAAGGTGTGCTTTTCAACGCCAGTGACTCGATGCCCCAGAACTACCTCCACTCCTAATGCCTCAAGATGCTCTTTGGTATACTCTGATTGATCAGGATCAAAGGGCTTAAGAATTCTATCCCCACTTTGTACTAGCACCACCCGCAGCTTATTAATATCAAGTCTCCGGAAGTTCGTCTTTAGCGCACGCTTTGCAAGATCAGAATAAGCTCCAGCTAGCTCCACCCCTGTGGGGCCACCACCTACAATAGCAATGGTCATCAGCCGTTTGCGTTCAGCAAGATCATCGGTTAACTCCGCACGTTCGAGTGCGCCAAAAACAGAACGGCGGATATCAGCTGCATCATCAAGAGATTTCAGCCCTAGCGTGTGCTGCGCCCATTGATCGTTACCAAAAAAAGACGTCTGTGCTCCCGCTGCCAAAACAAGGTAATCATAGGTATACACTCTGTGTTTGGAAGCGGCCTGCTTTTGATCTGGATCGATACTCGTAATCTCATCCATCAGCACTGTGACATTAGCCGCCTTACTCATAAGCTGGCGTAAGGAGCGGGCTATATCGGGTGCAGCAAGTGCCGCTGTTGCCACCTGATAGAGAAGAGGTTGAAACAGGTGATGGTTCTCTCTGTCCACCAAGGTCACGGTGATACCTGGCTGATTAGCTAGCTTCTTGGCGCAGGCTAACCCAGCAAAACCACCACCGATGATCAGGACGTGTTTATTTTCTTCCACAACGCTAGAATGCCCTGTGTTGGTAATCCGTCAAGCAGGAGTAATTTACAGTTAGAGACCTGCTGCAGCCTTGCGCGCCTTCTCCGCACGTTTCCGCTCGTGAGGATCAAGAATACGCTTGCGTAGTCTAAGATGGCTAGGTGTGGCCTCGAGTAATTCATCTGCCTCGATGTATTCAATGGCTCGCTCGAGAGACATTTTGATCGGAGGGGCTAGACCTACGGTAATCCCCTTGGTGGCGGAACGGTGGTTGGTAAGACTTTTTGCCTTTACCGGGTTCACAGGGAGATCGTCCTTACGTGGGTTTTCTCCAATGATCTGACCTTCATAAACTTCATCTCCGGGTGCGACAAAAAGTTTACCACGCTCTGCGATAGGAAGAAGTGAATACGCCATCGCAGTGCCCGTGTTCATACTAACAAGTGTCCCAGTCTGACGAGTAGTAATTTCTCCACAATGAGGAGCGTATTCCTTAAACAGGTGAGACATGACACCATGGCCACTGGTTAGATTGAGAAGTTCAAACTCGAAACCGATCAGGCCACGGGTGGAAATAGTCGCCTCGATGGTAGCTCCGTGAGCATTAGTCCCCATATCCTCGATGCGTGCTCGGCGGTTAGCTAGCGACTTCATAACACCGCTGGTATATTCCTCAGGAACTTCTACGAAGACAGATTCAAAAGGCTCCTGAATCTCTCCGCTTTCACTTTTCTGAGTGATAACCATTGGGCGAGAAACAAGAACCTCATAGCCCTCGCGGCGCATGGTTTCTACAAGCACGGAAATCTGCATAGCACCACGGGCGGCAACTTCAAAGACACCAGCTTTATCCGTATCTGTGACTTCGATAGAAACGTTGGTCTGTAGCTCGCGGTCAAGACGGTCTTTAATCGCACGCGAGGTGACGTGCTTACCCTCGCGCCCCCCGTAAGGCCCGTCATTGATAGAGAACTGCATTTTCACCGTAGGAGGATCAATAGCTACAAAGGGAAGAGCTTCAGCGTCTGCATCTGCCGTGAGAGTCTCGCCAATATCGACATCCTCAAATCCTGCGACGCCAACGATGTTACCCGCAATTCCTTCAGCTGATTCTGTGTTAGACAATGAGCTGTATTCGAAAATCTTTGTTACTTTACCACGTTGTGAAGTGCCGTCAGGACGAATGCGGAAAATGGTATCACCTTTTTTAACGGAACCGGACTGAACCTTACCCATGGCAACTCGCCCTACGTAGTCATCCCAAGAAATATTCGAGGCTAGCATTTTAAACGGCGCATCTGGATCTGATTCAGGCGCCTTAACGTGCTCGATAATAGTTTCAAAAAGTGGGATGACGTCCTTTTGCTCATCATCAAGAGATTTGACAAAAAATCCATTTTTGGCAGAGCCATAAACAAATGGAGCCTCGAACTGCTCTTCAGTAGCCTCCAGCTCAAGGAAAAGCTCTAGCACACGGTCATGGACACCTTCAGGATTTGAGTGATCTCGGTCGATCTTATTGACCACCACAATCGGAGTAAGCCCTTGCTGTAGAGCTTTGCGTAAAACAAACCGAGTCTGAGCCTGAGGACCATCATGGGCATCCACCAGAAGTAACACGCCATCCACCATCTTCATAACGCGTTCTACCTCACCGCCAAAGTCTGCGTGACCAGGTGTGTCTACGATATTAATGGTGTAGTCATTCCATTTTACCGAGGTATTCTTGGACTTAATGGTAATACCTTTCTCACGCTCAAGATCCATGGAGTCCATAGCACGCTCACCAGCCTGCTGGTGGTCACCATACGCTCCACCAGCCTTGAGAAGCTCGTCAACGAGGGTTGTCTTCCCATGATCAACGTGGGCAATAATGGCGATGTTACGGATGTTCTTGGTCATGAGTATCTTACAGGATAAATTAGGGAGCGATGCTGCAGGGGGAGAAGCGCGCGGAGACTCTTCTATTTTTCATAAATTGCAATCACAAATTACAACCACAAAAAATCCTACCGCACAGAGAAATCATACACCTCCTCAATCTCAGAAATCCGCAATACAAGCCCCTCTTTAGGATGCTACCTGAGCAATAAGATCCGCAGCAGCATCGATATCACAGTCACTGGAGAGAATAAACATCCCCTGCCCTTGTTGAAGACGGTGAAAAATCACGATAACATCATTCATTTCAACCGTGAGCCGGTGCACATGACGGTCTGACGCAGACATCTGCTCACAGTTTGATAAAAAGGTCCTAGCGGCCTTACTCACCCCCTCATGACTGAGAAAACTATCATTTTTCAATACTTGACCATCATGATCACAGACAGCAAAGCCCAGTAGACTCACACTATCATAAAGTGGCTGCAGCCGCTCCCGCATCAAGGTGCAAATATCCTCTTCCTGAATGGCAACTGATTCCTCAGCCGGCGACTCTGCGGAAGCGATAGGAGATTCTATTTTCTTAGGAGAGCTAAGATCTTCCGGCGTTGTTTCATTCATAGGACTGAGATTGATTATACCAGCTTATCTACCGCATCAAGAGCTTTCAGACAGTCTGCAAGACTATCTTGTTCTGCCTCCAGAATAGCACAGTCCACATCCACTACCCCTTCCTCATACGAGGCATCCCCACCAGCTTTTCTGACAGCTACAGCCACGGTGTAATCTACCTCATCGCTCACGATTGTCATCGATCCCTCATTGCAAAAAACCTCATTCAGTGAGGCAAATGCTTGGGCAAAATAGTTAGCATTCTCTCCGACAAAACCTGAATAAATCCCGCCTGGGGCATCCTGATCTCCGTGCAGCTCCACAAGGGCGCCCGTCTCAGGTGGTGCGATAATATTTTCTGCATTCATAATTTATCCGATCAAAAAATCAGCCCGCTATCTGCTCTCGCATCGCCTTCTCTACCTCCGCATCAAGCTGCTGCAGACGGAGTGCATTATGCTCAGGAAGCCCCGCTTCAAGAATCTTACGGCACGCAGATTCAACATCATACTCCACTTTACAAGGTTCGATACTCTGCTCCGCACTATCGTAAATAACATACTCAGCACGTTTATCATCGCTGCGCGGCTGCCCTACTGACCCTACGTTAACAAAGTATTGATGATCACCCTCTAGACTAAATTTATCAAAGTTTCTATGCGTTTTCCTCTCCTCCGTGGAAAAGTAGAGCTGCTGATGGATGTGACCAAAGAAGCAGAGACGTGTTTTTTGAAAATGGAAGTGTAGGATGGCTTCGATGCCGTTCACCACATAGTGCCAGTTTTCAGGTTCATACATACTGGCGTGCACAATCTCCATCGTCCCAACACGCTGCGTCATTGGTAAATTCCTCAGCCACTCCCGCTGAGCTGGACGCAGATTCTCACGCGTCCACTCTAATGATATACGGGCACGACTATTCACCGCATCAGGAATCTCATCACCAGATGCATACGCATCATGATTACCTTTTACCACAGCACAGTTTAAACCTCGAATAATATCCACACAGGCTGCTGGGTTAGCATTATACCCAACAATGTCTCCTAGACAAATAAACCTATTAACGCCTCTCGAACGCGCATCCTTTAGCACACTGGTCAGGGCCTCAAGGTTAGCATGGATGTCTGAGATAATTCCGTATTTCATAAAGTCTGCATTTCAAAGTGCGCATCACTGAAAAATGCTTTTTAAAATGCAGTATTTCTCGTGAAGATTTCATATTACGTAAAAAAACAAACCATGTAAACATCCTTAGATAAACAATGTTTGAAATGTATTTATATTGTCACTTCGGAACATTTGATAGAATTAGTGTAACATAAGTATTTATGGGAATTCCTCTAACGAGAAAGATTCAGCTCATCTTATTTTTTTATGCACCGATCTCCAACTAGCGGAGATAAACCTTGCGCCAAGGAACGGTTTTCAGAATGCTGATCGGCATGAGTTTTCATAGATCCCCTCGGTTCATTAACCTAACACTACGCGATGGCCAGCAGTCAACTTTAGACTCTGAAGATTGGGTGTTTGAACCGCGTGATTTTGCGAAAATCATCACCGCCTCTGCCGAAGCCGGATTCCATGGGGCGGAAATCGCTGGCGGGCAGAGTTTCCAAATCGCCATCAGCCGGGGATACAATCCCTTTACCATCCTCGGAGCAATCAGCCATGCCATTGGAGGCTCAGAAAAACTCAAAAACTTTGAGCTACAAATGCTCTTCCGCGGTGCTAACGCTCTCGGCTTCAGACACTACGATAAAGATCTCATCGAAATGACGCTCAATGAGTTCATCAAAAATGGCATCACAAAAATTCGCTTTTTTGATGCTCTCAATGATATTGAAAACCTCGAACTCCCCAAATCCGTGCGCTCCGCAGCAGGAATCATCCTCGAAGGCGCCATCTGCTTCACCCACTATGCCGATGCTCCAGACCGCTACACAGACGCTTACTTCTGCGCCTACGCCAAGGCTCTCATCAACGCTGGCTATAATGCCATTGCCATTAAGGATATGTCAGGCCAGCTGACCGAAGACCGCATTTCCACACTTCTCCCAGCCTTACTTAAGATCCTGGATCCTGAAAACATCCCATTCACCCTGCACTGCCATTCCACAAATACGGAAAAGTCTCAACACGCCATCTCCCGTGCTATCGAACTTGGCGTGCACACCATCGAAACATCAGAGGGCTGCCTCGCTGGAGGATCATCTCATCATGCACTTGCCACTGTAGCTCCACAGCTGATCGAAAACCAAACCACATACAACAAACTTAACCAAAAAATCGGGCAAATATGGGGAGATCATCCAGACCGCAAAGATAAGGAAATCCCCCAAGAGCTCAAAGAACAACTCTGCGCCGCAGGAGTCCCAGGAGGAGCCATGCCATTTGTCATCCGCGATCTCCAGCAACAGGAAGCCACCATCCGAGCCAAGTATCTGGCATCAAATAAAGCTCCAAAAAACCGCGAGAATCTTGATACCTTTTCTACCATTGTAGATCTCTTTATCACGGAGCTAAAGCGCGTCTGCCAAGATGCCGCACTTCCTCTTCTCGTCACACCCACAGCCGATATTTGCTGTAAACAAGCCATTGCCAATCTCGCTCTCGGCGGAGATCCCTACTCAGATTCCCTCGCAGACCGCTACCTAAACCGTGGAGGACAACCCAATCCTGATCCACGCTACGCCAAGCTTATCCTCGGCTACTACGGCGAGCTCAAGTCCTATGACAGCGATGGGAAAGTTCACCGTCCATCCGCAGATATCATTCAATTTTTTGCATCGAACAATAGTCTCCAGCTCAGCACGATTGATCACCATCCATCTCAGACACTCGGGGGTAATGATCTCCGTGAAGCCCAACACTCCGCTTGGCAGCTCATCCAGCGTCTAGGGACAAAGGCCCTGTCTTATGGAGACTTTGATCAATTAACCATCCTCTATGCGCTCAAACCTGCAGGCGCTACCCAGACCGATCCCATCGAGAATGCTGTCCACACTTACATGAGCCGCGCCGAACGAGCCAAGATAGACGGCAGCGGCCGCACCTTCCCTGAGTATGAGACCCTCATGCAGCCCATGCTCACCCATCTAAGTGCCATGTTTGTCCTTCAGCCTGAACTTAATGCGCAGGATATTCCTCACTTCCCTCTCGCAAAGCTCGGCAGCAATCTTTGTAGCCAGCTATTTGATATCTATATCGATTTACCCATCTGGACCAGCGTCACTTCACTGAGTAATCACCTATCTAAGCTGCTCTCGTCCTCGCACATTTCTCCAGAGTTATTAGAGGCGGTGAAGAATGTCAGCCAAAGTCTCGCCATGCTCGATGCTCGCCCCTCTACACAGGAAAAAGATAAACTTCACCAGGCACTTGAAGCCTTTAGCAAACTCACCATTGCAGACCTCCTCAATAGCGTTGCCCTCATTAATAGCTTTATCAATGACATTGCTAAATACGCCACAAACCCCAAGGTCTACGCCGCTCGTAGCATTGGTTTTGCAGATCTAGACAGACTCACCAGACTTCACAGCTCTGATCAAAATACCGACCCCTGGGAACTTGGCATCCAGCAGAGCATCACCGGCAAACACTTCCGCTTAGAAAATGATTTCCGCCGCCGCGCAGAAAACTGGAAAGCTTAATTCCATACCCCAGTTTATATTATCTACATCATGAAACCTCTCATAAACATAGAATACTGCACCGGATGCCGCTGGCTATTACGCGCAGCATGGACAGCCCAAGAGCTGCTCACCACATTTGAAAAAGAACTGGAAGGCGTCACCCTAAAACCCTCACCTACCAGCGGTATTTTTCTGGTCTCGGTAGACGGCATCTCCGTATGGGATAGAAAAACAAAAGGCCGCTTCCCTGAAATGAAAGAATTAAAGCAAGTCATACGCGATCACATCGCACCAGAACGAGACCTAGGACACAGCGATCACCACAACTCTGAAGCTACGCCAAATAGCGGCTAAACTTTCGCTGGTCATTATCACTGGAAGCAGTCAAAAATACCGCCATGCCGCAACCTCAAATCAACGGTTATGAAATCCTTAGCTTAGTAGGTGAAGGAGCATGCGGTAGTATTTACATCGCTCGCAAAACCAATCACACCGCACCTGACCAGCGGTTTGCTATCCGCGTTTTTAACGCACTCGCAGTCAATCGTAACCTCATCGAAAGCATCTCAGGCAGGCTCACTCAAGGCAGCTACCCAGAAGGGGTTGTCCCGATCACCTGGGAGACCTCTGAACAAGGCACCCGCTGCATGATCATGCCCATACTGGCTGATTTCAACGAAGAGCAAAGAACCGTTACTCCCCACTCGCTTCAAGAGACCATCACAGACTCACCCACGGCAGATGCCTGGGCGACCATTGAGAAAATAGCCCATGCCCTAGCCAGCATGCACAGCCGCCGCATCCCTCACGGGAATCTCAAACCTAGTAATATTTTTTTCAACACCGACGGTAAAGTTCTACTCACCGATTTTGCCATGGGCCACATGCCAGGAGTAGGCATCCCTCCCCTCACCGATGCCCTCCTCTACGCCCCACCAGAGCAGCTCACTCACCCTGAAGGCTACATCTCAGGGCAGGGCTATAGCTGGGACACCTATGCCTTTGCCGTGATTGCCTTCCGTTTACTCACTGGGAAGTTACCCCGCTGTGAGTCTACCCTAAAGAAAACCACAGCCAGCGAGGGAGAAAGCCACCTCTCAAGCATCCAGTCTGATGTCATCAAACTCGCCCAACACCTCGAATACCACGAGCTCGAAAACTGGCCAGAGGAAAGCTCCAATCCCCGAGAACGCAAACGCCGCAAGGTCATCCAGCGCTGCCTCTCACTCAATCCTGAAGATCGTTACAACGATCTTTCTGAGATCATCCAAGCGTGGGCAGACATCGATACCGAAGCAAAAGTCATAGCTACCCGAGCCAAGACAAAACGCAAAACTATCATAAGCCGGATAGGTCTCCTCTCAGCCCTCGCTCTTGCCGCAGCAGGAGCCATCGGCTGCCTTATCCTCTCCGGTATGTTACGCAGTGAAAAGTCTGCCCGAGCCACCGACATCAGCGATCTAAACGATCAAATTGATCAACTCAATAACCAGCGTGTGGCAGCAGAAAAATCTCAAGCCCAAGCCATTGCCCGCCGTGATCTAGCGGTAATACGAGAAGACAAACTCCGTCAGCAGCTGTTAGCTCTGGGCGTTACGAACGACCGCCTACTCACCTGGATGCTGCGTGATAAAAATACCGACCTCCCCGAACTGCAAAAAACCGGCCCAGATCAAACAGCCGCAGATGCCATGGAGCGTGAGCTTAGAAACTTCCTCAACATAACCGAAGGCGACCAGCACTTCCAGCCTATCCGCGCCCGCATCCTACTCCAGCTCTCAGAACTAGAAATTCACCGTAAAAATCCAGCCGCCGGCACGACACTGCTAGATAGCGCTCTACCAGAATTAGAAAAAGCAAAAGTCAATGAGCCGGGGCAAAACTACCGCATCGCACGCGCTCGCCTCATCTGCCTAATGCAAGCCCAAGATCAGGATAACCAAGAGCTAGTGACCACCCTCCTCCCCAAGGCACGCGAGGCCATTTCTCACATCAAGTCTGCCGATTCCACAGAAACACAGAGAATACAAGCCACCATGGAAATCATTGATGGCCGCTTAGTGCAGAATACTGAGCCTACCAAAGCACTCGAGCACTTCCAAAAAGCCATTACCCATCTCAATGGTATTTACAAAGCCCTCCCTGAACACATCGGCATTCGCTCTGAGCTAGCACGCCATATTCTTACAACGTCCACCCTAGCAGACAGCCTGAACCGCGTAGATGATACCACCAGACTTCAGGGAGAAGCCGCCAATCACCTCCGATGGCTTTTGGAGAAAAATCCTAACTTCACTTTTGCCAAAGTCAAACTAGCCGCAATAGAAATCATAGCCGCAGAAGCCGATATGATCTCTGGCGATGATAACTCCGGAGAGAAAAAACTCAGTAAAGCAGAGAAATTATTAGCAGATCTTAGTACCACCGACACCTCCGCCTCGGGTGCTGCCATGCAGATCGCCACGGCCAAAGGACTCCGTGCCGTCCTCCTACGAGACCGCCGCCGCACTAGAGATGCCGCGATCCATCTCGATCAGGCTATTAAAATCACACACGAAATCGTCACCGCTAATCCAGACACCACCGAGCCACTCTACCGCCTCGCCAGCTTTTACTGGCAGCGCGCCGGTCTGTCTGGCGATGCCGGAGACTCCTCTACGCTACTGAAATACGGTGCCTATGCAGCCTCACTGATGGAAAAAATTCTCCAAAAAGGTAATGAAAAACGTGATACCGAACTCCGCCGCTCCCTCGCCTACCTCTACGGTGACCTCGGCCGCACGGCAGCCAACAAAGGCAAAAAAACTACCGCCGCATCCTACTACAACCAAGCCGCCACCATGTGGCAAAGCCTGATAGACAAAAACGGCAAAAGCAGTGAATACACAGAAGGACTCAAGTGGAGTGCGAATCGAGCACAAAAAGTAGCCCAATAAAAGTAAGCTTACAACTTAGCAGCAGCGGCACTCCTAAGTTCCTCCGCCTTCTCACGCTGAGGTGCAGCACCACGTGCCATATCTGGCTTACCTCCACCTTTCCCTCCAGCGATGGGCGCGAGGTCTTTGATGAGGTTTCCAGCTCCATGGCCAGCGTCATTTCCGTCCTTACCACAGAGAGCTCCGAGGTGAAGCTTTTCACCATCGTCTACGATGATAAATGCGGCGTGGCTGAAGTGGACTTTCTTGAGGCCGTTGATGAGCTCCTGAAGAAGTGCAGCAGGCCCTTCTGTGGAAAGAACCATATTACCCGTAATGTTTTGCTCCGCGATGAGACCATCAGCCATGGCAGCGGCACCAGCGGCTTGCGCTTTTTTGAGAGCTTTCTCAGCGTTGATAGCGGCGGCTTTAAGATCGGCCAGCGAATCTGAAGCAGGGTTAGAAACGGCTGCTCCATATTGCTCAAGCGCGGCATTTGCTTTATCGAGCTTGGCTTGTGCCACGACTTTTTCCTCGGCTTCGAGAGCTGTTTGCTCAGCAAGATAAGCTTCCGCAGCAGGACCACAGAGAGCCTCGATACGACGCACACCGGAGGCGATAGCTCCTTCAGATTTGATTTTAAAAAGGCCAATGTCTGAGGTGTTTCTAACGTGTGTGCCACCACAGAGCTCCATGGAGTAGCCATCGAGAGTTTTGTCACCACCTCCGATCTGGACGACACGAACAAGGTCACCGTATTTATCACCAAAGAATTGCATGATATCGGCGCGTTTTTTAATATCGGCGTGAGGGACTTCGATCCAGCTAACGGTATCGCCAGATTGGATAGCAGCGTTTACCTTTTCCTCAATGGCCGTAGTCTGATCGGGAGTGAGGGCCTTGGAGTTAAAGTCAAAACGGAGCCGCTCAGGAGAGACGCTGGAGCCTTGCTGGGCTGCCTCTTTAGAAACCACTTCATGGAGCGCCCAGTGGAGAAGATGAGTAGCAGTGTGGTGAGCTTCTATGGGGGAACGACGGTCTCGATTAAGAGAGAGTGTGACCGTGTCACCGATGGAAGGAAGATCTCCGTCCACCACATGAGCAGTCGCAGCACCAATTTTTTGAGTCCCTGTGATGGTGGCGTCACCAAGAGTTCCGCTGTCGCCTTCTTGACCACCCATTTCCGTGAAAAGGACGGTTTTATCAGTGATGACGAGATTATCGTGAATCTCGAGCACCGTAGCCTCGCAGGAGTCAGTATCGAAACCGAGAAATTCAGTGACCGCATCAGTGGAGAGATCAAGGGCGCGGACGATGGTTTTCTTTTG
>CALBVY010000054.1 GCA_937969495.1 uncultured Verrucomicrobiales bacterium | reverse complement strand
AGGGCTACCTCATTTTGAGATGTAAGAACTGAGCTAGTAAATCTTCATTAAATGCTGCTTGGAGGCGTTTACCTCTTATGGTGTCTTTGACGGTGGTATCCGCCTTAAGTAGATTGAGTGCCATTTTTCTTAGTAAGGCTACATTTTGAGCTGCATTGTTGTTCCTAATGCGAGAGGCATCTTCATCCCAAACCACATCCAAAATCCAGTGACAGCTATTTTCAATAGCCCAGTGTTGACGGATCATTTTCTGCAACTTCTCCGCATTTGGCTCATGACTTGTTAGGTAGTAGCTTTTTTCTACTGAATTTCCCCCTGAATTCGTTCTATGCGCCCATGACTTTTGTTTTCAATATCTATACTACTCAATGTGTATCCCTTATTTTTAGTATGTTGGATTCTCCCAGCATCTCAAAATGAGGTAGCCCTGTGACTTGTGAGGAAATAGTCAAGTTTTCTCTTGCATTCCACTTGTTCATGGCTAGCTTCGCCGCCCCATGGCCAAATCGAAAGGTACAGCAAAAACCCGGAAGGCCGTCGCTAAACGATTCAAGGTGACGGGTACAGGGAAGATTCTGCGCCGGAAGCAGGGCAAACGCCACATTCTTACTAAGAAGAACCAGAAGCGGAAACGCAATCTGGGTAAGGCAGCGCTCGTTTCTGATGCAGACTTGAAAGCCGTAAGGGCTTCTCTTCCTTTTGCCTAGTCAGCAAGAATCGGCGTATTAACGCCAATGCGGCAGCCAACGCCAACCGCTCGCATCACGAGCGGCCTCTACGTAGCCTTCTCGGCGATCTATTTATAGAAACCCGAGACCGAATGGACGAGACTACGGGAGGTGTGAAAATAACCGTCCGTTCTAAAACAAAGAAACATGCCAAGAGCAACCAATAGCCCAGCCAGCCGCAAGCGCCGGAAGCGCGTTCTCAAACGTGCCAAAGGTTTCCGCGGCTTCCGCTCCAAACTCTACAAGTATGCCAAGGACGCTGTCCGCAAGGCGCAGACTTATGAGTATCGTGACCGCAAGAAGCGTAAAGGACAGTTCCGCCGTCTCTGGATTCAGCGTATTAGCGCTGGTGTCCGTGCACAGGATCTTACTTACTCACGCTTTATTGAAGGCCTTAAGGCCGCAAGCATCGAGGTAGATCGCAAGATTCTTGCAGATCTCGTTGTGCACGACATCGCTGCTTTCAATAGCATCGTTGATCAGGCGAAGGCAGCCCTCGAGAAGAAGGCTCCAGCCACCGCCTAGCGGATATTAAACAATACCATTACAGCGGCCATTAGGTAATTCATGCCTGGTGGCCGTTTTTTATGGGAAAATTTGGCTTAGGTGAGACAGAGTGGCGTGTCATTATGTCTTTTTGGAGATTTTTTGAGAGTGATTGATTGGGGGTTTTTATCTTTAACTATTTGGTGTAGAGTTGGTTAATGAGTTTTTTAGGGGAATGGCATACAAGATGCAGTTATGATGATGTAACATAACTAATTAATCATATGATCAATCATTACCCAATTAATAACCGACTTTTCTCTGAACTCGATCGTTTTGTCACCCAAGCATTGGGTCAAGCAGATCGCTTAAGCTGCAAGAGTGGTGAGTGTGCTATTACTGAAAGTGCACAATCAGAAGATACTGATGCTAACGGCTGGAATCTACGCCTAGAGCTTCCGGGTTTCAAAAAAGATGAAATCTCCCTGAGTGTGGATGGGGAGTTACTCACCGTTACTGCTGAGACTTCTGATGAATCCCGTGATTTCCTCCAGAAGGTGGAGCGCCGCGTAAAGCTGTCTGATGAAGTAGATGCAGAGAATATCGAGGCACGTCTCGAGGATGGTCTACTCTACCTAGAGATTCCACGGCGAGCAAAAGCAGAGCCTAAGAGGATTCTGGTGAAGTAGCAGTATGATGAGTAGTTGATCTGCTCGATTTCATAAGAAGACATAACGCACTTATCATTGTTCATGGTGCAGCGAGGTCAGGCTCGTCGGCTACGGTCGGCGAGCTTGAATGTGTTTTCAGGTTGAAGTTTGGCACACTGTGGATAAATACTGCGGCAGATGACAGAACAGTCCATGCAGCCCGTTGAGGACTTCACTAAGGTGGAGTCAATTTTTGTACGTCACCGGAATTGCCTATTACTTCGTGGGCAATTTACCCCTATATTCACGGACTACTACATTCATTTACTAGAGAGTAAACAACGCTACGATAATGATCTCGATGCCACACTCAAGGATTTACTAGCTGTGCTTACCCTTCATCTGACAGCGCGGCCATGGGCTGAGACCATTGCTTGGACCGTAAATCTCCGCGCCCCGAGAGTGAATTACTTTGCCACTGGGAGCAGTACGTTTGAGAACATTACGGGTAGGTTATTCACCAAAGATGTGCGAGAGCCTGATCGTAATCTCCTTTATAGTCAGACCAGTATTTCTGGTGAGAAGCCGCGTATTACGACTGTGGAACTAGAAACCAATGATGCCATCGAGTGGATTGAGCATTACTACAAACAGAGTGAGCAGCGTCCTGCAAAGTGTTTTCGGCTAGATGATGAAAACTACGCGCTCATTGCAGCACAGCCAGGGTATGATGAAGAGTGGTTTGGTGAGTTGGATGCGGAGAAAGCCGCGGCCATTACTGATGTTGAGCAGACGAAGGTTCTCGAGACGCGGAAGTTCCGCTTTCATTGTGGCTGTAGCCTTGAGCGTATTCTGCCCACTCTAAGTTCTTGGAAAGAGCGGAAGGATGAGCTCTTTCAGGGAGATGATGTTATTAAGGTGAATTGCCCTCGCTGCGGTGCTGGCTACGAGGTCAGAGAGGGTGATCTCTAGGGCGTTGGGTGATCAGGGCTACCTCATTTTGAAATGCTAGAAAATTAGCCTTGTACAAGTGAACAGATTAGTATACTTGAGCCGAATGGCTCAAAAAAACACTCGATCTAATAAGTTTGCAGGAGGTTTCCCTCCTGCGATTAAAGTCTTTGA
>CALBVY010000053.1 GCA_937969495.1 uncultured Verrucomicrobiales bacterium | reverse complement strand
TTCCTGCGGATGTGCGCGAGGCAGGCTCCTAACTCTATCCCCTCGTAGGTTTTTATGAGGGTTTGGTAACAGGTGTAGCCATCGCATTGGATGGTGACCTCTGCCAATCTCACGCCATGCACCATCGCCCCTTCACGGGGGCGCGGATTGAAACGACGAATATACTTAATTTTTCTAAAGTTCTACTGTCTCTAGAATTTCCCCTTTTGGATTAATCAGCTTAAAGGTGACTTTGGGAGATCCGTTAGGGTAGGTAAACTCAAGCTCTCCGTATGCCCATGTTTTAAAACCAGGGTATGCAAAAATCTGCATGGATTTATCTTTTGCTCTACCTCCACCGGGGACACCACCCATGCAGCCTACACCAAATTCAATGTATTCTTTTCCGTTAGGTCGTTTGATTTTAAAGGCGTGGGTGCCGTGTCTATCACCTGAAAACAACAGGATTTTTTTGTCCTCAATGGTATCAAAAAATGTCAACAGCTCCTCACGGCCAGATTTATCCCATTTCCCCCAGCTGTCTTTGCCATTGGAGATGTAATCTGTCCACATCGTGCCGCCACTGATCAAAACAAAGGGTGAAGTGGAGCTCTTCAGTGTCTTTTTCAGCCATTCTGTTTGTTCTTTACCAAGAAAGCAATGGCGCTGCCCTCGTTCCTCATTCACACGGCATGATCTGGTATCAAGCATGATGATGTGGGCGTCACCGATCACGGTCTGGAAGTAGATGCCTTTGCGCTCGATGTCTTTTTCTGGATTATTCCACATCCGTTTCCAGTTAGAACGGAAGCTCTCCACGGGGATAAGTTCATCTTTATTTTTTTGAAAATATTGCCCACTGGTATCATTCCCGTAGTAATCGTGATCATCCCAACTAGTGTAAGTAGGCACATTAGCGGCAAACTGCTGCCAGACTGGTGAGACATCACGTAGCAAGTAATCGATATTCCTTAATGTCACTGTGCGTCTACCATCGACGGCAAGATCACCTAATAACATCATGGAGATATTGTTACGTTTCTCGACAAGGCGTAGTAGCTCAGGGCGATGAATACCTATTTTATGAAAATCTGCGCCGACGGCTATTTTATAAGGAATCTTAGCGCCTGCTTTGGGAGGGGTGGTAAATGCTCCTTTGGCAAGTTCTTCGTTCTCCGTATTGGTAACGATGTAAGTGTATGAAGTATTCGCGGCGAGGCTATCGCATTGAATAAAGGATATAGTGTTAGGCTCTGTGCTTGAAAAAGTTTTTTCTTTACCCTTGGCCATGACCTTGACGTTGAGGGTAGCGGCTTCAGGAGTTTGCACTCTGATAGTGACGCTCTTATCGGTGAGATTACCGAGCATGCTTTTACCAATTGTTTTCACCCCATACTTTTTACAAACATTAGGTAAGTGGCGATCTATCTCCCCTCCTAACAAAGCATCTCTCGCCTCGATGTAGAAATCATTGAGCTCTTTAGGATGTTCTTGGAACTGGTTCAGGATCTTGAGGTCCACGGCTAAACTTCCATCATGAGCTTCTGACAAAGTGGCCGCCTTAGATTTCTTAAATTTTTGTGCCACACACGTTTGCGTTAGTAAACAAGCGAATATGGCTGAGAAAAGTGGCTTTGCTAGCGTGACGACGATTATTGATTTGGTTATCATAGATTTATTTTTTCAATACGTATGGATATGCCCCTCACTTGTCAAAGTTAAACAAAAAACTACCCCTATCTCTTCACACAGAAGCCCGCCCGCCAATTTTTCACTTCACCGGCGAGGTGAAGCATCCAAAAAGCAATACCTTGAAACCTTTCTTTACGATTCATGAAATTTCTTACGGAAGAAGGAAAAAACGTTTGCATTCTCTGTGTTAATTCGCTAGTTCTCCCGCCCGTGCAGCCCCAAGTAGGGTGACTACCATCATATTTTATTCATTTTTTAACTTAACGCCAAGCCATGAACATCATCGATAAAATCGAAAACGAGCAGCTCAAAGACGTCGCAGACTTCAATGTCGGTGATAGCCTCAAGGTTCACACCCGCGTGGTGGAAGGTGGTAAGGAGCGTATCCAGATTTTTGCTGGTCTATGTATCGGGAAAAAAGGCAGTGGGCTTAATACTTCCTACACCGTACGTAAGATTTCCTCTGGCGAGGGTGTTGAGCGTGTATTCCCTCTGCACACTCCACGTGTGGCTAAGATTGAGGTAACTCGCCGTGGTAAAGTCCGCCGTGCTAAACTTAACTACCTTCGTGATCGTGTAGGTAAGCGTGCGCTTCTGGTTAAGTCCGCTGAAAGCGAGTAATTCTATCTTCTCGGGCACTTTCTATTTTCCAAAAGCCTCCTATCATGGGAGGCTTTTTTGTGTAAGCACCTCAGTGCGTGGCCAGTATTCCCACGTAGAAGCTCTTTCAAAAAAATTATGCGTGTTCCTATTTCCATCACCCTACCGGCCTGTATCCTCATAGCGGTATTCGTTTTTTGGCTAGGATCTCAGGACAAGGAGTTTATGGAGCCACCTACACCAGAACGGCTGGTGGAAATCTCTGATGAATGGGAAAAAAGCCGCCCCAATATCCCTTCACCAAAGCCTATTAATGCCGCTTTACTTGCTGATCCTACTCCGATCACTCCCCAATCACCTCCCCAAGTGGAAAATAAAAAGCCAGACAGCCTCCCTCCTGGAGATTTTGAGTTAGCACCCTCACTAACAGAATATGGCACCTATGGAGATAAAGGAGCAGAGGCGATGATTCAGCTGGCTACACTGCTGGAAACCAAAGCTCAATATCAGCGCGCCTTACTAGCATGGGAGCGCGTGATCGATACCTCGAATCCGAATACCCAAGAGAGAAAGCTAGCCACACAGGCTATTCAAAGACTACGGAACAACCTCCCACCCTGGAATCCTGATCCCACGGCCGATATTACCCTCACCTTACATGCAGGTGCTACCTTCAAGGAAAAAGAGCCCCTCACCTCCGTGCTCAAATCTGCCGCGGAAACTATCACTGTAGCTTCTGGTCACACTGTCAAAGTAGATACCAAGATATCATTTGGGAAAAGCTCTGAGATTAAAACTCCACGTATTCCGGTAGCCATATGGTTTTCTTACTCGGCCAGCTCGGTAGACGGTGTGCGCGCAGAAACTTCGCCGATTTCTTTTATGGTAGACCCTCAGCAGCCACAGACTCTCAAGGATCAAGTATCATATGGTATATACGCCCTTTTAAGAACGCAGCTTACCACCAAGACTAACTTCTCAGCCCTACCGGAATTACCCTCTGTTCTGCAGGCGGATGATCTGCTGCATTATCATATCACCCGGCTTATGTGGCGTGAGTTTGCACTCAGCATTCAGGAGTAAATGCTACTTTCTGCAAATCCAGCGCGTGATATCCCCCCTCTTGTGCAAAGCTGAGGAGGGACTCAAGGATCACTGGAACTCACCGCTACACCCGCTTAGCCACTGTAAGACTCCTCCACACGCTTCGCCACATCTCTGTAGCCATAATCGACTTCGTAGATCTGTTTAAAGCTATCAAGTGCGGCACTTTTATCATTCATGTCTTCGTGGATAAGGCCTTTTTCATAAAGCACTTCTTTCTTTGTGCCGTCCATGGCATGGAGGTCCGCTAGGGCATCTGAGAGCTGCTTGATCGCAAGGTCATGCATGTTTTTAGCACGGAAAGTCCTACCTAATAAAAGCAATACACGTGTCCGGATGTGGGGGTTTCGCGTAGCTTGCTGAAGGTGTGGGATGGCCTCACTATGATCACCAGAGTTGTATAATGCCAAGCCGAGCTCATAGCGTAGCTGTGGATCAGTAGGGTTTCTATCTACCCGTTCTTGGGCTTCTTTTACCTGACCAGAAGTACGTTCGGAGATCAGTGTCTCATACTGAAGGCGTAGCTCTTCGTTATCCGGATCAGCCTCAAGAGTCATCCGGAGTTCATTCACCTGAAATTCCGCTGCCTTATCCTTCATATAGGTAGCTTTATTCTCTAGAGCTACATCTTTATTAGAAAGCTCATAAGCATATTGGAAGAAAGAGTAAGCATTAGGCCAGTCTTCTAACTGCTCGTAGAGACTGCCTATTTCTTTTACCAGCTGGAGGTTTTGATTATCTTCAGCATAGGCTGCTGAGAGCCTCTCAAGCTTTTCCATCATCTGGTCACGCGTCATCGCCGCGCGGTTTGAAGCCTCCTGCTCAGCGGCATCATCAGAGCTCTTCATCACATCACGGAAACTCTGCGCTTCTTCCCATTTTTGCTTCTTCATGGATGCACGGGCCGTTGCATCCTTCGCCCCCTTCACGGCATCGATATCAGCACTATCTTGCTTCACAATGTCATTGTATACATCCGCCGCTTCATCAGGCATATCGCGCGCAAGGTAGTGCTCGGCGAGTTTATGGAGAAGCTTGGTATTCTCAGGAGAGCCACTGCGCACGGTTTCCAGGGCAAAGGCAGCGGTGTCCAGCAAGTTAAGCCGCAGAGCACAGTCAAACAGTAAATCATTCGCCTGACCATCGAAGGGCGCCTTCACCAGCTCTGTCTCCAGAGCTGCCATCGCAGCAACGGGATCTTTTTTCCCAAGAGATGGGATTTTCATCAACGAAAGACCACTTCCGCCAAAAAGGCCTTTTTTCTTTTTCTTACCCGCATTCTCAGAGGCCGATGCATTTCTTGCCAGACGGCGGGCATCAAGAAAGCCAGGAAAATCCTTGAGTGTAGCATGACAGAGACTGACTGAGTAGCTGTAGTTTTTAAGCTCAAAGGCACTCTGAGCCTTGAGCCAGAGAGCCTTAATATTAGCAGGTAATTCGGCTTCGGTAATTTCCTTAATTTCTTCGGACATAGTTGTTGATTGGGTTCACTGACACGTAGCATGAATGCATTCGCTTAAACGTATCACCATTTCCTGAATCATGGCCAAATGAGCCGCCTTGGCAAGCTTGCTCGCAGAATTTTCTACTCAAAAACATGTCTATGACTCCTGCGCGGTGGAGTCCAAGAAACTCTCTGCCGTAAAACCTAAACGACTCCTGTATCCCCCCGCCTTTAAGCTCATAAGAAGATTAAGAGTTAGAAATTATCTACTACCATGCACTCACCTTCCACTCCTCGGTCATTTCTGTAGGGATGGCATCGAGAAAGCGTGAGGGGCGTGTCATGTAATCTCCAGTGTAGCTCTTCGGATTTGTCATAGGATAAGTGAGGTAGAGCTGATCCTTGGCACGGGTAACAGCCACGTAGAATAGCCTACGTTCCTCTTCCAACATACCTTCATCACCAGCTTCTAGAATTCGGCCATTAGGGAACATACCATCGGCAAGCCAGACGAGAAAGACCACTTTCCACTCCAGCCCCTTGGCTTGGTGAATTGAGGAAAGAGTCACACCCTCTTCTTTTTTTTCTTTTTTACTAGGGTCACCATCAATGGAAGACATGAGAGATAGTTGAGCAAGAAACTCGAGTACATCCTCGTAGCTTTCACCGTATTGCATCAGCTGCTCAATATCATTTCTTCGGTGCTCATGATTATCAAAACTCACACTCATGTATTCCTGATAGATCCCTTCAAGAATACTAAAAATCATATTCGATGGCCGCTCAAAAACTCCTCCGGGAGCAAGCTCATCAAGTGTATGACAGAGCTGTTCCCAGGTATCTTTCGCTTTAGCTGGCACTTTGAAGGTCAGCAGAGTTTCAGAAAATGACTCCGGCACCTCCACACTCTTACCAGCAGCGGAGTTCGTCCATGCCACCCAGAGATTATCCGCTGTCTTAGCACCAATGCCAGGCAATAGTAAGGTCATACGCTTAAAGCTCACTTCATCACGGCCATTCACCACAAAGCGAATCATCGCTGATATATCCTTGATGTGCGATTGCTCAAAAAACCTCAAACCACTCGTAATCTGAAATGGGAGACCTCGCCGTGTCATCTCCATTTGAATCTCCATACTCTGATAGTGAGCCCGATACAGCACTGCTATTTCTTCCGCATCTATCCCATCACCGATCAAATCCTCAATACGCTCACCAACGAATTCCGCCTGTAACGACGGATCATCCAGCGGTACTAAAGCGGGCGTCATCCCTTGTTCACGGACAGCGCGCAGCTCCTTGGTATACTGCTGGCGATTGGGCCGAATGGCTGCATTCGAAAGATCTAACACCTCCGGCACCGAGCGATAGTTGGTTTCAATTTTAAAAACCTCAGCATCAGGATACTTCTCATGAAAATCCAGAATGTTCGACATATCAGCACCGCGCCATGAGTAAATGGACTGGGCATCATCCCCTACTACCATGAGGTATTGATTTTCTCCTACCAGTAGATCAATTAGGTCACACTGCACTTTATTGGTATCTTGGTACTCATCCACCAAAATATGCCGGAATCTTTTTTGATAGAGCCGCCGTAGATCCTGATGCTCTTGCAGAAGTTTCAATGTCAGGACGAGTAAATCATCGAAGTCCATGGAGTTGGTCTTCAGCTTTTTCTTACGGTAGCCTTTACAAACTCGATCAATATCATCCAGCCATTCCTCAAGGTGAGAGTAGCGTAATTCAATCACCTCTTTGAGTGTTTCACCTGTGTTTTCTACTAAACTAAAGATAGAGGCTAATAAATCTGCTTTGGGAAAACGTCTTCCACCCGTATTAATATTACAGCCTTTGACCACCTCATTAAGTAAGGACTTCTGGTCATCGCGATCCATGATGGAAAAGGACTTTGTAAAACCTAACTCATCTGCGTGCCGGCGGAGTATTCTATTTCCCACAGAGTGAAAGGTGCCACTCCAGAGCGCTCTGATGTCATTGGGGATAAGCTGCTGCACCCGATCTAACATTTCACGCGCCGCTTTATTAGTAAAAGTAAGTAGTAAGATATTACCCGGATCAACACCTTGATCTAATAAATAAGCCACGCGGTGGGTCAGGGTCCGTGTTTTTCCAGAGCCGGCCCCAGCAATGACGAGTGCTGGCCCAGGCTGTGATGCCACGGCAGCATACTGCTGTTCATTCAGTTCTGCGGCGTAATCAATGCCGGAGCTACCCTTACTCTGCTTTCCTGATGCTATCTGGTATTCACGCGCCATGACAAAAGGAAACTAGCAAGGCTGATACCAATGAGAAGCGGTAATCTCAGCGATTTTTCTGTATCAGTACGTTGTGAAACACACAGACAACCGAGTATTTCAAGCGATACTGGCAGATCGTGAAATGGCCACTATCATGCCTCATATGCGACGCTAAGCCGCCAGCTCATAATGTTCTGCAATATCACGAAGAATACGATCACGGCGATCTCTTGCGCTATCTAAATCACGCGTCTTAAGAGAAAACCTCAGCCGCTCTGAGGTAGCATCATTTTTGTGCACGGTGAGGTGGCACCACCATACACCTCGGTTATTCCAGAGGTGATGATTCGGATTATCATCGTTCGTGCGCAATGCTAACTTCGTCTTATTTCTAGCCATGGGGAGTGTAAATTAACTAGGTTAATCTTGGTTTAAGGTTCAGTTTTTCACCAAATTTCAGTGTAAAGTAAACGCCTATGAAGCAAATAACAAGATTAAAATACAATGTTTATAAACATACTAATGATTTACCACTAGGGTTTACATTCTCATAAGTTCCAGAGTCACCTACCGAACTCGATTAAGCCTCCTCCAATGCCTCCGTGATGGCGGCCAGAATGTCTTCCTCCTTTTCCTGCCCAATCGAAATCCGAATCAAATTCCTATCCAGCCCACAGCCCTCCGCCCATTCTAGCTCATCATAATGGGCTAAAAGCGTATACGGACACGCCAAACTAAAATCCGTCCCCAAACTTGGCCCCTTGGATATTTTTAAGTGATCAAAAAACTTAGGGGTTTTCTTTCTCGTCTTAAGCACAAAGGAAATCAACCCGCCATATCCACCACCGTCACGCTTAAGCGCATCATAAAGAGAAGGCGTGGTAAACTTAGGATACCAGACACTTTCCACTGCCGCATGCGCACTCAGCATATCTGCTACCGCCTCACCAGTCATATTACTACGCGCCACTCTCTGGCTAAAATCACTGATGTTACGTGACAATACCCGGGCGTCTGAAGCAAAGAGCCGTGAGCCCCCAGGGCAATCTTCCTCCAAAAATTCAATCAAATCTGAGTAAAATGCCGAGTGCTCACAGACTGTCACCTGCCCTGCCATCACATCCCCCTTACCTGATACCCATTTGGTCAAGCTCGAGAGCACCACATCGGCATAGCTAGAGACATCGATATTAGCCACCGAACAGGTGGTATCATCAACAATCAAAGGCACTCCACCATCACGGCATGCACTAGCGATCCTTGCCAGATCCACGGTGCGTAGAAGAGGATTACTAGGCGCCTCACAAAATACGGCTGAGAACTCCCCCTTACTGATACGCTGAAGAGCAAGCTCAAAGGACTCCCCTTCGGCTTCATTAAGAAACACCACGCCATTGCCAAAATGCTTCTGCACCCTCATGGCATCGACATAGGGGAACTCCAGCTGCAGCGTTTTTCTACCAGCTAAAAGTTTATTGACCAAGCGATACACAGCAAACAAGCCTGCCATGCCATTTTCATAAAGATAGAGGTTAGATGCTTGATATCCACCTTGTTTAGCCAATCTACTCCGCAGACTCTTAGCGCGGAAATCACTCGTAGCGCGGCCTTGTAAGATTTTTTCCGCCTGACGGCTGCTAACAATTTCCCCAGTGTAACGCCAGTACTCCATCGCAATGGGAAAATCCACCTCAGATACAATCAGTGCCTGAAGCCCCTCATAACTTGCCACACGAGATGCAGATCCAGAACGCTTCTCCACAAAACGCTGCGCCCGCTGAGCTGCCTCTCTGTTAGGAAACACGATCGCTTGTGACCCCTTATCCGCCAATGCCTCAGTCGCCTCATGGAAAAGCCGCCCAGTCGCTGGATGCAGAATAAACCGAGGATAACCACACTTCAGCTTACGGATGATTTTTTCCCGCTTCTCCTCATAACCAAGAACAGAGTCCCAGGTGGGAAGACACACAGAACATGCATGCTGCGTTTTCGGCAGCTGCATTCCGAGATCCTCCTCGCTCCATGCAGGGTCTGTTTTTAAATCACGCAAAATCCAGCACAGGAGTTAGTCAGGATCATTAATTTTGCAAGCGTATATCGCTGCACCACTTTTATCATAGGCTCAAGATAACTGCATGAACTCTTTGCCCTACCTGAAAAGATAGCCATGTAAAATAATCGCAATTTCACTCAAAAACCACACCATCTACACCGTTATTATCTATGGAAAATTATCTTTTAACTCACCAATAACACTTTGAAACAACACACATTTTCATATCTTATCTTTTACCAGAACTTTTCCGAAACACATCATACCTATCCAATTTAGCCCTTAACTCCACGAATAATCGTTTGTCACCAGCCACCTACTTGCTAATGTAAATAACGATAGGGCGATTCCTCCAGCCAACCTTCCCTCCCTCATCCTTCTCAACCATGCCAGATCATTCCTCCTCACCCATCCCCCCTCAGGCACCCATTCCTGAAGGGCTACGCGATCAGCTGGAACAGTTCAAAAAACAACTCTGGCGCATCAAGATTGCCGAGGCCATACTGGCCGGTTTCTTTGGCCTCCTATTTTCGTTTTTACTCGTCTTTGGCCTCGATCGCTTTATCGAGACGCCAGCTACCTTACGGCTGGTGATCCTTGTCCTAGGAGTCTCTCTTTTCTCCCTATTTGCCCCCTACTGGATTCGACGTTGGGTCTTCGGCCACCGCAAAGAGAATCAACTAGCAAAGCTCATCTCACAGCGGTATCCAAAACTAGGTGACCGTCTCTTGGGCGCTGTCGAGCTTCAGGATCAACAAGAAGGGAAAGACAGCCTATCCCCCGCACTCCGAGCAGCCGCGATGCGCACAGTAGCTAATGACGCGGCGGGAAGAAACCTTTCAGATGCACTCCCCGCAGCGAGACATAAAAAACTATCCCTCGCAGTCATAGCTCTATTTATCTTCATGGTCTGCACCCTCGTCACTGTTCCAGAGGCTGGCATCAACTCCTTTAAGCGCTGGCTAATGCCGCTCTCTGACACCAAACGCTTTACCTTCACTCAATTAAACCTGTCTGGTATCGGAACACCACATCACGTCCCCTACGGAGAATCATTCACTCTCACCATTCCCTTAGCTAGCGATACCAGCCGACATCCAGAAACTGCCCGTGCTAGATACGGCACTGGTGAATGGTTAGAAGCACCTCTCGTTGACGGTGCATACGCTTTTAAATTCCCAGCCCAACGTGCCTCAGATGAAGTTTACATTGAAGCCGATGACGCTCGCCATAGCCTAATGATAGAGCCAGTCATTCGTCCATCAGTAGAAAATATCCGCGCCACCATCGCACTACCGAGTTATCTTGAAAGACCTCCCATCAATGCTGATCTACGCTCCGGATTTATCTCCGCACTCGAAGGCAGTCAAATCACCATCAAGGCCACTACCAGCCGCACCCTTTCTTCAGCCACTGCATCTTTTCTAACCCTCCCCAAGGAAATCATCCCTGATGGCAGCGCCCCATCTACCGAAGAAGCCACACCCGCTGAACAACCAACACCCTCAAAACCAGAATCAATCGCAGTAAGTCTCAACAACCGACAAATAACCTCAGCCGCGGTCAAAATCGGTTCAGATTCACTCATCATTCCTCTCGAATGGACTGACATCCACGGGCTCCAGGCTGATAAACCATTTAAACTCCGAGTAGAAAGCGCACAAGATCAAGCTCCTTCCACTTACATTCAAGGCATCGAACGTCAGCATATCATGCTTGCGGAAGAAACCGTTGATCTAGAAGTTCTCGCAGAGGACGACTACGGACTCAAAGCCGCCGGCATATCGTGGCAGGGAGAATTCACCAAGCCCACAGGAGGAACCCCTGCTGAAGGAACCTTAACCTTAGAACAAGGAACTCCCACACGCACCACCATCAACCATCTATTCTCCTTTTCTCCAGCCAATCTTTCCATTGAACCTCAAAAGCTCATGCTCCGCGCATGGACAGAGGATTACAAACCTGGCCGTGGCCGTATCTATTCAGAACCCATCGTACTCTATATCCTAACCAAAGATGAACACGCCCAAGTTCTCAAAAACCAATTTGATCGCGCCATCGGCGAGCTCGAAGATATTGCCCGTAAGGAGCAAAACCTAAACGATGAAAACCAACGCCTAGAGCGAAAAGACGCAAACGAACTCAAAACCGATGAAGGCCAAAAGAAACTCCAAGCGCAGCAAGACGCAGAAGCAGAAAATAGAGAGCGCATGCAGGAACTCACAAAAAAAATGGAGCAGCTCTTCAAGGATGCAGTGCGCAACGGGGAAATCGACAAAGATGTCCTAAAAAAAATGTCCAAAGCCCTCCAGAGCATGCGCGAGCTTGCTGAGACTGATCTCCCAAAAGTGGAAAAGAAACTACAAGACGCTCAAAGCCCGCGAAACACCAAAGAAAAATCCAAACAAGATCTTAAAAAAGCTGTAGAAGAACAGAAAAAGGCCATCGAGAAAATGAAACAAGCCCTCAAAGATGCTAATGATGCCAATCAGAACTTCGAGGCCAGCACCTTTGTTAACCGACTTAAACGCGCAGCTAGCGAGCAAGACGGCATCGCCTCTTCGTTTGTCAACATCATCGATATTGTCATCGGGGAAGACTTTAACATGCTAGACCCAGTTGAACAGAGAACGATTGAATCCGCCTCTGAACAACAACGCGAAACAGCCGCCGACCTAAGATGGATTCAAGAAGATCTCTTTAACTATTACGCCCGCACTCAGAAGGAAAAACACAAAGAGCTTGTCGATGAAATGAAACAATCACGCATTGATGAAGCCATGGAGATCCTCTCCAAACACGTCTCTTCAAACTTCTCTTACACCTCTATTTCCCAATCAAAAAAATGGGCTGCTCAACTCCGCAAATGGGCAAAGCAATTAGAAGGCTCTAAAAATCAAGGAGGTGGCGGCGGCGGCGGCGGTGGCCAAGAAGCAGACAAGGACTTTGAATTCATGCTCAAGGTAATGCGCATGATCCAGAAAGAGCAGGATATACGAGGCCGCACCCGCGCCTTAGAAAACCTTAGACGCAGCCTTAGAGACACCAACACCACTCCAGCCTCTTAATCAACGCCCTTATTCTTAGTCATGAACATCACTCACCACATCCTCATCTTCACCGCATGCTTCATACCCGCTGCATGGGCAGAGGAATCACAACCCAAAAAGGCCACACCTGCCGAGCTCCTAGAGCAGCATAGCCAAGGAGCTAAAAAGCTAGCCAATGAACAGGACGAGCTTTCTGCTGACGTCCAAGACCTCATCGATGAACAAACAAATGCTAAGGTCATTGAACTCCTGCGTGAAGTCGAAAACATCATGGCAGATGCCACCGATCAATTAGAAAAAAAAGATACCGGCGGAGCCACCATCGCTACCCAAACTGAGGTCATCGAAAAAATCTTTGAAGCCGCTAAAAAGAAACAGCAAGAAAAAGGTAAGAAAAAACCAGGCGAAGGCGAAGGACAGGGCGAAGCTCAAGGACAGGGCGAAGGTCAAGGACAGGGCGAAGGTCAAGGTCAAGGCGAAGGTCTAGGCGGAATGATGGAAATGCTGCAACGTATGATGGACGGAGGTCAGGATAGAGGCGAAGGACAAGAGCAGAAACCTGGTGAAGGTGAAGGCGAGGGTAAAAAGCCTGGCCAAGATGGCAATCAATCAGGGCAAGGCGGTGGCGCAGGAGGTGAAGCCGGAGGTAACAGCGGTGACCCTGATAACACCGCCGTGGGTAACCAACGCCGCGTGCCCAAAAACTCAGGAAACGCCGGCACCTCATTGCCCCGAGAATTTCAACGAGCCATGGACGCCTACAATAAAGGCGCTGCCAAAAAATCGAATCAACGCTAACAAAAGCGTCAGCCCATCATCATGAACCGATCTCCCCTAACTTACCTGCTCATCATTCCACTCATTCTTGCTGAGTTTACCCAAGCTCAGTCACTACCACGGAGGAATAATGATACCATCCCCGCTCAGGTAGAGTCAATGTACACACGTGGGCTACGTTACCTAGCCAACACCCAAGACGCCTCAGGAGCATGGGGTGGCGGCAGTGGTGCACGCCCCGGAGTGGTCGCCTTATGCACCCTCGCCTTCCTCGCCCATGGCGAAGACCCTAACAAAGGCCGCCATGCTCAAAAAATCAGTCAAGGCATTAGCTTTCTTATCAAGAAACAACAGGAAAGTTCCGAGGGTTACATCGGACCTCAAATGTATGATCACGGCTTTGCCACACTGGCACTTGCTGAGTGTTACGGCATGGTTGATGACAAACGCATCGCACCAGCATTAAAAAAAGCTGTCGATCTCATCCTCAAAGCACAGAAAATCAATCCCCGTAATGGCTGGCGCTACGATCCCACCACACGCCACGCAGACACCACCGTATCAGGCTCTCAAATTGTGGCTCTACTAGCCGCGCGCAATGCTGGTATCGCCGTACCTGATGAAGCCATTAATAAAGGACTAGCCTACATGCGCAGCTGCAGAAGCTCTAATGGCTCCTACGGATACACCAGCAAAATCGGCGGCAGACTCACACTCACCGCCATCGGCTCTCTATGCTTTTCTCTCGCCAAAAAGAAAGATGAAGCAGGGTTTAAAAAATCCACTGAATACCTCAAAGCAAATATCAGCACCCAAGATAATAAGTATCCTTTCTACTTCCGCTACTACATGTCTCAAGCACTCTTCCAAGCTGACGAAGAACTTTGGGAAATATGGAATAAGGACAATATCCGCCTACTCTCCGTCACCCAGCTATCTGATGGGTCATGGGCTGGCAACTACGGTAATGCCTTCAGCACTGCGGGAGCACTCCTCTCCCTCGCTCTCAATTATCGCTTTCTTCCCATCTACGAAAAATGAATCAACACGCACTCATCTCCGCACTCAGCCTCATTACGTTAGGAGGTAACGGCTTAGCTGATTCTTCCGAGAAGCTAAAACCTGCCCCAGACATGCTCCGTTTCGTTAATCACGATACCTTGCATGGCCATTTCCTCGCCTTCGGACCATCTGATACCCTGATCTGGAATAACCCTGAAGCCAGTGAAGCTATTCATTTTTCCACCAGCAAAGTACACCGCGTTTTACTCAACCGAGGCAAGGCTCATCTAGGGCTTAGACAAACCTCGCATGTAAAATTAATCAACGGTGATATTATTTCTGGAGAAATTCTCTCCGCAGACTCCCAAGCCATCGTGATGGACACAGAACATCTCGGTAATTTAGCAATACAACGCTCATCTCTAACTAAGATCGCACCCACTCCATTCGGAGGCAAACTGGTCTATTACGGCCCACTCAACACAGACGGCTGGACTAAAATCTCTACTGCCTCACTACATGATACTGAGCAAAAAAATCCTCCTAAAAAAGATGACGAAAATACCCTCACAGACTGGCAACACATCGGCTCCTCATGGTATTCAGGCACTGATAAAAACCGCTTTCTCATACAAGAAAACATCATGCCAGATCAGTGCCGAGTCAGCTTCAAGTTAGCATGGCGTGGCTCCCTCAATACCAAAATCGCTCTCCACGCAGACTTCTCCCCACCTCAATCAGAGAACACCATCAGCAGCCAGCTAGATATGGGCTCTACCATAGGACACGGCTACATGCTCAGCCTTTCCAGCCACAGCGCCTCATTATATGCCTGCACCTTTGATGAAGAGGGAAAACCCATCAATACCCGCTTAAGAGCTAGCCAATCCGGCCTAGGCTTATCCTCTGCTAACACAGCACATATTGAACTTCGCATGGATAAGTCACAGAAAAACATTCTACTCTTCCTCAATGGCGAGTTTAAAACTAAATGGGATCTCGGTGACGAGTATGCAGGTAAGGGTGCTCACCTCGCATTTAAAAATCAGCACTTCAGCAGATCAGATATCAGAATCAGTGACATTGTTATTACACACTGGAATGGCATGAAAGACTCTGCAAAAAGCATGAAATCAACAGATCACGATGTGCTTCTTCTTAATAACGGCCTCGATCGTTTTTCAGGTAAGCTAAAAAATATCCGCGAGGGTAAAGTCTACTTCCAAGGCTCTTATGGTAACGAACTCATCATCCCCATGGAAGAGGTCAGCGAGATCACCCTCGCCTCCAACAATAAAGATCAACCAGCTGCCAAAAACCCCAAAGACATCTATTTTCATATCTACCCATACGGACGCATCACCGGCGTGCCAGATCAAAGTAACAATCAAATAACCAAGTTACAGACAAAATTGTTAGGCGAAGTAGACCTAAATACTCGCTACGTTAACATCATTGATTTCTCACATAAAAACAACCTTCTTGATAACTGGGATGACAATTTTTAAACTAAAGGCTCTAAAAACCTCAGCGCTAATCACAGCCTCTTTCATACTCAGCGCTCTTACCCATGCTGACACCGTAGTGCTGCTCAATGGCGATCTTATTACAGGCACCATCACTGCGATGAGTGAAGAGGATACGACGTTAGAATCCACCGTCTCAGCCAGCCCCCTTCATATAAAATCTTCTCGTATCAAACAGATCAAATTCACAAATGATCAAAACAACATCAAGCACCACGCAGAAGTCCTCACCTTAAGCAATGGCGACATCATACCCTGCCATGTCATCTCTATGGATGAACAAGCAATAAAAATTTCCACATGGTATGCTGGGGAGTTCACCATCGCGAGAGAAAATATCCAATCACTCCGCTTTGGTCTCTCTGACGAACGTAATATCTACACTGGAGGTGATGAACTCTCAAACTGGGATACCAACAAAGGGGTATGGAAACACCGTAAGGGAACTTATAGTAGTAGAAAATCTGGCGTTCTTGCACGCAAACTCAACATGCCAGAGAATATCCGCATCCGCTTTACTCTTGCTTGGCAAGACCTACCTAATTTCGCCTTCCGCTTCTGTGCAGAGTCAAACTCCGCTACAAGGAAACAAGATACTTACGAACTAGTCTTCAACACCTCCGGCATGCAAATCAGGCGTTACCAAGATACTCAGCACTCTGCTCCACTCGCTAATATCGACATCAAACCTTACAAGTTAGATGCGAAAAAAATCCATATTGATCTTCGATTAAATCGGACCAAAGGAACCCTCACCCTCTACCTCGATCAAAAAAACATCGGCACTTGGCATGATGTCTTTGAAGCAGCAGAGGGAAACCACATCATTTTCAATAACCGATCCAACAATAACCACTCATGTAATATCAGTGCTATCCAAGTGAGTGATTGGAATGATGGCGCACCTAGCAGACATTTCACTAGAATCGGGCCGACCAAGATCGATGTCATCATTGATAACGAGGGAGATAAAATATCTGGAGAAATCTCCCGCATTCTCAGCAGCTCAGATAAAGAACGTACAATAGAATTTAACAGCAATCATTCAGCCAAGCCATTCATGATACCAGATCGGCGCGTCAGCATACTCTACTTTGCTGAGCCCGAAAATGCCATAGAATTCCCCCAGCCAGTTTTTACAGCAACACTTAAGGGCTACGGTAGAATTCAGTTAGGAAAACTCAAACTCGAAAATAATAAAATCATCACACATCACCCTATTCTTGGACTCTTCACACTGGATCACACAATCATTTCTAACATAAGACAAAGTAAAAACTCTGCCAAGAAATAATCCCTCACCCCTGCCCTGTCATGCCACCTCTTTCCAAGCACACAATGCATAAAAAACAATGCCTCACTCTGGCCATCGTTTTCAACCTAAGTTTATTCACCCCCATTCTTAAAGCTCAAGAAGAGCAGGCAGCAGCACCAGAAAAAATCAAATCACGCATCGTCTTCACCAATGGCAATAAATTAACAGGAGAACCTCATGATTTAGACACTGAGGGAAATCTTCAGTTCACCTCCGAGAACCTCGGCAAACGTGCCACATTCCCTCTAGAAAAATTACGCAGTATAGAGCTGGATACATGGAAGGACTTCCAACAGCCTGAAACGCTCGCACGCTTAGAGCTACAGCCAAGATTTGGAGAAACAACCGGTGACATTCTACTCGGCAGCTTACACGAACTAACACCGGATAGCTTCAAACTAAATACCTGGTATGGCGGCATCATCACCCTCAAACGTTCGATGGTAAAATCACTGCAAATTATCACCACTGCCCCAGGCAACTATCACGGACCTAGCAACATCAAGGAATGGTCATTGAGCGGCCAGACTTCACTGTCAAACTTTAGAAATGGCGCACTCCAGTTAACAGGGAAGGCCGGAGTTGGCCGTGACGTAGGTCTTACTGAAAAATCTCACATCAGCTTTGAAACAAGCTGGAAGACATCCATGCGCTTCAATGTTCTACTTTATTCCAACGACGTCACAACCATGGATCCTGACGCATGCTATAACATCAATTTTAATAATAATTATGTTAGCCTAAGAACATTAGGAACACACGCAAACAAACTATTCGTAGCTCGAGAGCAATCAACAAGAATTCAAGCCCCATCTAAGCAACGAGCGAAGTTTGACTTATTTTTTGATCGAAAGGCCGGCATGGTTACTCTCTACATCAATGGTAATCGTGCCTGTATGCTAACTTCACAAACGCCTAACCCCATCGATTTAGGCACCGGTATCAGCTTCGTCACCCAAGAGGGTTACCCCATCGAGATTTCCAATATTCGCATTACTCCCTGGAATGGCACACCATTAACTAACAAAAATATCACATTAACTCCGAGCACACCAGAAGAACATCAAGAAATCACCGAAACGCCTCCGCACCGGATCATCCTTAAAAATGGCGATGAAGTCCCCGGAACCATAGGTAAGGTAGAGGATGAACGTATGATTATAGAAACTGATTACACGCCCATCCGTATTCCCATCAAACGTATCAAGTCCCTTAGTCTCGACCACACAGGAGAACAACCAAAGATGTATCAACAAGATATACGCGCATGGTTTCATAACGGCGGACGTCTTACACTCAAGTTAGCAAGGTTCGAGAACGGCAAAATCAATGGCTTCAGCCAGGCACTAGGTGATGTCTCCATCGATCTCAGAGCATTTAATCAAATTGATTTTCATATCTACGATATCGAATATCAAAAACAACGAATTGGTGAGAGATAAACACCGAGAGCCTTACAAGCTTCTAACTTGCTTATTACACTCTGATTGCTGATCTTCTCCCTCCAACATGAGCACACACTTAGTCCTCGGAACCGCAGGCCACATTGACCATGGAAAATCCTCTCTGGTAAAACTCCTAACTGGTTCTGACCCTGATCGCCTACCAGAGGAAAAAGCACGTGGTGTTACCATTGAGCTAGGCTTTGCCCATATGTCACTGAGCGACGCTGAGAATTGTTATGAGATTGGTATCGTCGATGTCCCCGGCCATGCGGACTTTGTTAACAACATGGTGGCTGGTGTAGGCGCACTTGATCTCGCTGTTTTTGTCATCGCAGCCGATGATGGCTGGATGCCTCAATCAGAAGAACATCTTCACATCCTCTCCTACCTTGGCATTGAGAATATTGTCATCGCAATGACCAAGGCAGACCTCTGCGAAGATGTCCCTTTTTCTATCGAAGTTCTACGTGACGAACTCAAAGATACCTCCATTGCAAATGCTCCCATCATTCCAGTATCGTCAATAACCGGAAGTGGCATCGATGATTTAAAAAAAGCTCTACTCAATCAGCTCAAAAATTATACCCCACCAAAAAATAGCGCAAAACCCCGCATTGCAATCGATCGGATCTTCTCTCCCAAGGGCACAGGCACTGTGATTACCGGTACACTCAGCGGAGGTAGTCTTAACCTAGGTGACACCCTCACCCTTCAGCCTATGGGCTTAGATACTAAAGTCCGCTACATCCAAAATCATAATCATTCCCTAGACACCGCGCTACCCGGCATGCGCACCGCCCTCAACCTACCAGATTTGCCCATAGCTGCACCTGGTAAACCTGGGGCTCAACGTGGTCATACCCTCTGTTATTCAGACATAGGAAAAACTACACGCACTCTAGACATCCACCTGCAGAGAATGGCTCGCCCTATCTCCGGATACAAACCCCGTGCCATCCGTAATACAGAAACGGTGATTCTTCATCACGGCTCCGCCCGCTGCCATGCACGCGTGATCCTCAATGATCGCACCCATCTTAATCCTGGGGAAAGCTGCTTGGCACAGCTCAGACTAGAGCATCCATTGTTCTTACTCACTGGAGATCGCGTTGTCCTCCGCGATGGTGCGCAGCAGAGCACGCTGGCAGGAGGAACTGTGTTAGACGCGCTACCTATGCGGCAAGGTTTCCGCACCGAAACACGAGCACATTTCCTGACCCCACGCGCAGAAAACCCAGATAGAATTGATAGCTACCTTCAATCATTATTAGACCGCGATCAGAGCATCACTGAATCTGACCCCTTACCTAACAATCAATTCCATAAAGACGAAATTGCAGCCACCATCACATCGAGGTTAGAAAATAAAACCCTCATTCAGCTAGGTGAGCTCTTACTTCACGCCCCGTGGTGGCAGGATCAACTCAAAGCAGTATCCAAACTTATCAAACAATGGCACCAAAAACACCCCGACATTCCAGCCATGCCATTGGAAGAACTTGCCAAAGCCTTACCGGAAATACCCACTTCTATCTTCAAGCACCTTCCTAGCGCAATGGAAGAAAAAGGTTTTCAGAGTAACAGTAAAGGACTCGCCTCTGCCAGCCATACCCTCACTCTCCCAGATGAGATTGCCCCTGAAGCTAACGCCATCCTCTCAGCCCTCGATCAAGCTGGACTTCAACCTCCTAACAAAATCGATTTCACCACCACGGCAAAATCGGACCAAGCGCTCAAGTTCCTCATTCGCTCTGGTCAGGTGGTTGAATTAGATCCCAAAGTTGTTATTAGCACCAAAACACTCAATAACGCTACCGAAAAGGTCAAAGAACTGATCACTGCACAAGGTCAAGCAACCGCTAGCGAATTACGCCAGCACCTTGATAGCACCCGCAAAGTAGTGATGCCACTGCTAGAGCATCTAGATACCATCGGTATAACGGTCAGAAACGAAAATTACCGCACACTACTCTAAAGCTGCGATGCAATTTCTGTCCCCCATTATCCCACTTTTTATCACACTTTGCTCCACTACACTAGTGGAGGCTAAACCCCTCAAGGTCTTTATCCTAGCTGGTCAGTCCAACATGCAAGGACATGCAAAAATCAGCACTATTTCCCATCTGGGAAAGGACCCTAAAACAATAGCCCTTCTCAGCCAAATTCAGAAAATAGACGGTTCCCCCCAAGTTTTCACAGACGTCAAAATATCTGCAATTACGAAAAGTGGTATAAAAACAGGAAGCCTCACCACAGGCTTCGGTGCTGACAGCGAGAAAATTGGCCCTGAACTCACTTTTGGAGCTACCCTCTACCAACACCTCAAAGAACCCATCCTGATTATTAAAACAAGCTGGGGAGGAAAAAGTCTCTCAGTGGATTTCCGCCCACCCAGTGCTGGACTTTATAAGGTCACACCAGATATCGCAGCTCAAATCAGAAAACGAGGCCGTGACGTAGAAGTCATAGAAAAGGCAAAACAAAAAGCCTCCCACATCTACTACAAGATGATGATAGAGCATATCCATACGGTGCTCAAAAAGCTTCCCTCAACGCACCCTGCCTACAACCCCAAAGAAGGCTACACTATCAGTGGCTTTGTATGGTTTCAGGGCTGGAACGACTTTGTCGATCACTTCACTTATCCAAAAAAAGAATACACTCTCTACAGCAAGCTGATGGAACAATTGATTAATGATGTTAGGAAAGATCTTAAAACGCCCAAACTCCCGTTTGTCATCGGCGTACTTGGGGTCAATGGCCCAGTCGATCATTTCCCCAAACACCTAGCTTCCAAAAAAAACACCTATACGAACTTTCGTAATGCGATGGCCGCGCCCACGAAACTCCCAGAGTTCACAGGGAATACCGCTGCCGTCTTCACAGAGAAATACTGGGATTTAGAAATCAGCAAGCTCTGCCTCAGAAAGCGAGAGGTAAAGATCCAACACAAAAAAATAACCAAAGACCAAAACCTTAATCCTCAACAGACAAAGGCAGCTTTTCAGAAGCTCATGAAACAGGAGTTTTCAGAAAAAGAATTACGCACCCTTGCGCTAGCAACATCCAATGCCGATTACCACTACCACGGAGCCGCAAAAATAATGGCCAAAATCGGCAAAGGATTTGCAGATGCGATGCTAGATATCCAGCCCACATCTAAAAAATGAAGTTAACTCAGCTAGTCATTAAGCGCATCAATCAACTTACGGAGCCGACCAAAATTCCTGCGGCGATGACGGAAGACTAATCGAGGCAATCCAGCGAGATCTGGCTCATTCTGTTCATCTGCAAGTGGTCCACACTGCTCGAAGTTACCGCTTTTCACAATATCCCCAAAATCGGCGCTCAGAGATTTCATTTTTGCATCACTGAGCTTATTTTTCATCCGGATTACAAGACGATCCCCACAGTAACGGTAGGAATGGAAGTTAGAGTAGAATTTTACCACCTCTGCCACAGCCTCATCAACATCATCCGTGACTTTGTAGAGCGCAAAGTCATCCTCTGAGATAAGCTTTAGCCTACTGAGGTGTTCCACGATAAACTGCTGCCAGAATTTCCAGTATTTTCCACCCTTTGCATCGACGAGCACTAAAGGATAGATCGCCGCCTTCCCTGTCTGGATCAGCGTCAGAGTTTCAAAAATCTCATCCATCGTACCAAAGCCACCAGGGAACGCTGCTACGGCATCGGCTTCTTTGACAAAGGAAAGCTTCCGAGTGAAGAAAAAATCAAAATCAATCAGCTTCTCATCGCCACTAATAAACGCATTCGCAGAGGCTTCAAAAGGGAGGGTGATATTCAGACCAAAACTATCACTCCGGCCGGCACCTTCATTACCTGCGGCCATGATACCTGGGCCCGCACCTGTGATAGTCATAAAGCCGGCATCACGCATTTTACGGGAAAATTCAACAGCAGCTTGATACTCTGGCTCTTCTGGATCTGTGCGGGCAGAACCAAAAACAGCTATTTTTTGACAGTCGCGATAGGGGTGAAATACTTCACTCGCAATGCGCATCTCCTTAAGTGAGCGGTTCATCATCTTAAAGTCTCCTTCTGTGACAGCACCTCGCGAAGTGCGCACCGCCGTGATCATCATCTCCGCAAGTAAACAGTCCTTTTTACCGGAAATTTCTTCCGCTAAAGCCATGATTTTATCATCAAGGACTTTTTCTCCAGTGGAGCCGACAAAGGCACAAGATTGAGAGTGGATCATTCCTCCGGTAAAATCTCTTTCCTGCGTTATTTTATTTGGTGTTACGTTTGAGCTCATAAATGTCTAAGTGGTTATAAAAATGTTATTTGGTGAAGGTTATACTCTACACAGATCAATAGAATCTACCTGTAAAATGATGCAGTTTCTCACGAACTAACATCCTAGGCTATTGGTATCACTGAGTTGCTGACTTATTTCTTGCAGTTTGTGTAATTTCTCCAGCGCTTGACCAGAATCAATAAGCTCTGCTGCAAGCCTTACCCCATCCCCTAAAGAATCAGCTAATCCTGCACAAGCTAGACCTGCTCCAGCATTCAATAACACCATCTCACGCTTAGGACCAGTCTCTCGGCCACTAAGAATATCAGTCAAGATCGCAGCATTAACTTGAGCATCACCACCTTGAAGGTCTTCTACTTTACATGGAGAAAAACCAAAATCTTCTGGCCGCACCTCCTCATCGATAAGCGACTGATAACGCCCAGATTTACAAATACGCGTAGAGCCTAACAAACTTACCTCGTCCACAGGTGAACCATCCGCCGTAGTTCCATGAACAACCCATGCACTATCACGCCCCAGACGCTGTAAAATTTCAGCGTAAGCAGAATCCAGATCTGGATCACACACCCCTACGAGCTGACACTCAGGTCTAGCGGGGTTGAGCAACGGACCTATCAGGTTAAAGATCGTCCTAACACCCTCTTTTGCCAAGGCCGCGCGCACAGGTGCTATTACCTTAAATGCAGGATGATAAAGCGGCGCAAACAAAAAGCCCACTTGTGCATGTTCTAAGCACTTTCTAAAGTCTTCTGGCGAATGCGTGATAGTAATCCCCAGAGATTCTAACACGTCAGCCCCACCACTCTTGGAAGTGATCCCGCGGTTCCCATGCTTCACCACCACAGCGCCACCCGCTGCGATAACAAACATGCTCGTGGTAGAGACATTAAAAAGATCAAGCTTATCCCCCCCCGTACCACATACATCAATCGTAGGGCCATGAAACTCCATCATAGAAACACCGGGATCAACAGCACGCTCTAGAAAGGCTTCTACAAATCCAGCAATCTCAGAGGGCGTTTCCCCTTTTGCTGTCAGCGCCTTTAAAAACCGAATTTTCTTCTCATCTGACACCTCAGAGCTCAGCAGCATCTCTGCCGCCACCTCTATTTCCCGAGGACTAAGCTCTGTACCATTTTCTGTGTGTTGGATCAATGCATCCATATCAGAGGTAGTGTAAACAAGATCAGAAATCATGGCGAGTTTTTTCCTTAACAAGAAGTAGTAACAAAACTGTTATGTAAAAGCATTGATCTCATCGATAAACACTTGCAGATACTTCTCTGCCTTCACCTCCCCCACACCCTTAATACGCATCCCCGCCTTGATACTACTTGGCCTTAGTCGAGTAAAATACTCTAGAGTCTTATTAGGAAATATCTGATAGACAGGAACACCTTCTGCTTGCGCCAGTTTTTGCCTCAAGTCCTTAAGTAAATCATAGAGCCTACCATCGAAGCCAAATTCCTCGATCACCATATCAGAGTCCTTAACCGGACTCACACTCTGCACCTCTGGCCATACCAAACGGAATGACGCCTCACCTAACATAACCTGCTCTCCACGTGGAGTAAGTGTCAGTAGAGGAAATTCACCACGCTGAGTAAATACCAGCCCAGCATCATGCATCGAGCGGAACAATTCATTAAGGTACGCAGTACCGCAGGATTTTAAAATACCATGAGTGCTCAGCGTATCCAGACGCACTCGTTTAATTTCCTGAGATTTACTCCCCATAAGCATTTGCACAATGCGCCCACGCCCAAATATCCCCTCCCACTGCTTCCCTCGCTTACGGCTCATCCTAGCCACACCACTAAGAGCCTTCCGGACGATAAGAGTTTCCTCATCACTGGCAGGCTCACGCGCATCACCACCAAAGGAGTTCATACACACATCACAGGTGCCACAAGTCTCCGCATTTGCCTCCCCGAAATACTCAAGAATGGCCTGCTGCCTACATTGCCTCCCGTAGCAGAGCTGCACCATCGTATCGAGCTTATCACGATCACGGCGCTCTTTTTCTTCCATCGTCTGTTGATTGATCTGAAGCTGGCCGGTAAGTATATTAGGCTTTAGCAAGCGCGTTCCTTTAGTCCTTTTACCTGCGAGATCAAACCTCTCAATATATCCCTGTTTCACTAACACTCCGAGGGCGCTCCCCACTGCCATACCATTCTTTACGGCTGCACCATCTTTAATATCATCAATTGTTTTTTGAATTTCAAAATTAGCGTCTGCTTCGTTTTGAATAAACTGATAGATGTCACAGATTGTTTTGTAACTTGGATTTGCACCTTCGATAAAAAACTCCTGAGTCCTGGTATCCGCATAGTTAAATAACAGCTCACAATAAGCCGCCTCGCCATCACGCCCTGCTCGCCCAGCTTCTTGATAGTAAGCCTCGATACTACCAGGGATTTCGTAGTGTAACACAAAGCGGACGTCGGATCGATCAATACCCATACCAAAGGCATTGGTCGCCACAGCCACATCTGCTTCTTTGCTAATAAAGCTATTCTGTGTTTTCTCCCGCTCATCTGGCGTCATCCCTCCATGATACGCAATGCTCTTGATCCCCCAGCTATGCAATAGCTCACCAACTTCCTCTACACGCTTGCGGGTAGAACAGTAGACGATCCCTGTTTTCCACTTCTCCACCACTTTCTTAAGGCGCTCATGCTTTACCTTATGTTTATCCACCTCATTGATCACCAACGAAAGGTTAGGCCGACTGAAGCCACTCACCGTTTCAAAAGGCTCACGCAATGCGAGGACTTTTAAAATATCTCTCCTCACAACAGGAGTCGCCGTAGCGGTTAAAGCCACGGCCTGTGGCTTACCCAGCTTCTCAAGTGCCAGCCCCAGCCGCATGTATTCTGGTCTAAAATCATGCCCCCATTGGCTTAAGCAGTGCGCTTCATCCACAGCAAAAAGGGACACTTTCACATCCTTCATTGCATCCATAAATGAATCAGATCTAAACCGCTCTGGAGCAATGTAGACCAGCTTATAGTCACCACTCTTCATCGCGGCAATACGCTGCCACTGCTCACTCCCATTTAATGTCGAGTTAATCATCGTGGCTGGAATACCCTTTTCCTGAAGGGCATCTACCTGATCTTTCATCAGCGCAATAAGTGGAGAGATGACTAGCGTCACTCCCTCCAAACACATCGCTGGCAGCTGATAACAGAGGGATTTACCTCCACCTGTGGGCATGACCACTAGGCCATCTTGCCCAGAAAGAATTTGATCCACCACCTCTTCCTGAGAGTCCAAAAAGCCATCGAACCCAAAGTATTTCTTCAGTGCTGGTAGCGGATCACTCGTTAAGGCCATGGCGCAAAGAAAACAAAACCGCTTCAGTAAAACAATACCGAAGCGGTTTAGAAATTAAATCTTTGCAAAGAAATCTCGCTAAGATTGTTCACGGCCACCAAGCCAGCGATAAGTCACACCGGCCAGAGCTGCTCCTACAATAGGAGCCACCCAGAATAACCAGACCTGTGAAAGATACTCACCTCCAGCAAAAACGGCAACAGCAAGACTACGGGCAGGATTTACCGAGGTATTGGAAACAGGGATGCTAATGAGGTGAATCAAAGCTAAGCCCATACCAATCGCGATAGGAGCAAAGCCAGCAGGCGCACGTTTGTCCGTGGCACCAAGGATAATGATCAAAAAGATAAAGGTCATCGCAACTTCACAAATCAACACAGAAGCCATCGAGAATTTCCCTGGTGAAAGCTCACCAAAGCCATTTGAGGCAAAACCTGCTGAAGCATCAAAATCAGCTTTCCCCGATGCAATAAGATACAGCACGCCAGCACCCAGTATCCCACCTACCACCTGCGCGGCGATATATGGCACCAGCTCCTTAGCAGAGAATCGCCCACCCATCCAGAGACCTATGGATACCGCTGGATTCAAGTGGCAACCTGAAATATGACCAATGGCGTAAGCCATTGTCATCACCGTAAGGCCAAAAGCCAATGATACACCAACAAAGGCGATTCCTAAATTAATCGCCCCATCTGGCTTATCCAGAAAATACGCCGCTAACACAGCACTTCCACAACCTCCTAGCACAAGCCAGAAAGTGCCCAACATTTCAGCAAACAGTTTTTTATTCATAATTTTGGTAATCACAGGGGTAGATCCATATACTCAATAAAAATGTCACATCGAATTAAAGTAATCACTTGAATTACAGGCTTTCTAATCCGACTATGACGCCATGCCCGAATCAACTTGGCAACATTACCAGAACTCATTCACCCGCTACCCAGAGCTGGGCTTCTCCATCGATACCTCACGTATGGATATCCCCACCAACTACGCGGACACATTAAAATCAGAAATCACCCGTGCCTTCGATGGTATTCAAAAAATCGAGGCTGGTGAGATCATGAATCCAGACGAACACCGTATGGTGGGGCACTACTGGCTAAGAAATCCAGATCTCTCCCCTACAGAGGAAATTAAAAAACAAATCACCGAACCACTAACAGACCTCAAAGCCTTTGCAAAAAAAGTCCAGCGTGGCGAGATCACCAACACGAAGGGTGGAAGATTTGAAAACCTTCTCATTATCGGCATTGGTGGCTCTGCACTAGGCCCCCAGTTTATCTACGAGGCACTAGGCGCTGACAGCTCTCTGAAAACCTTCTTCTTTGATAATACAGATCCTGCTGGTATCGATACCACACTCACCAATATCATCACCAACACACACGGTGGTTTAGGGAAAACACTCGCTCTTGTAGTTTCCAAATCTGGCGGCACACCTGAGACCCGCAATGGAATGTTAGAAGCTCAGGCTGCTTTTGAGGATACCGGATTAGACTTTGGTGATAACGCCGTAGCCATCACTGGCGAAGGCTCAAAACTTTTTAAATACGCCACAGAAAATAACTTCCTCGCCATCTTTCCTATGGAAGATTGGGTAGGTGGCCGCACATCCGTCATGTCCACAGTGGGACTTGTGCCTGCTGCCCTGCAGGGTATCGATATCGACGCCCTACTAGCTGGCGCCAAAGCCATGGATGACTATACCCGGGTGGACTCCGTAGCAGAAAATGCCGCCATCCAACTGGCTCTCGCCTGGCACCATGCCGGTAATGGCAAGGGAGAAAAAGACATGGTTGTGCTCCCCTACAAGGATTCACTTGTGCTCTTTTCCAAATACCTCCAGCAGCTTGTCATGGAGTCGCTCGGTAAGGAAAAGGACCTCGATGGAAAAACCGTGCATCAAGGACTAGCTGTATACGGAAATAAGGGATCTACCGATCAGCATGCCTACGTACAGCAGCTCCGTGACGGAGTTCCTAATTTCTTTGCCACCTTCATCGAAGTCCGCAAAGGGCGTGATGGAGACAGCGTTGAAGTTGAACCTAACACCACCTCAGCGGATTATCTCCAAGGTTTCTTAAGAGGCACACGCACCGCGCTTTACGAAAGTGGCCGGAAGTCCATTACCCTTTCCATAGAAGAAGTAACGCCCCACAGCATTGGTATGCTCATCGCTCTCTTTGAACGTGCTGTTTCCCTCTACGCACTCTTAGTCAACGTCAATGCCTACCACCAGCCAGGTGTAGAAGCAGGAAAAGCCGCTGCTGGCATCTTCCTAGAACTCCTTCAAAAAGTGAAAAACGCACTCTCCACAGAAGCCAAAACTGCCGCGCAGATAGCCGCTTACATCACCGCTGATGAGGAAGATGTTTATCACTGCCTCACCCACCTTGCGAGCAATGGTGTGGCGCAGAATTCTTACGGAAGTTCTCCCGCAGAAGATACGTTCAAAAAAGTAAAATAGTTAGGTTATTTCAACATCGCCTGAAGTTCCCATGTTTTTTTAGCATTAGGGACTTGAGGGCCGTTGTAGCCTAGCATCCGTATGGAGGAGTATTCTAGCTTGCGCTTTTTCAGCTCAGTGAACAGGGCTTCCTTGGCTTTTTTAATGTTAGACTTGGAGTCATCACCCTGCCAGGCGTAGCTCAGCGCCTTGGCAGCTGGCACATCCTTGACTTCTACCTTGGAGCCATCGGCCCCAGTTTCTCCCACCTCCTGACCCTGATAAAGAAATGCCATCGAATACCTAGAAAGAGCTTTCCCTTCCTCGTTTTTCATCCCCATCTCTACTGGGGAGGTCATGGGAATGTTGTTTTTCGTAATATGTCTGAATAATCGCCAGAAGGCCTCCCCTTTCCCTAATGTTACGGCGGCACGGTAGGCAGGGTATTTTTTCTCAGACACTTGATTATAAGGCCCAGGCTTAGGCCACCCTTTAGGAAGTGGCGCTTCAGAAAGATAGGCGGGCTCTGGGACGACGGGTTCTTGGGCATGGTTCATCTGCGTAAAAAGAAAGAGAGAGAAAATACTGAGTATAGCTGCCTGCGTATGCATGATGAAGAAACCAGACCACGGCTCAGAAAAAGCGCAACTCAAAGTATTCCCCCCCCTATACACAGGCAGATTTCTCTCTAGAAAACGAATTTCCCACCAAAGTTCCAACTTGAAACTTGAAACTTCATTACCCAAACCTAAAGTGCGCGCGGCCTCACCCTCATTAGGAGCTGTGCGCCTCCATGGATATGAAAGCGATTCTAGCACTTGAAGACGGACGCACCTTTACCGGCGAAGCCTTTGGTCACACCGGCACCACCACCGGTGAGGTTTGTTTTAACACCTCAATGACGGGTTATCAGGAAATCATTACCGATCCCTCTTACCGAGGTCAGATCGTCACCATGACCTACCCCATGATTGGAAACTATGGTGTGAACCCAGAAGACGCTGAATCATCCCAACCACACGTGCGCGGATTTATCATTACCGAGCTCTCCCCCATCGCCTCCAATTGGCGATCACGCCAATCACTACCGGATTATTTCTCAGAACATAAAATCATCGGCATCGAGGGCGTAGACACCCGTGCACTGACTAAGCACCTCCGCTCCGCGGGCGCCATGCGCTCCTGTATTTCTACCGAACTATCAGCAGATGAGGCAGTGCAGGCTGCCCAAGATTCCACACCCATGGAAGGCTCTGATTTTGTCAAAGAAGTCTCTACGGAATCCACCTACCTCTGGGATGGTGAGAGCCGTGAGTGGACCATTCCTAATGCTTGCACAAAGCAAGAAGGCACCTACATCGAGCTCCCTGAGGTAAAATATAATATCGTTGCATATGACTTCGGAATTAAATGGGATATTCTCCGTCACCTTCGGCAGGCTGGCTTCAGCGTAACCGTAGTAAACTCACGCACATCAGCGGAAGAGGTGCTGGCCATGAAGCCTGATGGTGTATTTCTCTCCAATGGCCCTGGTGACCCCTCATCACTAGATTACATTCACGCCGAAATCAAAAAACTCTTGGGAAAAACCCCCCTATTTGGAATCTGTCTAGGACATCAGATCCTCACCCACGCCTTTGGCGGCTCAACCTATAAGCTCAAGTTCGGACACCGTGGTGGTAATCAACCTGTGAAAGATTTGCGCACCGGAAAAATCTCCATCACCGCGCAGAACCATGGCTTTGCCACGGATACCACATCATTACCTGACAACGTGGAAATCACACACATCAACCTTAATGATGACACCGTGGAAGGCTTCCGTCACAAGGATTACCCAGCATTTTCCGTCCAATACCACCCAGAGGCAGCACCCGGACCCAACGATGCTACCTATTTCTTTGGGGAATTTGCTGAGCTTATTGAGGCAAACAAATAGACATCCATTTCACATCTAACTACCTCAATCTTTTTTTATGAATACCATTATCTGTGGCCTGCAATGGGGCGACGAAGGCAAAGGCAAAATTGTTGATTATCTCACCGAGACCGCCGATGTCGTAGCCCGTGGTCAAGGAGGCAATAACGCTGGCCACACCGTCATCGCCAACGGCAAAAAATACATCCTTCACCTCATCCCCTCCGGCATTCTCTGGGAGGGTAAAACATGTGTCATCGGTAATGGCGTTGTTATGGATCCCGTCGGCCTCTGTAAGGAAATCACCAACCTTGAAGAAGCCGGCATTCCTGTTAGTGCCGATAAACTACGAATCTCAGATCGAGCCCACGTTGTCCTCCCCTACCATCGCGAGCTCGATGCCGCACGTGAGGCAGCCTTAGGCAACAATAAAATCGGCACCACAAAGCGAGGTATCGGCCCCACTTACGCGGATAAAGCAAACAGAAACGGACTGCGTCTAGCCGATCTCCTCTGCGAGACCACAGCCAGAGAACTCATCGATATCCGCCTCGCTGATGCCAATCAAACATTAGCCAAACATCAGCTCCCCACCTTCACCACCGATGCAGTCTGGGAAGCCATCGCCCCAGCCATCGAGCGGTTACGCCCACACATCACCAACATCATTCCCACACTCCACGAAGCATGGAAGTCCGGAAAAACAATCCTCTTTGAAGGTGCACAAGGATCATTCCTTGATGTCGACTTCGGCACCTATCCATTTGTCACTTCATCCAACACCACATCAGGTGGTGCATGCACCGGCTCTGGCCTTCCACCCACAGCTATCGAGCGCGTCGTGGGCGTCTGTAAGGCCTACACCACACGCGTAGGGTCTGGTCCTTTTATTACCGAAAACGATGACATTTCCGCCTACTTCCACGCTCGTGGGATGGAATTCGGCGCCACAACAGGGCGTCCACGCCGCTGCGGCTGGCTAGATATGGTACTCATTCGCTATGCATGCATGGTTAATGGCGTTACCGATCTCGCGGTTACTATTCTCGATGGACTTGACGAACGAGAGTCTATCCAAGTCTGCACCGCCTACGAGATCGATGGCGAAAGACATGACTTCCCACCAGCCAACCGCGCTGCATGGGATAAAGCCATCCCCATCTATGAAGAACTCCCTGGCTGGCAGACAGACACCACGGCAGCACGCTCATGGGATGAACTACCTGAAAACGCCCGCGCCTACCTCACCAGACTTGGCGAGCTCGCCGGTGCTCCCGTTTCCTACATCGGCAACGGACCAGAACGTGAACAAACCATTGCGGTGTAAATGGCAATGAACGAGGAAATGCAATCAGATCAATTAACGCAAGTTCTCAACGTCTATTCTCCCACGACAGCGAGGTCACCCCACCGGTAAATGACAAAATCGGCGACAAATCTGTGTTTGAAAAATAGCAGTATTTCTCGCAATCTAGATGCATATTCTGGGTTAAAAAACCATGTTCAAACACACCAAGCTATGATTCTATAACTACGAAGAATCTAATCTACCTTCCGCCAGCATGGAACTTGACCTTACCGACTCCCCCATTGATCTAAAAGCCATCACCCCACGTGAGCTTGAAGAACTCCTCGAAGACCCCTTTGGCATCCGCCTCCTTCCCGATGAAGACCGCGCCGATGGAGAAGCTCGCTACTACACCCTAGGAAGAACCGTTGGTGATCGGCATCTCTTTGCCGCCTTCTGGACGGATGGTAAAATAGCACGCATTTACGCGGCGCGTAACATGACGGAATCAGAGCTCCGCTTCTACCAGCGTAGCTACGGCGAAATTAAATAAACATCCCATTGCCCCGCATTATGAAAACCATTACCTCCTGGAAAGAAATCCCAGCCTTCGAAGACGGAGCCCAAGAGTCCGCATTCTGGAAAGAACATGAACTAGATGGAAAACTCCTAGCCAGCTCCGTACACCAACCTGACTCTCGTGAATCCACCACCATCACCCTCCGCTTTGATCCCCGTATGCTCTCACGTATCAAGCGTCTAGCTCGGTCACGCTTTCTCAACTACCAGTCCATGATGAAACAATGGCTGGCAGAAAGAATTGAAGAAGAGCAAAAAAAACTACCTGAGTAGCAGCCTCGCTTTCCCCATCCAATTTACCCGGAGTATCCAAGTATCCACCCTTGACGGATCCTCTTGTGCCACCTAAATCCCTTTTTTGCCTTACGGCATTCATTTTTTGTTATCAAAGCGCCCGTAGCTCAGTTGGATAGAGCAACTGACTTCTAATCAGTAGGTCACAGGTTCGAATCCTGTCGGGCGTGCTTTTTTTCAACCTTCCAATAAAAGCAATCACCCTCAGCGGCTTATCTGTAACCTGAGAAAACTGAGCAGATATAGTAAAAGTCACTGTAAAAAAACCTAAGGCATAGGCTCAGCTTTGATACGTAAAAAAGATTGAGGAATTTCTTCACTCAAGGTCAGCGTAACTGTTGTTATACCTTCTTCAGTAAGAGAAGTGATCGTTGCCGTTGGCCCGTCAATAGGACCTTCACCGTCACCGTGCCAGTCTTTAAGGTTCGGAGACCACTGATAATAGCCAAGAACATCATTGGGAGGCGAAGCACTTTGTGGATGAGTGAACTCGGTAATTGTAGCTCCAGAAGAAACTGCGCTTAATCCAGAATTCCACTCACCTGGATTTGTTCCGAGAAATGCCTCTATAATATTGGGCAGTCCATCAGAATCGCTATCTGCTGAAAAATCAGTCAGATTAAGGCCTGAGTAGTTACTGGCCCAATTCTGATATCCTGTATTTTCTGCCTCCAGACTTAATATCGGATCAGACATAACGAGCACATTAGATGTAAGTATCGGCTCAAGCGTAAGTGTCGGTTTCAGAGCGCTAGCATGCTCCTTTGTCGCCCAGCCATTTCCAGTATGAGACGCATTTGTATCAACAATCACAAAAGTCACCTCGTTATCATTACTCGCATTCAGAAAATCAATGAAGTTACTATTACTTACATCCAAGATCGTGTTGACTTCGCCTATTACATTTGAAAAAGAGCCCAGCATAGCAGACCTATAAGTTTTAGTTAGATCAATCGTACGCCCACTGACAAAACCAGCTGTGTTCCAGGTAAGATTTGCCTCATCAAATGCTTCATCAGCATCTAATAATCCATACACTTCATATGTATTCGTGTCATTTCCAATGACATGTTCTAACTGAATTTGAGCAGAACCAATTGTACCTGCCGGCACAGAAGAAATATCAAAGCTAAAGACCGCCATACGCATCGATCCTCCATTGTTATTGGCCACCATATTACCAGCCGAACCAAAATTACTATTTCGACTAGCATTGTTAATGTAGGTATCACGGCTTGAAGTGATCACAGTTGATGATGGCATACTTGGCACCAGAGTAAGTGTCGGTTTCAGAGCGCTAGCATGCTCCTTTGTCGCCCAGCCATTTCCAGTATGAGACGCATTTGTATCAACAATCACAAAAGTCACCTCGTTATCATTACTCGCATTCAGAAAA
>CALBVY010000052.1 GCA_937969495.1 uncultured Verrucomicrobiales bacterium | reverse complement strand
TGGTAGGTGTTTTTTGACCGTTTCTACAAGATGATCACCTCGTAGATTAGTGGCTACAACGGTGCCGTCTGGGCCAATGAGAAATGTGGCAGGGACACTTTTGATTCCATATTTCGCTGCCAGCTCAGTTCTCCAGCCTTTGCCATCAAAGCTTTGTGGCCAGGGCATCTTTCTGTTTTTGATGAACTGCTCAAGTTTTGCTTTATCTGTATCAAGTGAGATGCCGATGACCTCAAAACCTTGATCGTGATATTTCTCATAAGCTTTGAACACATGAGGGAGTTCAGCAATGCAGGGGACACACCAAGTGGCCCAGAAGTCGATGAGCACTACCTTTCCTTTCATGGCGGCGAGATCGACTTTTTCACCTTGTAAGCTAGTGAATTTCACCTCCATGGTGTCACCTTTGACTGGTGTTTTTAGTTGCTGTTCTAATTTCTGTTTTAGTTTTTCGGCTAAATATGACACAGTTTGATTAATCTCAGTAGGTCTATAATGGCCTTTGCTTTTTTTTCTGACAGTATCGAGGATTTTTTTGGCTCCTATCTGATCACCTGTTTTTATCTTATGGTCAATTAATGCTAGGGCGGTGTCGCATATTGTGCCCGTTTGCGTTTCAGGGAAATTGAGATTATCAAACTGCTTCTGTAACAGGGCGATACGTTTCTCGGTATTGTTAGTCAAAGCGTATGCCTCTTGGAAATGATAGATGAAGTATGCATCTTGAATGGATTTGGGATTAGCTTTTAAATAAGCTTCTAGCTTAGCAACTTTAGCCGCGGCATGTTTCTTAGCAATTTCGTCAGCTTTCCCAGCAAAAAGTGAGCTGCAGAGAGCTAGCCCTAAGCCTGTGTGTAGTAGTGTTTTTTTCATAGATCACTGATGCTAGCTGATTTTTGAGTTCTTTACGTCAAAAAAATGCAAAAATAGAAAATATACTTCCCCTACAGAGGGAGGCTAATCAAGTGTAGCTCCATCGCAAATAGATTTATTGTTAGGGTGGTGTTCTAGATCCTGTTCTTAGAAGTATCCTTTAGCGATTATTTTTTACGCGCGGCTCTTTTTGGGATTGAGTTGCTGCTGTGCCGATGCAGGATGATCTGGCGATGGCATATACTGCGGAAAAGGCGTTTCATCTGATTGAGGCCGCCCACACAAGGGGGCGTTTAGCACATGCGTTTCTCATTACTGGTGAGCCTGGTAGTGGGAAGTCTGATTTGGCTGCTAAAGTGATTGCGATGGTGAATCCGCCAGCGGATACAGGTGGAATGAATCTGTTTGGTGAGCTAGAGGAAGTGGTAACACCTGCGCTAGAAGATCTGGAGGGTGATCTTGTGCGTCTTGTGAGGCCGAAGTCGAAGTCGCGCCGTATTGTGGTGGATGATATTCGAGAGCTGGAAAAATCTTTCTATGTGGCATCGGCTACAGGGAAATGGAAGGTGGGGGTGATTATGCATGCTGATCGGATGGGGGTAGGTGCGGAAAATGCCTTTCTGAAGACCCTCGAAGAGCCACCGGCAGATTGTCTACTCCTTCTTCTTTCTGATGCTCCTGAGCTGTTATTACCTACGATCCTCTCACGTTGTGTACGTTTACCATTGATGTCCTCTGCGGAAACTCGCGTGCTCACTGAATCTGAGGAAGAACTTCTTGCGGCATTGCAAAATACTGCTAAGCAGGGCTTTGGGCATATTGCTCAGGCCTTGACATTACGTGCTGCCTTCAGTGCGTTGATGACCAGAAGAAGAGCGGAGATTTCCAAACTCAATGAGCTAGCACTTAAAGAAGAAACGCTGAAGTATAAAAATACAACTGAGGGTGACTGGCTTAAGCGGCGCGAGGAATATTACAAGGGACATACTGAGGCGGAGTATCTTGCAGAGCGTGATCGTTTATTGGAAATGCTTATTGTGTGGATGGGGGATGTTATCCGTAGTAAATGTGAGGTGCAGAGTCTTGAGCTTGTTTCTGAAAAAGAGATACTCGCTAAGGTAGCAGAAGATCTTCCTCTATCAGACCTGCTTCAGAGAATGGAAGCTTTAGAAAACTTGAGGGCGAACCTAGAAACCAATGTACAGGAACAGCTGGCACTCGAGGTTGCTTTCTTGCAGGCTTTTGGTTAGACTATTCTTACTAACGTAAAAAAGTTATACTTGCGGTGATCTTAATGTGAGAATGGCTACCTCTGGGGCGCAGGCGAAGCGAACGCGGATACCGACGGTGCCGAGGCCTCTGCTAACAAAAATTCTCGAGTCGTCCTTAGTATAATCACCGTAAATATAGTTTTTCCCATACTTTACCTTGCTAGGTGCATAGCCGATTAGGGGGACGCGACACTGACCACCATGGGTGTGACCTGAGAGCTGGAGATCAACTCGGTATTTATTGGTGAGTTGATCAAATACATCAGGTTCGTGAACTAAAGCTAAAACAGCTTCACCATGATGGCCACGCCAGCAAGCGGGCGCATCCACCGTCCCTGACCAGATAGAATCAGTGCCTGTGATCCATAATTTTTCTCCATGTACTTGGATGGAGCTTCCTTGATTCACCAGAAATTCCATACCGACTTGCTCGAATCCTTTGCGGTAAAAAGCTCTGGTTCTCGCCCAGCCATCATGATTCCCCATCACGCCATAGATACCATGTTTGGCTTTAAGCTTGGAAAGTAGAGACATCAGTGGTGCAAAAACGGTGACATCATTGGTGATATAGTCTCCTGTAAGTGCGATAATATCAGGTGCTGCAGCGTTAACCTGCTCGACAGCGCGAGTGATTAATTCTGCGTCTTTATCGGGATCAAAATGAAAATCTGTGAGTTGGGCGACGATCAGCCCGTCTAGTGCTGGAGGAAGATGGGGGAGCGTGATTTCCTTTTCTGTGACATCTAGCCAGTTAGGCTCTACCCAACGCGCGTAGGAGAAGGCACTTGCGGCACCTAGAAGTGTGGTTCCTAGGAAATTACGCCGATTAAATAGCTGCTTCTTTGTTTCATTCATACCAAATATCTCGACAAGACAATGGAAGCTGTGTTCGAGTTTGTCCATGAAGATTGATGATTCGCAAACGACACCACGGATTAGCATTCCACAATATGCCATGGCACTAGCACACGTGGCGAGTCTCCGCTCAGAAGATCCTTTTCGTAAAGTGGGTGCTGCGGCACTGGATTACGATAACAGGGTGATTGGTACAGCTTATAACGGCCTAGCTCCAGGCTTTGATGCACCGGAGGGCTTCTGGGATAACCGTGATGATCGCCAGAAGTTTATGCTCCATGCGGAGATTAACCTGTGCAGTCTCTTTAAGCGCGGAGAGGTGAAGCTCATTGCCTCGACGACGATGCCGTGTACTGCGTGTATGCAGACGCTCTGTGCGTATGGGGTAAAAGAAATTTACTACCGTGATGTGTATCAGGAATCAGCAGCCCCAGAGATAGCCGCTACCTACGGTATTCAGTTCGAACAAGTCATTGATTATCCTCTTGGATAGCTACCTGGTTATTCTTGATTTTCTGCCTCTTCGTCACCATCGGTGTAAATATTTTTGATATAACCAAATTCGAATAATGTATCTTGCCAGGGAACGAGGACTTTTGTTTTGCCCCATACAATATGTGCGTTACGGATTTCTTGATTAGCCTCGTCTTTCTTATCCGCATGATAGAGGAGAGCTGCTTTTGAATAAAAATAAAATGGGGAATCATCCCACTCATCATATTTGTTCATGAGGGTCTTAGCTTCGTCTACTTTTTTGAGTTTGAGCTTACAAAGTAGTAGCTTAAATTCACATAGCCGAATCATACCTTTCTGCCCTTTAGGGAAGTTAAGAACAAGTTTTTCAAAACGATCATGTGCACTGGCCCATTGTTTGCTAACAAAATCTATTTCGGCGATATTAAAGAGAAGTCCTTGATTGTTTGGAGTTATCTTAAGAGCTTTTTCGAAGAGGGCTCTGGCTTTAGTGAAGGAACGAATTTCCACATAAGCGGCAGCTCGGATGTTGAGTGAGGCAGGGTGATCGGGGAATATTTTATCGAGTTCATCCAGCGCCTGAAACGTATCAAAGATACGCTTTTGATTAAATAGATTCTGCGCTTTTGTCATTTGCGCGGCATACTCTTTACGCTGCTCTTGGGGGAGGTTACTAAAACCTTGAATTATCTTTAGTTCGGCTGGAGATATATTTTGATTAGTTTTAATCTGAGCGGCATCTTGTGCCCATGATGGAAAACTCAGAGCAAAAGTGAGAAAGAGTGCTGATAGGGTATATTTCATAACGGTCGCTGGTAAATGTGGCAGTGTGTAAAATTTCTAGCTAGGCGATCTAAGCGTGATTTAGATCAAAGGTCAATCACCAGCTTGATTGCTAGAGCCTGCTTGTGGCTTATACTTGATAAAGCTGATGTAGTTTGATGTAGGTTAGGACATCAGGATGGAGCCAGTCCTGGACGGTTTGGAAATGTGTGGTGTTGATGTGATCGCGGATATGTGTGGCGGAGCCTGGATGATGGCCCTGGATAATGTGCATCGAGAATTCTTGGCGAGGTTCTGGTGCATCACCGCGTGTGAATACAATAAAATCGACTAAGCGAGCGAGGTGCTCAGGCCGATCCCAACGTGGTAGTGCCTGCCATTGATCGGTGCCCATGAGCCAGAACAGCTGGGCATCTGGGTAGAGCTGCTGAACGTGCTCAGCGGTGCGCCATGAGTAAGAGGGACTGGGAGCCGTTAGGTCATAATCATCCACTCGTGTGGACTTGATATCTACTGTTGCTAGTCGGCACATTTCCAGCCGGTGCTGTTCACTGGCGTGGTTTTGCCCCACTTTATGGGGCGATTGTCGGCAGGGGAGAAAAATGATTTCATCAAGAGACAAAGCAGTGATAGCCCGCTCTGCAATGTGGGTATGTCCGAGGTGAATAGGATCAAATGTCCCTCCAAAAAGGCAGATTTTTTGTTTCTCTCCCTGCATCTAAAGATGGTTGAAATTAGCGGTCTGAGGTTTGTGCCTCAGAGCCTTTGCTGAACTCAGTGCTGGAACTTGTATACCAGAGTAATCCTGCAGTGCCTATAAAAGCCAAGAAGATTAGGAATGCGATTATCAGACTGAGACAAGATTTCATCTTGGGGAGAAGATTAGAGAGATATCCTGAACTCGTCCAGAATATCCTTCACTATGGTGTTACGTTTTGGAAATCCGTGCTGCGTAAGCGCCATCACTATGGTCTTTGAATGGGATGGCTGCGTGTTCGGCATCAAGTTTCCAATCCCTGTGTTGTGCAAGGAATTGATCAATGAGTTTGCGGTTCTCTGCTGGATCAATGGAGCAGGTAGAGTAGACGATTCTACCACCGTCTTTGAGACAGGGGAGTGCATTGGTGAGGATCTGCTCCTGCATCGTGGTGAGGGCGGTAATGTTCTCTGCGCGTAGTCGCCAGCGCGCATCAACTCTACGTCTTAGCACTCCAGTGTTAGAACAAGGGACATCAAGTAAAATGCCATCAAACATACCATGCCATTCTGAAGGAGCGGGCTGAGTCCAATCGTGTGCCTGAGTGCTGGCAATATCGGCCCCAGCATGGTGCAGATTAGTCTCCAATCTAGGTAGGCGCTTTTCATTATTATCTGTGCAGATGAGTTGACCGGAGTTTTCCATTTTTGCTGCGATCATGGTGGCTTTTCCTCCTGGTGCGGCACAGGCGTCTAAGATGACTTCGCCAGGTGCTGGTGCGAGAAGTTCTACACAGTGCCGAGTGGCTGGATCTTGAATGTAAATAAAGCCATGTTTGAGCCATTCTCCAGGTGGTGGGCCGGTGATCTTGTAATATCCTGTGAGACCTTCGAGTGGGGTGGCTTTATGATACTCGCTGACGGTTTCCTGGGCATCTGCTTTGAGTGTATTCACGCGGGCAATGACATCGGCTGGCTGGTTGTTCCAGTCCATGAGTGTGATGGTATCTGATTTGCCAAAAGTTTTTTTCCAATGGTGATAAAGCCAATCTGGATGAGAATATAGAATGCTAGGTGGAAGTTCACTCACGTCTTCTAGCAGGCGCTTACGTCTCGTGATAGCTTGCCTGAGCACTGCATTGATAAGTCCACGGACAGGAGCCTTGGCGCAATGAACGGTTTCATTGACCACAGCGTGATCAGCGATGTTAAGAATGAGGAGCTGGCAGACACCGACGCGTAATACATCACGTGTTTCATGATCCAGCTTCCCCTTACGTAGCTTCCCTATCCAATGATCGAGTAATCTACGATGGCGTAGCACGGCGTAGACGATGGATTGGAGGAGTGCGCGATCTTGTCTGCTGAGTCCGTTTCGAGCGGCGTTTTTTTCAACAAGAACCTCCATGTAGGCATGACCCTTGGCCCATGCTCGAAGAGAAGATACTGCGGCACGGCGGACGTTACTGGCTTGGGATGGCATGACGGTCAGAAGCTAGAAGATTTCAGGAAATACAAAACACTAAACTCTAAATTCCTACCACATGGTGGTGAATCGGCACTTGCTCCAGCAGTGAGACTTGCCGTTGAGCTTATGCAAGCTTAGAAAAGCCGTGTGAATGGTTTTCAAAAAATAGCCGTTGCAGCTTGTGTGGCGCTGGTCGTTTTAATTTTTGTTGGCGCGATTGTTCGTGCTTCAGGTGCTGGGATGGGCTGTCCAGACTGGCCGAAGTGCTGGGGCTGCCTGATTCCTCCCACCAGTGCGGATCAAATTGACCCCGATAAACTGGATATTGAAAAATACCGACGCAAAGCAGTGCAGTTTGGTATTAATCCAGAGACCATTACCAAAGAGTCCGTCATTGCTAGCTACAATCCAGTGCATACCTGGACTGAGTATGTGAACCGTCTTACCTCCTTACCTTTGAGTCTTCTAACGCTTACGGTATTCGGGCTTTCTTTTAGGAAAAAATATAAAAAACCAAGTGTCATCATTGGCTCCACAGTGGCGCTTATTTTATTAGGAGTGAATGCATGGATGGGGGCACAGATTGTGCATAGCGGTCTGAAGCCGGGTATTATTACCATTCATATGGCATTGGCTATGGCGATGCTATGTGTGCTCGTTTTTGTAGCATGGCGGGGCTGTGACTCTCCATGGAAACTGAACATGTCCAGCGGTTGTCGCGGGCTTTATCAATTAGCTGTGCTGCTTTTTTTCCTCGTGGTGATTGAAGGGGTGTTAGGATCGCAAATTCGAGAGAAAACAGATGAGCTCAAAAAAACCCACCCTACGGAACCTCGTTCCGAATGGGTGGGGGAGCTTGAGCAGAGTGTTACCTATCTTATTCACCGTAGTGGCTCATGGGCTATCCTTTTGGTGGCTATTTATTTCTTTGCTAAAGCAAGTAATGTTAAGACCGGTGCTCCTGCTTTAGAAAAGCTGATACTTGGAACGATCCTTGCGCAAATGGTATTGGGGCTAGTGTTGTCTCAAGTGGGTATTTTACCTTTTGCTCAAGTGTTACACGTTGGCCTTTCTTCCATTCTTGTTAGTGCATTGCTTTTATGGCTATTGGCTGCTCGTAGATCAAGCCAGCCCAGGCTGCTAAGTTAAAGTTTAGCCCAGACCACATGCATGTTCTGGATTTACTTAAAATAGTGATAGGGGATCAGAATAGGTCATGCCATGAGCATCTGCCACTGCGCTACAGGTTACTTTTCCTTTCATGCAGTTAATTCCACCGATGAGCTCGCTACGTGATTGACACGCTGCCTGCACTCCCATCTCAGCAATCATCATCGTCCAGCGCTGGGTATTATTATTGAGTGCTTGGGTAGCTGTGCGGGCGTATGCACCAGGCATGTTAGCTACACAGTAATGGAGGACATTTTCTTCCACATAAGTTGGATTATCGTGAGTGGTAGGACGTGTTGTTTCCGCGCACCCTCCTTGATCTACTGCAATATCTACGAGCACACTACCAGGCTGCATCATGCGTAACATCTCACGGGTGATTAACTTAGGAGCCTTGGCACCAGGGACGAGAACGGCCCCAATAACGAGGTCTACACGAGGTAGGAGGTCTGCTAAATTTGCCTCATTAGAGAATACTGTGTGCGCTCCTTCCATGGTGATATCGAGGAATCGCATACGATCAAAGTCCACTTCTAGAATGGATACATCAGCACCGATACCAGCGGCTACTCGTGCGGCATTAACTCCAGCCGTGCCACCACCAATAACAACAACTCTTCCTGGAGCAACTCCAGGGACACCACCTAAAAGGATACCTCGCCCACCGCGATGATTCGCCAAGTGGTAGCTGCCAACAATGGCTGACATACGGCCAGCGATTTCACTCATGGGCTCAAGCAGTGGGAGTCGTCCATTGACCTCGATCGTTTCATACGCAATCGCGGTAGCGCCTGTGGCTGCTAGTGTCTCTGTAAGCTCCTTATCGGCAGCCAGATGGAGATAGGTAAATAAAGTGTGCTGTTCATTGAGCATGGCGACCTCAGATGGCTGAGGCTCTTTCACTTTGACAATGAGTTCAGATTCGGCAAAAACTTTTTCTGCTGAATCTACTATTTTAGCACCTACGGACTCGTAGAGTTCATCGCTATAACTTGAGCCTGAACCAGCGCCTGTCTCAACTAAAACTTGATGACCACGTCTTATAAGCTCTCCTGCGGATGAGGGGATCATAGAGACTCGATGTTCTTGATTCTTGATTTCTTTGGGTATGCCGATGACCATAAATGGATTTTAAAATGTAGTCTTTATTTTACGAGAGTATTTCTCACAAAAAAACTTGCACAATAGGCAGAAATGGAAATACTCGCGCCGCTTTCGGTAGAGACACAGTTCTGCTGCAAGTGTTCTTTTATAAACGCCGGTTTAGCTCAGTTGGTAGAGCAACTGATTTGTAATCAGTAGGTCAACGGTTCGAATCCGTTAACCGGCTCCATTTTAAAAATATTCTAACTCAATGAGTTATGAATATTTTTTTTGTTTTTAGAGATGTTGTTTTTAGCACTGCCAGTGCCACTAAATTACCGTTTCAGTGCCAATATTTTCTCTTCATTCGGTGCCACTTATTCTTTGTTGATGCCATGGCTAAGGGGGCAGATCTGCTACTCCTTCGTTGTGCAATAGGTCAAACCAAGTGTAAGCGTCTTAAAATTGGCCACCTATTCAGATACGAAGATCTGGATAAGCTTGGAGGCCTATGATTAATCTATCATCATCTGCACTCAAAATC
>CALBVY010000051.1 GCA_937969495.1 uncultured Verrucomicrobiales bacterium | reverse complement strand
GCGTGAATTTATCATTTCTAAAGATTTCAAATAAAATCTTAGGCTAATCAATTATCTGTTATTACGCATGAATCTATTTCGCAGTATAGCCATCGCCATTACCTTCACTGCGACCGTTGGCTTAGTTCCCATAAGTGCTAAGGATGAAGTTCAGTACCGTAATTTTACGAATGCAAAAGGCCAAAGTATTAGTGCGGTATTAGTGGATAACCATATCTTTGTGGATGGAAAATTAAATAACAACCCAGTGAAATGGCTGATTGATACAGGTGCAGATAATTCCTTACTACACTTGAAGGCAGCTCAGGATAACAATGTGGTTGTGGGGCCGATGGATAAAAAAGTTTATGGCATCGGCGGGTCAGCACCTGCTGCAGGATGCATGGTAGATTCTGTATCGATGGGTAATGCTGTTTTCAAAAAAAGAAAAATTCTCGCTACTGACTTAGACCGCTTTCAGCAAGATATCGATTATGTAGGATTGTTTGGTGCGGATTTCATGCGTGAGTGCAACGCGGTTATTACTTACCGGGAGCAACGTATTTTCCTCAAACAATAAGGGAGGCGTGAATTAACAAGCGGAATCATCGAGCTGGTAGATTTATACCTCGAGAATTTCCACTTCGTAGCCGTCTGGATCTGTTACGAAGGCCATTTTTCTTTCTCCTGAGGAGAATTTATCACGCCACTGGGCTGGCCAGATTTCGATACCATCATTTTCTAGCTGGTCACAGTAGCCGATGATGTCCTCCACACCTACGGCTGTGTGCATAAGATCTTCAGGGAATTTGACCTCGAAGTCTGGTGAGTAAGTTAACTCTAGAAAATGTTCGTTCCCAGGTAGATGGAGAAATGCTAGTTGATTTCCTTGTGGTGAAGTTTTTTGCTCACCCAGCTCGAAGCCAAGTTTTTGGTAAAAGGAAATACTGGTTGCTGGATTGGAGACGCGGATACGAGTGTGAAGAAATTTGATCATGTGGTAGTTCTGCCGCGAAGCTTGAGTGAGGTCAAGGGTACAAAAAAACCCCGCCCGTGAGGCGGTTGCTCACGAGCGGGGTTTTGATGATAATAAGTGGTTACGCTTTGGCCTTACCCTTGGGGGTGACGGGCTTGAATGATAAGTCTTCGCTATCTTTTTTACGTGTTACTTTGACGGTGTCACCTTCTTTGATATCTGCGCGGAGTAGTGCCTCGGCAAGTGGATCTTCGAGGTAACGTTCCACGGCACGGCGCATGGGGCGTGCTCCGTAGTTAGGATCATATCCTTTTTCCATAAGTAACTCACGTGCAGCTTTTTCAAGCTTGAGGGTGATACCTTTGTCCTCGAGACGAGTGAAGAGCTTAGAGCACTCAAGATCAACGATGACATTAAGTGCCTCTTTCTCCAGCATGTGAAAGACTACGGTGTCATCGAGACGATTGAGGAACTCTGGCTTGAAGTGTCTTTTAGCCTCTTCGAGTATCTTGGCCTTCATGCCCTCGAAGTCACCTTCGTCTTCCTGCATCGCTCCAAATCCTAGGGAGGTTTGGCGTTTGATACTGGAGGCTCCTACATTGGAAGTAAGAATGATGATAGTGTTCCGGAAATCAATCTTACGGCCAAAGCTGTCTGTTACCATTCCTTCTTCGAGAATTTGAAGGAGAAGATTCATGACATCTGGGTGAGCTTTTTCGATTTCGTCAAAGAGAACCACAGAATATGGACGGCGTCTTACGGCCTCAGAAAGCTGACCACCTTCTTCGTAGCCAACATATCCAGGAGGGGAGCCAATTAAACGAGAGGTGGAGAACTTTTCCATGTACTCAGACATATCAATCTGAATCAGGCTATCCGGATCACCGAACATAAATTCAGCGAGATTTCTTGCTAGGTAGGTTTTACCCACACCAGTAGGCCCAAGAAAGAGGAAGGAGCCGATCGGGCGGCGAGGGTCTTTGAGGTCAGCCCGTGAACGGCGCAAAGCCTTGGAAATAGTCACCACGGCGGTGTCTTGACCAATCACGGATTCCTTGAGTTTTTCCTCCATTTGCAGGAGTTTGGCAGCTTCTTTTTCCTCCATACGCTGGAGTGGCACACCGGTCCACTTGGAAATGACCGCCATGATTTCATCCTCGTCTACTTCGACGATGGATTCCTCACTTTCTGCTTTCCATGTAGTGACGAGTTCTTCGAGCTCTTGTTTAGCATTTTTCTCAGCGTCGCGCATGGCGGCAGCTTCTTCAAAGTTTTGATCATTGATGGCGGCTACTTTTTCCTCCTGGATTTCGATGATTTTTGCCTCAAGGTCTTTTAAGTTAGGAGGGCGTGTCATCTGGCCAATACGCGCGCGTGCGCCCGCTTCATCGAGCACATCGATGGCTTTGTCCGGTAGATAGCGGTCTGATAAGTAACGTGAGGAAAGTTTGACAGAAGCTTCTAGTGCACCCTGTGTGTAGGTTGCTTTATGATGATCTTCATATTTAAAACGGAGACCCTGTAAGATAGCGATGGCATCTTCTTGTGAGGGCTCTTTCACTTTCACTTTTTGGAAACGGCGCTCTAGTGCGGAGTCCTTTTCAATAAACTTGCGGTATTCGTTGATGGTGGTGGCACCCACACACTGAAGTTCTGCACGGCTTAGTGCAGGTTTAATAATGTTAGATGCATCCATGGCGCCTTCTGCGGAACCTGCTCCTACGATGGTGTGGAGTTCATCAATAAAGAGGATGATGTTTTCTGCTTTGCGGATTTCGTCCATGACCGCTTTGATGCGTTCTTCGAACTGGCCTCGGTACTTTGTCCCTGCGACCATGAGTGCGAGGTCTAGGGTGATGACTCGTTTACCACGAAGTAGCTCTGGGACGTTACCAATGATGATTTCTTGGGCAAGACCTTCAACGATAGCTGTTTTACCCACACCGGCTTCACCGATGAGAACAGGGTTATTTTTGGTGCGTCGGCAGAGGATTTGGATGACGCGTTCGATCTCAGATTCACGCCCGATGACAGGATCCAGCTTATTTTTTTCAGCCAGCTTGGTAAGATCTCGGCCAAAGGCCTTGAGCGCAGGGGTCTTGGACTTTCCGTCACCTTCTCCATCCTCGGGTGGTTGCCCATCGTCATCGAACTCATCAAATTCATCTTCAAGGTCTTCGGGGCTAAAGTTTGGATCGATCTCAGCGAGAATTTCTTGTCGAGTCTGATTAATATCCACTTCTAGGCTAGCAAGGACACGCGCTGCTACACCCTCACCTTCACGGAGTAAACCGAGCAGTAGGTGCTCGGTGCCAACGTAGGAGTGGTCTAACTGCTGCGCTTCTTTGTCTGAAAGTGCGAGGACTTTCTTAACACGTGGTGTGTAAGGGATGTTACCCCCCATTTTTTGATCTGGTCCTGATCCTACTTGCTTTTCCACCTCGATACGGACTGTTTCAAGGTCTAGTCCCATATTTTGAAGAACGCTAACAGCTACGCCTTGGCCGAGTTTGATTAAACCTAACAAGATGTGTTCGGTTCCCACATAGTTGTGATTGAAGCGATCTGCTTCTTTACGCGCAAGCGCGAGAACCTGTTGGGCTCTTGGAGTGAAATTATTCATAATATTGTCTGGTTAAACAGGGGGGTGGCTAATCGGTATTTGGATTCTTTATAAAAGATATAATAGGGGAAGGCAAATTTTGCAACCTGCTACGCATGATTTCGGAGCGTAAGGTGTCTCTTTCTTCCGGAGTAAGCTTACGCTTGGCGTGATGCTGAAGGTGTGCGGGCTCGATGTCCATTAATAGTGAGTCACAGAGTTGAAGTGTCTCTTGAGGGAAACAGCCCATGTCGGCACCTAGCCGAACGAGTGAGATGTGGTTCAGGGCTTCTTTGGAATCGATGACGTATGCATACTTTAGAAGACCATAGGCACGGGCGATCTTATCGGCGATCATTTGAGGATCATCTTCTACGAGTTTAAGCCGCGCATTACGCTCGTGATCGCGTATCTTACGGATGACTCGTTCTAGCCGGCTAATAATGGTTTTTTCACTCTCTCCTAGGGTGGATTGATTGGATATCTGGAAGAGATGCCCGAGGGACTCTGTGCCTTCACCAAAGATGCCGCGAACCGCAAGACCTAGCTTACCCACTGCTTGGATCACCTGGCTGATGTGGTCACTAATAACGAGACCAGGCAGGTGGAGCATGGCAGAAGCGCGGAGCCCCGTGCCGAGGTTAGTGGGGCATGCCGTCATGTAGCCAAGCTCGTGATCGAAGGCGTAAGGCAGTTCTTTTTCCAGCTGCTCATCGACATTTGCGATCAGTTCATATGCTTCTTGGAGATGAAGACCGGAGCGGATAGACTGGAGCCGTAGATGATCTTCTTCATTAATCATCACACTCAGGGTCTGGGCGCGATTAACCACTACGGCGCTACCCTCGCTGCGTGCAGCTTGTTCCCTACTGATAAGGTGGCGCTCTACTAAGACTTGTTTTTGCACTGAGGTAAGTTCACCGAGGCTATGGGAAAAGGCGTTTTTCATTTCAGACAGATCCTCGATGGCAGGACGTAGCTTTGATAGGATATCAATACGCTCTGATTTTCTTGCCCAGCCAGGGAAGGGGGTGTCACGCACATTACGCGCTAGACGAATCCTGCTGGTAAGCACCACGGCACTATCTGAATCTGCGCCGATCATCCAGTCTGCTGGATGTTTGAGTAATGTAGAAAATCTCATCATGGCCTCTTAGGGTTCAGTATTTGTGGTCGGGCTTCCTTCCTGAGATTCGGCAGAAAGTTTTTCGATCTCTTCATGCAGCGCGCCTGCCTTTTCGTAGTCTTCAGCAGCGATGGCGGCGGCTTTTTTCTGCTCTAGTTTCTCCAGTTTCTGCTGATATTGAAATGCCTCTAGCATACCTGCTGGTACCCGTCCTACATGGCAGGTATCTTTATGCATACCCTCAAGGTTAAGCTTAATTTCCTCACGGAAAAATTGATAACACTGGCTGCAGCCTAGACGCCCAGTCTTTTTTAAATCATCAAATGCAAAACCACAGCCAGGACAGAGGTGGTTCCCTGGCTCTTTGGTAACTGCTTGGGTGCTAGTAGCCAGCCCCTCTGGAATATGTGGCATTGATGCAGCCTGCTCTAATGCCGAAGACAAATCTACATCATCAGATACAAATCCTTCTGGATCAGTTACTCCTTTTTCAGAGGCGCACTTTTCACATAAAGAGGATTTCTTGGATGAGCTACCGATAATCTGGGTAAAAAAAACGGTGGCTTTGCTGTCACAGTGATCACATTGCATCGCTGTGAGCATCCTAGACCTCGATATGAGAAATGCGAAACGAAAAGCACCTTATGCCACGTTTTTTTATGACACAGAGAAAACCGCTCTATTTACCCAGCTCCTGAAGCCATAACTTGCGTAAAACCACGTCTTGTCATTTGCGATCATCTCACCCATTCTACAGCCGATACTCATATTAGAGATTCTGATGAATATATTTCGCCACTTTACGTCCAAAGGAATACAAGGACCCATCCCCTCTGACTCCGGCCTAGGCCCGGCGGCGGGTGGAGGCAGTGGCAAGAAGGGGAAATCCAACCACTCATTAGAAATCAACCAAACCCAAAATAATGCGGAAAAAGAAGCTGCCGAAGATGTCGAGCTGGTGCGTAAGGCGCAGGCTGGGGATACTCGTGCCTTTGATATTCTCGTTAGTAAACACCGAGGAAAGGTTTATGCCATGATCGTTAATATGGTTAAAAATGATGCGGATGCCTGGGATCTCGCCCAAGAGGCATTCATCAAAGCGTGGCGTGCACTCCCTAAGTTTGAGGGGAAAGCACGCTTCTCTACTTGGCTTTTCCGGATCAGCCACAACGTCGTTTATGACTGGGTGCGTAAGCGCAAGATTCAGGGCGATGGAGAGCTTAACGATGAGATATTTGATTCTGAAAATATCGAGTCTGGTGCCCCCACAGCCCCTCATCAAAGCGCCCGTCCAGATGAGGCCATGGAACGCCAAGAACTACGCGCTCAGCTTAAAGGCGCCATTGCCAAACTTTCTGAAGAACACCGTGAAGTCATCCTTCTCCGTGAGGTTCAGGGTCTAGACTACAAGGAAATCGCCGAAATTACTAGTAACTCGCTCGGCACAGTCATGAGCCGGCTCCACTACGCGCGTAAAAAACTCCAGACCATACTCACCACTTCCTAAGACATCCTATTTTTTTGAAACCACCACCAACATATTGCCATGAAGATACCACCTGATGAAACGACACTAACACTCTGGATGGATGACCTCTTGGAAGGGGAAGACCTCCAGCGCATGGAAGCTTGGGCTCAGCAGCATCCAGAGTTACTGGCTGAGCGTGATGCCATTCAGGCTATGTGTCAGGACATTCAAGCTACCCTGCCAGACAGTGTTGAGCCACCTTACCCAGATTTTTTCAATCAGCGTATTCTAACAGCGATTAAGGAAGAGAGCCCTGCACCTACTCGTGCAGCAGTTAAAAATAGCGGAGGTATCTGGCGCTGGTTAGCCGCCCCCCTTGCCGCCGGAGCCATGGCGCTATGTTTCTACCTCGGCACTCAAACATCTACACCAAGCTCTGGAATCACAGATCAAACAGTGGCAACTCTTACACCCACTGTCTACACACCTGACATCGGTGTGCAGGCCAATATCTTTGTGGACAAGGAGCAAGACGCTACCGTCATTGTCATCGAAGGCTTACAAGATATTCCGGATCATTTGGAAATGGCAGGAAACCCCACCGTAGCCGATCCTAACAAAGCTATGGTCAGTAATGAGTATGTTTACTAAATTGCACAACACCCCCTATATGACACACGGCAGAGCCATCCTGTCTTTACTCATTCTTTTTCTGAGTTGTGGAGCTCTTTATGCTCAAGACGCCAGCAAGGATGTGGGCAAGGATCAAATAGGTAAGGTAAAAACGACGGTATATTTTGGCACAAACGGCAGCACAGAAGATGTCGGGAAAAATGCCATAGCTGTGTTAGGAGCAGAGTTAAAGAGGCTGCAAGGTATTAAGAAAATGCGTTTTAAAAATTACCGTAAGCTTGGCGATGATACCCGATCTGTCCTGAGAAGTTATGAGAACTGGGCATCACCCCTAAAGCCTTCAGAGGAAATCATGCTCAGCTTTGAATCCCGCGGGCGCAATGAGCAGGGAGGCCTCAAGCTTGATCTTGAACTTTGGCAGCATAAACGTAAAGTTATGAAAAGTGACCCTCTACTCTACAAAGGAAGGCCATTACTCATCCTTGGTCCCAAATGGCGCAGCGGCAGACTTATCATTTCCGTAGAACTTATCGAACTTTCTAGCAAATCCTAACATCATGCGTATTTTTACTCCTTTTTTTCTACTCGCCTTCGCTCTGCTAACTCCTATTACGGCACAAGGAGCTAAGGGATTAACCTTTGACTCAGAGAAAAAAGCGGTAGCGACTAAGGCTGGAGATCTTAAGGTCACCGTGCCTTACACTTTTGAAAACACTTCCAAGCGCACCATCACTATTGTGCGCTGGAACTCCGCGTGTTCTTGTCTAAACGCCCGGATAAAAAACTCCCAGATGATCTACAAACCAGGGGAAAAAGGAGAAATTCATATCGACTTTGAGCTAGGTAGTTTCTCCGGCACTCAGGAAAAAACCGTGATGCTCTGGACCAAAGATGATCCGGCTGAAATTCCTTCCACTGTGTTATCGGTAAAAATCACCATCCCCGTGCTCTTTGAACTTTTACCCAAAAGCCTCGCTTGGGAGCAAAACGGAAGTAAAAAAGCCAAAACAATCAAACTCAAAGTACATCACGACCAACCTATCAATATCAAGAGTATTAGCGGAAGTAACGACGCTTTTCCCTACACGATCAAAACAATCCGTGAGGGCTGGGAATATGAGCTTACCATTACGCCTACTGATGTTAGTAAGCCTAGCTTAGGCATGATTAGAATTAACACGGACGCCAAGATTAAACGCTACCAGAGGCAGCAGGCATTTGTCTACGTAAAGGCTAAAAAGTAATCGAATTAATGACGATTTACTAACTCCCTGTGGGGGGTGGTAAGAGATCCGGGAATTCTCCTTCTGGTGGCTTGGAGGTAGGAGGGGCTGGTGTTTTCGCTGGAGTAGGAGCAGCAGGCTGCTCCATTGGTAAAATAGGCTTAGTGATTGGGGGTTTGATTTCTGAGGGTTCGGATACTTTTAGCGAAGTTTCCTCGGGTGTGGTGATGAGATCTAGCTGCTTGGTTTCAGCCAGTGGTGTAGAAGTTTCAGTAGCAGGCATCTCTTGCCATAGACCAATCATACTTCCAGCATTTAGTGTTATGAGTACCAGCACGGCCGCAGTACATAGAAAGGCTAGGGAAAATGCCACTTTCATCCACTGAGAACGCTGTGGAAGACTCTTCCCTTGTGCCACTTCGCTCGCCATAGACTCTGTCACATCAGAGACCGAGGGCTGAGTATGAGGCGCACGAATACTCGCAGCGCATCGTGGGCATGGCCCCACCACATCAACCATCTGCTCAGGCACTTGGAGCCTTGTTTCACAGCTAGGACAATGAAAAGTGATCATGGAATCTGACGGCATGACAATGGGGATAAACAGTATTTATTAGGATATTGGCTCCATCAGTCTTGTCAACTTTCTTAGAATTCTCTCCCCTTAGGTATTCATAACATTGCCAAGTGGCGTGGAATTTCTATTCTGAATCCACGTCATGCCAGATCCCTTTGTCCATCTTCACGTTCATTCAGAATATTCCACCCTCGATTCCACTGTACGGACAAAAGAGCTGGTCGCGCGCGCGGCAGAATTAAATATGCCCGCCGTGGCAATCACCGATCACGGGAATCTCTACGCCGCGATTGAATTCTATCAAAATGCCACCAATGCTGGAGTAAAGCCCATCCTTGGTTGTGAGATCTATCTCGCTCCCACTTCCCTTTATGACAAGAAGGAGGTGCCTGGTCGGGTAAACTCATCGCATCTTACCTTGTTAGCCAAGAATGAAACTGGCTGGAAAAACCTCGTAAAGCTCATCTCAGTGGGGCATCTGGATGGTGACTACCTTGGTGAACCACGGGTGGATCGCGAACGCCTCGTCCAGTTTTCCGAAGGCCTCATCTGCCTCTCCGGCTGCATCCATGGTGCTGTGAATGAATGGCTGCATAAAAACGATCTCGAAGGTGCCAAAAACGAAATTATTTTCCTCCGCGATACCTTTGGCAAAGAAGATTTCTACTTAGAGCTTAACGACCAAGGTCTTGAACAGCAACGAGTGGCTAATGCACAGCTTAAAAGTTTCTCCGAGGAGCTGGACATCAAGATGGTGGCCACCAATGACGTGCACTTTTTACACCAAGAAGATTCTGAGGCACACGATGTCCTTATTTGCATCGGGCAAGGTCGTCTTTTGTTAGACGAAAACAGAAAAAGCTATCCTGCAGATCATTACTTCAAAGATGGAACAGAAATGCGCAAGCTCTTTGCAGACTTCCCAGGTGCCTGTGACCATACTCTAGAAATTGCAGAGAAATGTAATGTTGAACTAGTGTTAGATCCTACCAGCTCGGAGAAATACCCGCAATTTGAATCTCCAGATGGTTCGCCACGTGAGGAGTATTTCCGTAAAGTCTGCTTTGAAGGCCTCGCGCAACGATATGCCGATGGCAAGCTCGAAGCTCTTGCAGAAGGCCTTAATGTGAATGTTGAGGAAATGCAAAAGACGCTTGATGAGCGCCTTGATTATGAGATTGGAACCATCAATGAGCTTGGCTTTGCTTCTTATTTCCTCATCACTGCAGACTTTATTCAGTGGGGCCGTGATAATGATATTCCCGTAGGCCCAGGCCGTGGTTCCGCCGCTGGCTCGCTGGTGGCTTACACCATGGGTATCACCGATATTTGCCCTATGCGGTTTGGCTTACTTTTTGAGCGCTTTCTAAACCCAGAACGTGTTAGCCCACCAGATGTTGATATTGATTTTTGCCAAACACGTAGACCAGAAGTGATCGATTATGTGCGCCAGAAATACGGAGAGCGCTCTGTTTCCCACATCATTACCTACGGAACTTTGGGCGCAAAAAGCGTAATCCGCGATGTCTCACGCGTCATGGGAATCAGCTACGGCGATGCCGATATGCTGGCAAAAATGATCGAGACAAAGCCAGGGGTAAAACTCAAAAAAGAGTATGATGAAAAACAAGAGCTTCGTGACATCATCGAGAACAGCAGCACCTGGCAAGAGCTATGGAGCTATGCCACTAAGCTTGAGGGCCTGAACCGGAACACAGGAGTTCACGCCGCCGGCGTGGTGATAGGAGACCGCCCACTTGATGAACATTGCGCCCTAACAAGAGGTAACGAAGGTGAGGTTGTCACCCAGTGTGATATGGGTGCCATCACAGAGCTTGGTTTGTTGAAAATGGATTTCCTCGGTCTGAAGAACATGACCGTGATTCAGGATGCCGTAAATCATATCCGTGAGCATACGCCTGACTTTGACATTTATAATATCGCACTCGATGATCAGCCCACCCTAGCACTTCTTAATCGGGGGGAAACGATGGGCGTCTTCCAGCTGGAATCCGGTGGTATGGTAGAAACCTGCCGAAAATACGGGATCGATAAAATCGAGGATATTATTGATCTCCTCGCCCTCTATCGTCCAGGAGCAATGGACTTTATTGATCAGATGATCGAGGTGAAAAAAGGTATCAAACCCGTGCGCTACGAGCACCCCCTGCTAGAAAAAATTTCTGCCGATACCTATGGCGTTATGATCTATCAGGAGCAGGTGCAAAATGCAGCCAAACTCATCGCTGGATACACCCTCGGTGGTGCTGACCTTCTCCGCCGTGCTATGGGTAAAAAAGACCCTGCAAAGATGGCCAAGGAGCGTGCTAACTTTGTTCAAGGAGCTAAGGAGACCAATGACATTGATAAAGATCTGGCGAACCAAATCTTTGATAAGATTGAGATGTTTGCTGGTTACGGATTTAACAAATCACACTCCGCCTGTTACGGCCACATTTCCTACTGGACGGCCTATCTTAAGGCAAACTACGCCGTTGAGTTTATGGCGGCCCTACTTTCTAACGAACTCAATAACACAGACAAAATCGGTATTTTCATCAATGAATGCCACCGCATGGACATTGAGATTTTACCACCAGATATTAATCGATCTCAGCTGAAGTTTGCGCCAGAAAAAATTCCCTCAGGGAAAATGGCCATCCGCTACGGTCTGGCAGCGATCAAGAACGTTGGTGAAGGTGCTATGCGGACATCTATCCAAGAGCGTAAAGATAATGGTGAGTTTGCAAGCCTTGATGATTTTTCTAACAGGCTAGATTCAAAAAGTGTTAACAAACGCATCTTGGAAAACCTCGTTAAGGCCGGTGCCATGGATTGGACTGGAGAACACCGTGCCGGCATGTTTGATCGTATCGAACAAGTTGTCGCCTCCGCCAGTTCCGCACAGCGAGACCGCGCTCAGGGTCAGGTCTCACTCTTTGATACCATGGACTTCGCCGGAGCCGCACCTGCCCAGGAACAAAACGGAGGCAGCTCACCTGATGTTCCAGAATGGACCAAGGATGAAAAGCTCGCGAACGAAAAAGAGCTATTAGGCTGTTACACCAGCGGCCATCCGCTGGATAAATACCGCTCCATCATTGATTCTGACCGCTTTGAGAAAATAGGACTCTTAGATGATCTCGATACTAAGAACAAACGCGCCCGCTATCCTTTCGCCGGCATGATCCGCCAAGTTGAGCACAAGGTCACTAAAGCAGGTAAAGCTTTTGGCGTGCTGCATATTGAAGACTTTACTGGCAGCTGTGAAGTTGTCTGCTGGTCAGAAAGCTACACCCCCGCTCGTGAGGCTGGGCTTCTGATGTCAGGTAGCGTCATTCGCCTAAAGGCCAATGTGCAGGTAGACGAACGTACCGAAACTCTCAGACTAACAGGATCTGAAATCAAGGAACTAAAAGCACGCGCACCGGGTAAAAACGGCGCCCTCCAAATCAACCTCTGGGTAGCCCGTCATAGTGAGAAAGATCTTCAGAATATTCACACTATCCTTAAGCAACACCCCGGCCCTACCCCTGTGGAAATTCATCTACAAAGTGGTACGGGGAAACGCGCCACCATTGAAACAGGCGATAGCTTACGCGTTAAAAAATGTGCCACACTAAGCGAAAGTCTAGCAGAGTGGATGGAATAATCTGTAAGTGATATATAGAGGTGCTAGTCTCTCGGAATACCCAGAAATCGAGCTAAAACCTACTACAGCGGAAGTCTCCCCGCCAGCCTGCCATCTTTCCAGATCATTGAGCAAAGAGGAGACTACCTCTTAGCACTCAAAGGTAATCAAGGCAATGCCCCCCCCAAACTTTGGAACCTTACTCAAATGGTGCAAGAATACACTAATGCTGCAGACATTGCCAAAATGTGATTCTTGCCACTTGTCTAGAATTATCGTCTTGCAATGTTACAACATCTGTAATAACTGTAAAAGTATGATTACAGCAAGTAAAGTAAGACAAATGGGAAATTCATCTGCGGTTATTTTGCCTAAAGAATACATGGCTCGATACCATTTAGATCAAGGTGATCAGGTGAATCTTGTAGAAACAGCAGAAGGAATTTTGATTACGCCTTATGATGACGGGGCGGCTCGTCAAATGGAGCTGGCTGCAAAAGTGATGCGTGAAAACCGTAATATGCTAAAAAAATTAGCAGAATAAATGTCGAAAGAAGAATCAGAATGGCTGCTAAAACAAGTAGTGCAGAGCTTTCATGACCAGCAGTTGAAAGAGCATGGTGGGGTACACGGAATAAGAGACGAAGATATGCTTGAATCTGCTTTGAGTAAGCCTTTGCAGATGTGGAATTATGAAGATCCTAAGCCTGATATACCAAGCTTAGCCGCTGCATATGCCTATAGCTTAGCTAAGAATCATCCATATGTTGATGGGAACAAACGCACAGCGGCTATCGCTTGCGAAGTGTTCTTATTAGTGAACGGATATGAATTTACCGTTGATGAGACGATAAAATATCCTAACTATTTGGCTTTAGCTTCAGGTGAGCATAGTCAAGAAAGCTTCGAAGAATGGCTTAGAGCAAATGTTGTTTTAGTATAGATTCAGGGCTACCTCACTTTAGGTTGTGGCTAACATAATAGACACCGCCTACATACTTTACGATTCATCCAAGCTTAAATATCCAAAATGCAAGTTAACGAAACCCTTTAACTATAGGAATTTCAAAATGAGGTAACCCTATCAGCTATCTCACTCTGTTTTTTTCCTGCTTTATTCATTTGGTATATTACTCCAAAATCTTCCTCGCAGATGTGTCGGTATTTCTTTCGCATTGTCTTTTTTGGTGAAAAACAACGCTTCCGGCATATTTGCCACCTCCGCACTAACAATGAGTCTTTAACATTTTGAATCCGCCATCATGAAAAAAATATTAAAAATTAGTAGCGTGCTAATATTAGTAGCGCTTTGTTCGAACTGTTCCACCCCAAGGCATTATAAAGCCCATTTGTTTGGGCAAGTTACGGGTAATAGCTATAAGAAAATTCCTACTAGTGCTGTCCACCACGGTAAAGAAGGAGATGATAAAATTGTTAAAGTGAGATTAGCAGAGGTATATATGGGAGAGTTACAGAGAAAATTTGATGAAAAATCAAAAGCAAAAAGCTCTACTTATGCGGGAAAAGAACTATGGGTTATTGCACATGCTAAAACGGTAGATTCAAAACACCCTCTGTTGCCTGCTGATGCCGTTTATGTAGCTGCAACATCGGTAAAACTAGATCAAGAATCATTTTCCCCGATACCGATATCACACAAAGAGTCTTTATTATTTAATCTTCCGAGTGGTAGAGACTACCGCGTGACTATAAAAGTTTATGAGGTTGACCGACTTGGTATTAAACGGGCTTTTTATAGGGGCAAAGATACTGATTTTGGTAAATTAATATCGAGCACAGTAACTGGCACTATTAATTCAATCAATAATGCACTTTTTAAGAGCCTCTTAGATTCTTTTAAAGAAAAATCAAATAGAGACCTTGCGCTTGAAGAGTTTCTATTGGCATCAGGATCTGATCTTGAATTTCAAGGTTCGTTTTATCTTTATGAAAAGTCAGCAACAGGTTCAATTAGCAGGGAAAAAGACTTTGCAATGGTCGATTTGATTCGATCAAATTATGATTATGATGGTAATTATCATATAGAAAACATCGAAAAGAAATCTACTCATATTGAATCTATTCAACTACCGGCTTTAGGTAGAGTAAAATACGTAGAATCGTTAAGAAGTATAAGAAACGCAACGGATGAGGTGAGCTTAGATGCAGAGAGTAACTATAAGATGAAGCCTGTAATATATACTGATAATTCTGCGCGCCATTTATACTATCAAAGTTATGTAAAATTTGCGGTAGAATAAATATTATAAATAATTATGGCTTTCACATTAAATAGAGAAATAAACATCATAGACTTACTAACTTTAGTGAGTACAGTTATCGGAGCTATTATAATTTATAGCACTATTACCAAAGTTGCAGCAGATAACCAAAAAAGAGAGCTTGATTTATCTCTAGCAGGCGAGCTGAAAAATCTTGTCCCTATCGTAGCAAATAATTATACCAACCAATTATCAGAAGATGGAAAATCACTCCAAATAAAAGTTTATTTGAGAGTGAAGTCTGAACTTCCAACGGAGGTGTTGCATCCGTCGATTGAGTTTTATGATCATGAAGGTAATAAAGTAGATAGTAATCTCTATGACGCGAAAGATCTAGGGCAGACATATGGCCTCTTTTCACCAGGTTCTGTCTATAAAATAACTTACAACGTTGATTTCAAAGAAAATTCAAACCCTGTGAAATATCGTGTTGCACTTACTTATCAATACCAGTTGTCAAAACTGATTCGTGAACGATATCGTAAAGTCTACAATAGAACTGATGAAGAAATTCAAATGTTTAACGAAATAACATCTTTGAAAACAGTCTATAATGAGCGCATATATGCTTACGGAGGTAATGATATATGGGAGTGCTTTTGGACGAACCCTAGGTAAGTTCCTTTTGATAGAAAAAAAGAGTTTAAGCGACTCGACTAAGAACTTGTGTTGATTGGTCTCTATTTTTCTTAAAGCCTAGTGTAATATTTAAAGCCTAACGCCCTAAAGGAATAGTGCTGACTTCGCCGGTGCCATTGTGAGTAATGACCAACTGGCTAGGGCGTACATCTGTTATGGTAAAATGCTCACCGGCTGCTGTGCTGAAACTTTGCCCTGCACGGACGGCGTAATATTCCCCATTGCTCTTGGTGCGCATCACTGCCCATGGTTCAGAGGCGGTGGCAGGGATCCGAGCGGTCATTTCACGTCGCTTACCAGTGCGAGTGTCTTCAATCTCAACTATGGAGACATCCGTAGGTTGACCATCGGTTACCTTAGAATGATTGAGTATACGGCGGATGTTGATGATTTTAAACTGAGTGTTAGGGATGATTTCCCCTTCGCGGACGGCTACTTTTTGCTGCTCTCCGTAAAGCATGCGAAGTTCGGCTGTGCCACCGTTCTCGGAAGAGGGTGGAGTGGTCTTTTCCACCATCAGTGGTAGAGGCTTTTCTTGGTAATCGATCATGGCTAGTTCCTTAACCACGGTAGCGGCTGTTGCGCCTGTGGTGGTGAGGGTTTTACCCGCTACGAAGGGCAGGTGCTTACGGCCTTGAGGTGGCAATGCTTTTTCCAATATTTTTGCTTCTTTCATTTCCACTTGGTGATCTTTTTGGGGAGTGCTATCTGGATTACTTGCTGTGATACTGGCGATGGCTAGATTGGCAGGAACTTCCCAGTCTACGCCCTCGGCGTCCTCTGGTTCGGTGATGGCCATTTCTTCATCGATAGGTATCTGGTCTAAGATGGCAACAAGGGTGTCTTGTCCTGCGGCGGCGGCTACCTGCGCTGCGGTCCACCCTTGTTCATTAATTGCGTATCGGTTAGCACCACTATCTAACAATGAATTGACAGTATCAGTATGGCCGTGGTGTGCAGCGAGCATGAGGGGTGTCATCCCTTCTTCGTGGCGCACGTAAACAGATGCGCCAAAGCTGGTAAGAGTATTGATGACTTGATGTTTCCCCTTGGAGGCAGCGTAGAGAAGCGCGGTATCAAGCTGTGCCCGGGAGTAGGGTGCAAGCTCTTCTACGCAGGACTTATGGCCACCCTCTACGGCAAGAATAAGCGCGCTGCGGTTTTTTTCATCTTTTAGCTCTGCCTTGGCTCCTTGTTTGAGGAGGTAGCGCACCATGGTGGTATTACCTTCCCGAGCTGCAAGCATGAGGGGCGTTACTCCATCTAGGCCAGGGATATCCACTGCCATTCCTGATTCTAACAAAAATGAAATAGACTCCTGCCGACTTGAGCGTGAAGCGAGGTGGAGTGCTGTCCAGCCGTTATCGTCCTTCACGCCGATGTCCATATCCTGTTCGATAAATAATTGCAGTGCTTTGATGTCACCATTTTCTGCTGCTCTAAGGAAATCGGCAGGAGTGGTTTGATAGCCTGAGGTTTCCAATTGTTGAGCGGCTTTTTCTTTTTTATCACCGCATGAATTCAACAAACAGGTAAAAAGTGATAAGCCTAACAATAAGCAATGGCAAAGTGGTTTCATGGGCATAGTATACTTTGGATAACTTAAGCATCAATCTTGAACCAAGAATATGTGTTTAAATTTTGGAACATAGTGCTGGGGTAAGCTTTAGAGATATTGTGTAAGCCACTCAGAAACTTTTAAGGTAATCGTGCTGTAGTGGCCATCAAAGGAATGTTTGGCCTCTTGAATTTCCACGAGCTTGGAGGGCTTACGTAATACTTTGATTAAGTCGTGGCTATCACTTGGTAGTACGATATCATCTGCTGTGCCGTGAAGGATGAGCCATGGTAGGCGGACCTCCTTGGCGGCATCAAGGGTGTTATTTATTTGGGTAAGGTCATCCACATACGCTTGTGAGAGTGGGCAGTCTGGCTCATCCCACATGTATCCTTGATCGGGTGTTACATCGCTAAACTCACGGCGAGCAAATCTGGCGGTGTGCACCATACCCGCAAGAGATACGAGTACCTTAACTCGCTCATCACGTGCGGCAAATAGAGCTCCTACAGCACCTCCCATACTGTGGCCGATGTAGGCGATGCGTTTCCCACTGCCGATTTGATCAACCACGGCTCCTAGATCAGCAACTTCTTTGGTGATGTTAGAATTTTTAAATTCACCTTCAGAATCTCCATTACCTGAAAAGGAAATCCGCACACACGGCCAACCATTTTCCGCTAGGGCATCGGCCAGCTCTACGAGTAATGGGCGGTCTTTGTTACCCGTGACACCGTGGCCGAGAATGACTAAGCAGTCTGATTTCTCAGCACCGTGAAAAGCGACATCAAGCCGTTCTCCTAGGTTATTTCTGATAGGAAGCATGGGTAGGAGTAAGTTTAAGCTTCTGTGCGCCCTTGAAAAGTGAGCTCGGCGATACCGGACTTATCAAGCTCTCCAAGACCGAGGTCTTTCATGTGTTGGTATTGAGTCTGGGTAGCAAGTGATAGCGGGAGTTTCAGCCCAACGTCCTTGCCGAGTTGATTAGCAATACCGCTGTCTTTTTCTGCATGAGCAGCAGAGAACCAGCATTCATGATCACGTTCGATCATATCTTCAGCATCTGTTTCTAGCACTCGTGAATTTGCACCTGTTTGAGAGAAGACCTCGCAGAGCATTTCTAGATCTAGTCCCAGTGCTGCACCTAGTCCGAGGCCTTCTGCGAGAGCTGCGGTATTGATATTCATTACCATGTTTACCAGTGCCTTTACCTTAGCTGCCTCACCAGCTTTACCAATATAGCGGAGCTTGGTAGAAAGTGCCTCTAGCACTTCTTTACAAGAGTTAAATACCTCTTCTTGCCCGCCGATCATGAGGTAGAGGCTACCCTCACGCGCTTGGCTGATACTTGATGCCATACAGGCCTCAAGCGTTTGCGCTCCTGCCTTTTTAGCAGCAGATTCTATCTCCAAATGAATCTTTGGAGAGACGGTGGCGCAGTTAATAAAGGTTTTACCCGAGGCGTTGGATAATAGAGTGCTCTCTCCTGTTAGGAAAATTTCTTGCATGGAAGCATCATCACTCACCACAGTGATTACGAGTTCTGCGTTAGCGGCACACTCTGAGAGGGTGCTCGGAGCTGAGCAGCCTAACTCATTAGCCAGTGCTTGGGCGGCGCTATGATGGACGTCGTAGACTGCAGTGATCGTGTGGCCGGCATCGTTGAGACAACGTGCCATATTAGCCCCCATTCTCCCCACACCTACAAAGGCGATACGACGTAAGTTTTTGATCATGGGCTGACCATAGAAAATGAGTACCTAGGATGTAAAGCTCTGCCCTATTTACTTTACTGGCTCTTGCTGATCAAAGGTTAGGCCACCATCGATGATCTGAACTTGCTGGAATAAATCTGGCCGATGAAAATCTGGCGCGCCTTCTGCCGCAGGTGCTGCTGAGAGAAATTTTTGCGCAGGGGAATCAATGATAAATGAAACGTTCATAGCAGTTTCTGGTCCGAAGTCTATCCGCGCCTGCAGGAGGTCAAGGGGGATGGATGCTGCCGCTAACCATGAGCCGTCAGGTGATAGATCGGCGTAGGTTTTTACTCCAGGAATTACAAAGTCTTCCTCTTGTGCCCTGATGCGCGGAGCGGTGAACTCTGCACTCCACCAAGCCCCGTTGGCTGCGAGGTTAAATTCTAAATATCGACCAGATGCTGGGTGACTGAGGAAAAACTCTGCACAATCGTATTTCCAAAGCTCTGGGGTAAACTGACCTGGCCGTGCTTTTGGATGTAACGCTGCGGGTGCACGCCGTGTGGTGACAAACCAGAAACTGCCGTGATCAATGGCTATACCAAAGCCGGCGGGAGTCTCGATCTCTGCTCCATACCAGTCCTTGTTGAGGCCAAACATACCCAGATCAAGCGCGCCCCAGTAGAGGGGTTCTTTTTTGTGTTCAATGATCATACCCAGAGCAATCTGACGGACACAGATATGATTGCCAGTGAAAATATTGAGTTAAAACTTAACTTTATTGTTATATCATTGAGCGATATACTTGCAAAGTGAATCTATGATGGCTAACATCAACACATGAAATTTATTATCTGCATTTTAGCTATCGCCCTTTGTAGTTGTGACGGAGAATCGCCGGAAAAAAACAAAGCGGTTGTCTTATTTAACGGTAAAGATTTGAGTGGCTGGAAGGGTACTGGCTACGCCGTTAAAGATGGCGCCATCGTCTGTACGCCACAGGGGAAAAACTTGATGACAGAGAAGGTGTACACGAATTACGTGTTCGATTTTGAATTTAAACTCCCTCCTGGAGGAAACAATGGTGTAGGTATCCACTACACAGGCGAAGGTGATCCAGCATACAATGGGATGGAAGTGCAAGTGCTCGATGACACAGCAGAGAAGTATAAAGATCTTAAGGAATACCAATTTCACGGTGGTCTCTATACATTAAAAGCTGCCAAAAAAGGTTTTCTTAAGCCTCTGGGTGAGTGGAATCATCAAAAAATCACGGTGAATGATAACAAAGTCACTGTTGAGCTGAATGGCACTGTTATCAATGAAGCGGATCTTGATGAGCTAGCTAAAAAATACCCTAAACACAAAGGAGTCATTCGCCGTTCTGGTCATATCACCTTCTGTGGTCACGGTGACCCTGTGCAGTTTAGAAATGTCAGTGTCATCGAACTACCTTTGACGAGCCAATAGGCGGTTCATTTTTTGGGTTCCAGAAATTTTTAGGTTAAGTTTCGCGAGATATCATGGTTTAATGTCTCTGCACCATGGCAGAGATTGAAATCAAACCTAACGGCACAGCACCTATTCAGTTCTCTGTGATGCTGAAGAACAGGTCTGGCGCGCTTAGTTCCTTGGTCAGGCTGTTACGCACGGAAAACATTCAGGTTATTGGTCTCAGTGTGCAAGATTCCAGAGATGCTGCCGTTGTTCGTCTCGTGGTTTCTGATCCTGATCAAGCCATGCGTATTTTCATGGAAAAAGGCATCCCTCACACGACTTCTGAACTCTGTGTGGTGGCACTCAGTGAGGCTGGAAATGGCCTAGCAAGTGCGCTAGATACTCTCCGCGCTGCTGAGACGAATGTTGACTTTGTTTACTCACTGATGCCGCACCCGGAGGGGAGGACGCTTATGGCCATGCACTTAGAGGATACACAGTTTGGCACCTCTGTTCTTCATAACGCTGGGTTCAAAGTTTTCTATGAGGAGGACCTTATCCGCTAGCCCCACGTCACTGCGCTTTATCTTTTTTTACCATGTCTGAATCTCTCTATCAGCAGGCTAATGACCAGCCGGATAAAACCTTTGAGCAGTCTTTGCGCCCGCCAGGGTTTGAGGATTTTAAAGGTCAGGAGAAAGTGACGGACCGCCTTATGCTCATGGTGCAAGCCGCACAACAGCGAGATGATGTGCTTGAGCATATTTTGCTCTCTGGTCCACCTGGATTAGGGAAAACCACATTGGCAAATATCATCGCTAATGCCACTGGCACTCAGCTCCACACTACCTCTGGTCCACAGATTGAAAAAGCGGGAGACCTCGCGGGGATTCTTACCAATATTCAGAAGGGTGATATTTTATTTATTGATGAGATTCACCGCCTTCATCCGGCTATTGAGGAGTATCTCTATCCGGCGATGGAGGACTATCGGCTGGATATCATCATCGATTCTGGCCCCTCTGCTCGTACGATTCAACTTAACCTTCCCAAGTTTACTTTGGTAGGTGCTACCACGCGCTCGGGTATGCTTACTTCGCCGCTACGTTCACGCTTTGGCCTCGTTAATCGATTAGATTATTACACCGCCAGTGAGCTCACCCACATTATTCTCCGTTCGGCTGGGCTGTTAAATGTTTCCATTAAAGATGAGGGTGCGGAGGAGATTGCTTCGCGCTCGCGTGGTACTCCGCGTATTGCTAATAACCTTTTGCGTTGGGTGCGTGATTACGCCCAAGTTCGTGCGGATGGTACGATCACCGCGCCGATTGCCAGTGATGCCCTTGCGATGATTGAGATTGATAGTGATGGCTTAGATGAAATGGATAAACGTATCTTGGAAGCCGCTATTTATAAATTTAACGGCGGGCCGGTAGGTCTTTCTACATTAGCAGTTGCCATTGGTGAAGATGCATCCACGTTAGAGGAAGTCCATGAGCCATTTCTCATCATGCAAGGCTTCCTTAAACGCACACCACGCGGCCGAGTAGCACTACCGGCTGCTTACACTAAAATTGGTGCCACACCGTCTAATCATGGTCAGCAAGACCTCCTGTAATTTTTTTCATTACTTATATGCCCACGAATCTGGATAATATCATTGACCGCTGTCGCGCGGAGGGGCTACGCCGTACGAAGGCGTTGGAGGAATTGCTCACGACTTTGTTAGAATCTAGCCGTCCGATGACGCTTGGTGAGCTTGCTGAGTCTCCGCGTTTAATTAATCAGTGTGATAAGGCCACTGTTTTTCGTCTCCTGCAACGGCTCGCGGATAAAGGTATTGCGCGCAGATTAGGCCTCCATGAGCGCGCTGCTTACTTTGCACTCCTCATCCCTGGTCAACACCGTGATTATCTTATCTGCACCAGCTGTGGGAGTATTGAGCCTGTTAATGCCCCATGCCCTGTGCACGAACTCGAAAAAGAAATCCAGTTTACCACAGGATATAAAAACCTGTATCACGAGCTGGAGTTCTTTGGTACTTGTCCAGAGTGTGTTGTGTAGCAGTAGATGTGGTTCGTGTTACTCAAATGCTGACCTCAGATCATCCGCGGCGGATTTCGTATCCGGTTTTTCATCTGGCTCTGCTGTGGTGAAGCCCTCGAAGCCAAAGGCATCGGTGTCGGCTTGTAAATCATTGGCTATAGCAAACTCATCGCCACTGGGGATGATGTTCTCGATTGTGCCAGGTAGATCGGCGTTGAGCTGACGTGGGACTGCCTCTGCGGTTTTTAGTTCGGAGAGTTTACTATCCTCTGCGGCGGCTCCGAGTTCGGAAAACTTCCTAGCACCAGGGATGATGGATCGCTCGAATGAGCCAATGGCGCTGTTGTAGTTTCCGACGGTGGTTTCCAGATTTTTACCTACCTTAGTGAGATGTCCAGCGAAGGTGCCAAGGCGCTCGTAGAGTGTTTTACCCAAGGCAGAAATTTCACGCGCATTCTCTGCGAGTGCTTCCTGTCTCCAGCCGAAGGAAACGGCGCGGAGGAGGGCGATGAGGGTAGTGGGGGTGGCGAGGATGACATTTTGATCCACTCCTTTTTCAATTAAGCTAGAGTCCTGAGTGAGAGCGGCGGAGAAAAATGCCTCACTGGGGAGAAAGAGCACAACAAACTCAGGTGTAGTTTCAAACTGCTGCTGGTATTTTTTACTCCCAAGCTGTTGAATGTGAGTGCGCACTTGTTGGGCGTGGCGCGCAAGGGCGGCGTCACGGACACTGTCATCCTCTGTTTCTACGGCGTCAAGATAGGCATCCATGGGGGCTTTGGAATCAACCACCACGTGCTGACCACCAGGAAGCTTTACGATGAGATCGGGGCGAACTTTTTTACCTTCATCGGTAGTCGCCGTCGTCTGTGTTTCAAAGTCACAGTGCTCCTGCATACCGGCCATTTCAACGACTCGGCGTAGCTGCATCTCTCCCCACTGACCTCGTCCTGTGGGCTGGCGTAGAGCCTTGACGAGCTTCTGGGTTTCTTTTTGCAGGCCAATATTGGCTTCTGTGATGTGGATGATTTGCTGTTTCAGTGATGCTTTATCGCCTTCGCGGTGTTTTTCGCTCTCGGTAATCTGATGTTGTACTTTCTCCAGTGTTTGGGAAATGGGCTTTACCAGCTGTTCCACGGCAGTTTTGCGTTTTTCAAGTTCACTGGTGGCTTCCTGCTGCTGAGTTTTCAGGCTGTTTTTGGCCATGGAGAGAAATTGATCCTGGGTGGACTTCAGGGCATCGGCGGAGAGTGCTTTAAAAGTATCGGTGAGTCTGGATTCGGCCTTTTCGAGTAAAGCTTGCTTCTCAAGGGCTGCTTTTTTCTCTTCTTGGAGTCTGACCTCCAGCTCGGTAGTGTTCTGACGTAAAGTGGACTCGGTAGCGCTGAGGTTCTCATATTTGATACGTATATTTTCTAGATCCTGAGTGATCTGTTCACTGCGATCATAGGAGGCGAGGAGTTTCTCGGCGGCGATGCCAGAATGAGCTTTTGCCTTAGCATTCATGATGAGCCAGGTGATAAGAATACCGATGATGATGCCAATGGCGGCAGTGATGTAGGGAAGAGCTTCAGGTGTGATCATTATAGAAAAAAGGTGGGGTAAAAAATACTGACACAGGGTTTTGCTTGCGGAGATAGAGAGCTACGGCATAGTTCTCGCATCGGCCACTGGGATGCAAGTATGATGCATAATCACAGTTGCCAACGATGACAACCCAACAACTTAAAAACTCATTTAAATTAAATATTATGGCACACGAATTACCTGAACTCGGATATGCTTTTGATGCGCTGGAACCGCATATTGATGCTCAAACCATGGAAATCCACCATGACAGACACCACAACGCCTATGTAGCAGGCCTGAATGGTGCTCTCGAAGGTAAAGATGACCTACAAGGTGTCTCTGTAGAGGCGCTCATCCAAAATCTTGATAAACTTCCAGCTGAAATTCAGACCCCCGTGCGTAATCACGGTGGTGGTCACTTTAACCACAGTCTGTTCTGGAAAGTAATCGCACCTGGTGGAGCCTCTGCGCCTTCTGGTGAGCTTGCCGAGGCGATTGATAGTGCTTTTGGTTCACTGGATGGGATGAAAGAAGCTTTTGCTAAGGCCGCGGCGACTCGTTTTGGTTCAGGCTGGGCTTGGTTAGGAGTTAAGGGTGATGGCAGCCTTGCTATTAGCTCTACAGCAAACCAAGACAACCCACTGATGGGTGATTTTGTAGGTGCATGTGGCTGTAAGCCTATCCTTGGCCTTGATGTCTGGGAGCATGCCTACTACCTGAACTACCAGAACAAACGTCCTGACTACATCGCTGCATTCTGGAATGTAGTGAACTGGGATGTTGTTGCTGAGAACTTCTCCAGTGCAAAGTGCTGCGGTGGTGGCTGCGGCTGCAGCTAGTCTCACTAACAAAATCTAGTTTTAATAAAAAAGCGCGGCCAGATCACTGGTCGCGCTTTTTTTAAAATGTTAAAATAATTACACCTACCTTATTCGGCCGTTTCAGGAGTGGTGGAAGCTTTTTTCTCAAGCTCCTGAGTTTCCTGATTTTGTATTGGTTGAGGTTTTGCATCAGTGAGCCCAAGACCTGCGGTCCTGCCTGCGGCTTGCAAGATTCCAGCAGGGATTTTGAGGACACTGTTGATTAAGCCACATGAGGAAATCATGGAAAGGATGGCGGCGGAGATGATCATGGTAATGGAGCGTTTCATAAAATATGGGAATGGTGTAGGTGGTTAAGGTAAGGTGATGTGACTTAAGGTCAATTTGATAACACACTTACTTAGCAATTATAAATGTCTTTGTTGCTTTGATCACTTGGGGGTTTTTCATGATCATTTTGTTCGCCCGTGAAACTCATGCAGTGCTTGGCGTATACCTTTGGCCTTCTGTAAGGTCTCTTGGTATTCTGCCGCTGGGTCTGAGTCTGCGACAATACCTGCGCCAACGTGATAATGGAGCTGGCTTCCTTCTCTAACAAGGGTGCGGATAGGGATGTTCAGCTGGCTTTCTCCGTTGAAGCCGATATAACCGATTGCCCCTGTGTACAGTCCCCGAGGCTCAGGCTCTAGTTCTTCGATTATTTCCATCGCACGTTTCTTCGGAGCGCCCGTGATACTGCCACCCGGAAAACATGCTTGCAGCGCGGTGAGATGATCGATTTCTTCCCGTAAGGTTCCTGTAACGGTGGAGACTAGGTGATAGACTTGCTCGAGCTTTTCAAGTGCTAACATATCTGCTACTCGCACACTGCCAAAGTCACAGACTTGTCCTAGATCATTTCTTTCGAGGTCTGTGATCATAATGAGCTCTGCACGTTCTTTTTCGGAATTTAATAACTCTTTAGCCGATGCAGCATCTTGTTCTGGATCGGGAAACCGTGGTCGAGTGCCTTTGATGGGGCGGGTTTCAATACTGCGTCCACTTATCCGTAGGAAGGTTTCCGGTGAGGAGGATAGCACTTCACGGTCTGCTAATTTCATCCATACAGCGAGAGGGGAGGGTGTGTGATGGCGGAGATAAGAATAAAGAGGGAATAATGAGCCGCCTTGCACGTCTGCCGTGAATTTTTGTGTGAGGTTCACTTGGTAAATATCTCCAGCGGCAATGTAATCGTGAATTTTTCTTACCCCATTTTCATAATCATCCTGGCTCATCGTTGGATGGAAATCGCCGATGCTGACAGGTTTTATTTTTATGTTAGATCGCTCTATTTCACTGGCGAGATCTCCGCACTGCCACCATTGTTGTCGATCATGCTGATAGATGAGCATTTCTGGATAAATACCAAAACAGAATGCACCTTCGTAATCTATCCATCCACATGCTCCACCAGTAGGAAAGCCTAGGGATGGGCTCTTCACCTGCCAGTGGCTAATCGCTTTACGTAATGGCGTAAAATTGGAGATATCACCCCGAACTATTTCCACAGGCCGAGCCGCAATGATGGAAACTGGCGCATGGCTACGTGATGGTAAATTCCCCGCAGTATCAAAAAAAACAAGCTCAGGTAGATGCTGTAAAGCTTCCGCCACAGCAGCTGGGCTGAGCTCCAGCTCTACTTCATGGAGTGCTGAGACAGATCCGTGTGCGTCATTTGCCATGTGCATTACCAATCAACGTGTAAAGAGGTGCTGGCGCAAGTTTCATTCCTACAGCTGGTAGTAAACAGAATGGTGGTCAGGGGGATTTATCCCATCATTGAGCAGCCTGTTTTAGGTGGATGCTAGTGGTGGGCCGCAGACGGAGTGACGAGCAAGGAACTCATCTGCGACGTTGCCGTAAGCCTTGGCTCCGATGCCATTGGGATCGTGTTCGAAGATGGTCATACCGTGGCTGGGTGCTTCACCAATACGGATGGAGCGGGGAACCACAGTTTTGTAAAGCTGTGAAGGGAAGTAGCTCCCTACTTCTTCAACGACTTGGCGAGAGAGATTCGTCCGGCCATCATACATCGTCATGACAATGCCTTCGAGAGTGACGTTAGGATTGGCACCAGAATCGCGGATTTGATCGATTACCTGCACAATCTTAGCCAGACCTTCGAGGCCAAACCACTCACACTGGAGCGGGATGAGGATTTCATCGGCAGCGGCGAGAGCTGAAGTCATAAGAACGCCCAGAGATGGTGGTGTATCGAGAATACAGAAATCAAAGGAGTTGTGTTTTTTTGATGTTGCCAGGAGGTTGTGGAGACGGACAAGGTGATCGTCCATACGTGCAAGCTCGATCTCTACACCAGCGAGATCCATACCCGAGGGGATGAGGGAAAGGTTGGGTAGGCGGGTGGGAATGATTTTTTCCTCCATGCTACTTTCACCGAGCAGTGGGTAATACATACTCTCACTACCATTTGGTTCACAGCCAAGACCGCTGGTAGCATTAGCCTGAGGATCTATATCAATGAGCAGAACGCGCTGGCCACGTGCTGCAAGCCCAGCTGAGAGATTAATAGCGGTGGTGGTTTTACCAACGCCTCCTTTTTGGTTGGCTGTAGCGACGATTTTCATGGTTTTGGCAGAATGGCATGATCAAGTGATCAAAGATCGGTGCCAAACATGCACAAATAATCAGTCTCCCCAAAGACAAAAAATGACGGATCTGAAAACGTGTCATTGCAAGGTATGCACACCTTACGTCACTCTCCTGCTCGTAGGCATCGCAGGAGTCTTCAGCGTATAATCATGGAAATCACAGAGAAATGGGTGGGTCAGTCCGCAGGAGGCCGTGTCTTTAAGGAGGCGAGAGCCTTGGTGAAGCTGGGGAAAATCACCCAAGTTGTTCGTAAGGGCGGCGTTTTTCAGGGGATGCTTCAGTCTGGCCGTAAGCCGCAGAGAGTGGTGGTGAAGGTGCTGGGCCCACATGAAGTGGAGAATCTCTGTCACTGCTCCATGAGCCGTGCTACCGGTGCCATGTGTGAACATGCTGCGGCTGTTTTACTATCAAGTATTGCCAAACCAGTTGAAGAACCTGCTAGAGCGAAGCTGACTCCAGAATCTAAACCAGCCCCTGAGATGCATCCATTAGAGGTGAGGCTCTCCCCTAAGTTCCCTCATGAAGGGATGCGTGCCATTCACTTGAAACGTGCGGCAGCGGATACAGAAGTGCAGCAAGCTGATCTTCTGCTCGCCCTTTGGTTACAAAAAAATACCGGTCAAGTCGACGCTGTCATGCTCTCGCTTCAGGAGCAGCAGCTGGAAGAGTTTTTTCGCGCTGTGGTAAATCATGTTAGAATTACAAGCGGGAATCAACCTATCAAGATACATCAGACCACCTTACGGCCGAATCTGGAAATGGAGTGCAACGAAGAATCTGGTGGTGACACCCTCTGGCTACGGTTAGCGGATATGGAAACAGGCACCCTACTTGTGCTGGGAGAGAGTCTCGCGCAGTGGGACGGTGAGAATTTATTTCTAGCAGAACCGAGCAAAAATAAATATCCTCTGCAGGGTGTGGCCAGTCTGGCTGATCTGATTTCAGGTGATTGGTTAGAGATTGATACCGCTAAGTTTGTTAAGCGGCTTAGCCAGATTGAACAAGCCTACACCCTTCCTGCTGATCTTGGAGGTCTGGAGGTAAGTGATGGCTCACCGACGATTGAGCTAGAAATTTCAGGTTCCACCCGTGCGCTGCAAGCACGGCTGGTAGCGCACTACACGGAAGGGTATAGTGTTTCTCTAGGGGGGGCTTCCGATGATACAGGTTTCCCATGCCGAGATGTTGATATTGCGCATCGGTGGATGGTTAGAAATCATGAGCAAGAGCAGCAGGCTATTTCAAGAATGATGGATCAAGGCTTTGAGATTCTGGATGCATCAGGATTTCTTTTTCTCCGAGGGGAGGATGAGGTGCTGGATTTTCTCACCATCTCCTTGCCGCAATTACGTAAAGTCTGGCAGGTAAACACGGAAGAAAAGCTGGGTAGAGTGGAATCCAGATTGGAAAGGATCGTGCCGCATTTTGATATTGCAGAAGCTGGCTCTGGTGAGGATTGGTTAGCCTGTGATGTTACCTGGCAGTGCGGAGAAAAGACACTTGATCCTGCTGCGGTTAGGAGGCTTCTTCAATCTGGAAGCCGAAGTATTACCCTCCCTCGGGGAGGGAAAGCGGTTATCTCTAGCTTTGATACCGAGATTATGGATGGTGTTTTGCTTGATGGCAGTCCTGATCAGCGTAATGGACGTTACTATTTCCCCGCACAGCAAGCTGCCTACATCAAACGCCTCAATAGCTACTACGGCTCTGACCAAGGTCAAATAGCCGAAGAGCTTAAGGTTCCGCCTTTGCCAAACAAGTTAGAGGGTATATTACGTGATTATCAAAAAGAAGGTGTGAACTGGATTTTCCGCCGCGCTAGTGGTGAGGGAGCAGCTCTATTAGCCGATGATATGGGCTTGGGTAAAACTCTTCAGACACTGGCCTTTCTCCAGCTTTGGCAAACAAAAGGAACTGCACTGGTGGTTTGTCCAGCTACATTGTTAGGTAACTGGCGTGATGAGGCTGCTAAGTTTGTACCAGATCTTAAGGTGCTTGTTCTACACGGGAATAAGCGGAAAAAATACTTTGAGGTAATGGAATCTGCGGACATTATCATTACTAGTTATTCACTGTTAGATAGAGACATCAAGCAATACCAAAGCCTTACCTTTGGTGCCATGGTTCTTGATGAAGCCAGTGCCATCCGGAATCCTGATACCTTGGCTGCAAAGGCAGCAAGAAAAGTTCATGCTATGGCCCGTATTGCTATCTCAGGAACACCGGTGGAGAATAGCGTGAGAGATCTCTGGTCTATCTATCAATTCCTTCTTCCCGGTTACTTGGGTGGTAGGGAGGACTTTCGCCAGCGGTATGAGATCCCCTCTGCCGCGGAAGTGCAAGACCAGAGCACCCGTGCTGCTATGCAGCGCCTACGCTGGCGCACGGAGCCCTTTATGCTGCGGCGGACCAAGTCACTGGTTGCCAAAGATCTACCCGCGAAGCTAGAAAGCATTATCTGGTGTGATCCTACCTCCATGCAAAAAGAGAGCTACCAAGCGATCTTGCGTCAAGGTGCTGAGAAGGTAGATCAGTTACGGAAGCAATCGGGTGCTGATAATGCCCGTATGCAGATGCTTACTGTGCTGCTACGGCTGCGGCAGACATGTTGTGATCTTCGGTTGTTGGATGATCAGCTGAGTGATAGATCGATTATAGAGACCTCTACGAAATTGGTTAGATTGATGGAGTTGCTAGCAGAAGCGCAGCGTGGGGATCACCGTGTGCTGGTCTTTAGTCAGTTCACCTCCATGCTTGCCCTGATCCGTGCTGAGTTAGAGCGAGAGAATATTGACTACTGTTACCTGGATGGTGCTACACGTGATCGTAGTGCGGTGGTGGAACGTTTTCAAAAGCAGGACGGTCCACCTGTTTTTCTTATCAGTCTCAAGGCCGGTGGTTATGGCCTTACCCTTACTGCGGCAGATACCGTAGTGCTCTTTGATCCATGGTGGAACCCTGCGGTGGAAGCGCAGGCGGCGGATCGAGTCCACCGGATTGGTCAGACACGGCCATCCACCATCTATAAGTTTATTACCCGAGGAACAGTGGAGGAGAAGATACTTAAACTCCAAGAGCGTAAACTTGGAATGATTCATGCAGCGATGGGTGAGAGTGATGATGAAGCACGCCCGATGATGCAGGGCTTGAATGAAAAAGAGATGCTTGAGCTACTCCAGTGAGCTTAAATGACTTAGATCTTGATGCCGGCTAATGTGGGGGCTATCATCAAGCATGAATGCAAAACAATTAGCTGAATCTGCGCAGCGCGGTGGTAATCCGCCTGCGGGACTGAATAATGGACTTACGGCACTGTGGTTAGTTCGCGCTGGGCGCTGGGATGCCGCTCATGATCTTTGTGAGGAGGTTGAAGGTAGTGCAGGGGCATGGATCCATGCGCATCTGCACCGAGTAGAAGGTGACTTAGCCAATGCTGGTTACTGGTATGACCGCGCGGGGAAATCTGCTCCATCAGGCCAGGCCAAGCTGGGTGAAGAGTGGTGTGAGATCGTTGATGAGCTCTCGGCTTTATAAGCCCAGATGATGCATTTCCTGCAAAATCCAATGCATCATCTGAGATAAAAAAAAATCCACCCAGCGATGAGATGACTCACCACTGGATGGATTTCTATTTACTATGATTGTGAAACTTAGATTCTAGATCAGCAATTAGAATGAATAGTTCATCTCAACGCTTACCTGCTTGATGTCGCTGAAGCCGGCGTCATCATCTGCATTGAAATAAGCTGCCTTGAGGATACCTTTTACATTTTTGCTGAATGGCTTGACGAGCACTGCATCAATTTCCCAGCCGTAAGTATTACTCATGCTATCGTCCATGAAGTAGTGGAGGAAGCTTTTGAAGGTCATATTACCAGGGAGGCCACCGCGGATGTAACCTACGTAGGCATCTGTCATACCGTCATAGCCACTTGCAGTATTGAGACCGATACGCTGTAGGATAAATGCATCTGCAAAGCCATTAAATGCATGCACGGTAGCAAATGGAGTTTTGAAGCCGTTTTCCATGTACTCAACACCAGCTAGGAAGGATGATTTACCTACCTTATGGGTGTATTTTACGTGTCCATACATAGCATCATAATCGAGGCCTGTGAATAGTGTGCTTTCACCGTCTTGATAAGCGACTTCTGCATGAAGGCCATTACCTTGGTAGAATACACCGTAAGTATTACTCTCACCAACGTTACTATTATTATCTACATCGATGAGGTAAACATATCCACCGAGTGTGCCACTTCCAATATCGTAAGTAGCATCAAGGAGGTGGAATTCACCTTCGAAGTCGTGAAGTGGAGGGCCGTCTCCAGCAAAGCTTGCATCATTAGCATCATTACCAAAGATACGTTGTACGCGATCTGAGTATGCGTAGGAAATAGAGAAGTCGTCATTCTTGTAAGCTAACTGAATAGCATCAAATGTCTGCTCATTCTGTCTCCAACCAACATTACCGATAAATGCGGCGTTGTTGCGGATGATGCGCTGTCGTCCCACTTTCGCGAGAAATCCATGCTTCTTATACTGTACCCATGCACGGTTCAGCTCAAAGTTTTCAGGATCACCAATCACAGTATTACCAGAAACATAGGGATCTGTGCTAGTGCTGCCTGTAGGGTTACTGCGGTAATCATCGACAAATGCAAAGTTGAGCTCTGCTTCAGCAAATGCGGAGAAGCCTGAGAAGTCTGCTGTTTTTAATCCCACACGTGCTCTGGTAGTCCAGGCATGAGATGCATCTAGGCCATCTTGCTCGCGAAACTCATAACGAGTCCGGATATCGAGCGTTGGGATGATAGGTCTGAACGCATCAGGCTCAGCGGTTATTTCTTTGGTGCTTGGTTCGCCCGCCTGAGTAAAGTTAGAGGCTGCGAGTAATGGTAGGAGTAGTATGTACTTTTTCATTTGCATAATTGAATTGGTATTCATCTAGCATATAGCAGAAGCTAAGCCAAGCTATTAAGAGAAGGTATCGCGTTTTAAATGATAGAGATGAATTTTATTCATAGATGTCGAGCTTCGTTAGGCAACACCTGAGAGCTGAGTGAGAGTTGGGTTTTGTTCGATTTCTGAGATGGCTTCTTTGTCCATGTAGCCCATGGTCTGTCCGTTAGAGAAAACTCGGGTAGCGCCCTTGATATGTGCGCGTTGTTCAAGAAATGCGATTAAGTGTTCACGGTATTCAAAAAACTTAGGATCACTGAAAATAGCCTCACGATCACGTGGCCGGGGGAAATCAATCTCGAGTATTTCACCTACGCCAGCTAGTGGTCCGTTAGACATCATTACACAGCGGTCTGCCATGAAAACGGCTTCATCGACATCGTGGGTAACAATCATAGCGGTGAGTTTTTCTCTTGCGAGAATATCGATGATGACGTCTTGGAGCTCCATTCTCGTGAGTGAGTCTAACCGACCAAATGGCTCATCCAGTAATAATACCTTGGGCTGAAGTGCGATGGCGCGTGCAATACCCACGCGCTGCTGCATACCACCAGAAAGCTCCCGAGGGTATTTTTTCATCGAATCGGCAAGACCTACGACGGAGAGTGAATGTTCTACGATTTGTTTTTTCTCTGCCTTACTAGCGTGTGGGTAGATATTTTTCACACCTAACATAACGTTTCCATAGGCTGTCATCCAGGGCATGAGACAGGGTGCCTGAAAGACCACGGAGCGGTCAGGGCCTGGGCCATCGATTTCTTTATTTCCCACGATGATACCACCATCGGAGATTTCATTGAGGCCGGCGAGCATGGTGAGAACGGTAGATTTACCGCAACCTGAGTGGCCGATGAGGGAGACGAACTCGCCTTCCTTCATGTTTAAATTAAAATCCTCCACAACGCGGAAGTCATCCCCATAAGGATTGGGATATTCCTTTACGAGATGAGAGATTTCTACGAGACGTTTTGCTTTATCTGACATAGGAGAAAAATATAAAATTAAGCCACAGAACGGCTGCCGGATGGTTTGGCTTTGCGGTTACGGAAATCGAGACGTGCACTTGGGAGTGAGAAGTCCTTGGGCTTGATGTCAGGCATGGATGTGGAAGAGCTGTTAGCGTTGGCTTTAGATTCCTTGTTAAGCCCCATCATAAAGGAGGTGATCTCGGCTTTGAGACGCATGAACTCGGGGTGATCATTGAGTGTATGACGATCGCGTGGGCGTTCCATGTTAACACGAAATTCCTCTGCAAGGGTGGCCTGGGGCCCGATGGTGAGGGGGATGATACGGTCAGCCATCAGAACCGCTTCATCTACATCATTGGTGATCATCACAACGGTGCGTTTGTCTTTTTCCCAAATATTAAGGATCTGATCTTGGAGTTCGGAGCGTGTTAGGGCATCAAGTGCTGAGAGTGGCTCATCGAGGAGGAGAACTTCTGGCTGGAGTGAGAGCGTTCTAGCCAGTGATGCGCGCTGGCGCATGCCGCCGGAAAGTTCGTGTGGTTTTTTCTCAGCAGCAGGAGTGAGCTTTACCATATCGATGTAGTGCATGATGTTTTCCCTGCGTTCAGATTTTGAGAGCTTGGGGAAGACGGTTTTTACTGCGAGCTCGATATTTTCAAATACCGAGAGCCAAGGCAGTAGGGAGTAATTTTGGAACATGAGGCCAAGGTGGGGGCCTGGCTCTTTTACGAGCTGGCCTTTTACTGTGACCGATCCTTGATCTGGCCGTTGTAGGCCTGCGAGTAGGTTCATCAATGTAGATTTACCCGCACCTGAGAATCCAATCACAGCAACGAACTCATTTTCTTCAACCTTGAGATTGATATCACTAAGAACCTCGGTGCGGTTTGAAACTGGGCCAAAGCCGACGTTGGCCTGTTTGATTTCTAGAAAAGACATAATGGATGAAATGGGGTGGCTGATTAGGCAGTGGCAGATCCGTCATCGAATGATACCAGCTTCTGAAGCATAATCATGATGCGATCGAGGAAGAACCCGATGATGCCTACCACAAAGCATGCGAGGATGATATTTGCGAAGGACTGGGAAGATCCATTCTGATATTCGTCCCAGACATACTTTCCAAGTCCGTCAGAAGATGAGAGGGCTTCAGCAGCGATTAATACCATCCAGCCCACACCCAGAGAGATTCTTAAACCAGCAAAGACCAGAGGCAATGACGCTGGGATAATAATCTTAAATAGGCGTGACCAGAAGCCGAGGCGTAGCACCTTGGCGACGTTAAGGTGATCTTTATCGATGGAGGATACACCAAGCGCTGTGTTTACCAACGCAGGCCAGAGTGCGCACATGGCTACCGTGCATGCGGAGAAGATCATTGCTGGGTTTACCTGTAGATTATGGATGAAGCCTGGTAAGAGTTTGGATTCATTCATTGTTTGAAAAAGCCAGTGTTTATCTGGATCTGGGAAGAAGGCTCCGACAATGATTTGGAAAATGAGGAGCCATACAACTGGGGAAACAGGTCTGAAAATAGAAATGATAGGAGTGAGGCAGGCCATCACAATGCGATTAAGGCCGCACATGATACCTACTGGCACAGCGACAAGGACGGCGATGAGGAAGCCGACAAAGACGGTTGCGAGTGAGCGGTATGTTTGCCAGTAAATGGTAGCGGCTTTGGGGAACTTCTGTTCGTCTGCTTTGCCCGCTTTATCTTTGTTGCTAACAACAGCCTTCGCTTGCTTTTGAGCCTCTGCACCTGTGGTGGCTACCGTTAAGGCCGCTTCAGCTTTTTCTGCTTTTTCGAGTAGCGCATTTTTTTTAACTTCGCGGTTTCCGGTGGTGAGAATATCGATGACCTTTTTATAATGTTGAACTTCATCAGCAGCCTTGTTCGCTGCGAGTTGAGCTTCTTTAATTTCTTTCGGCGGATTGGCGCGAATGTCATCGAGCTGTTGAGAGAGCACTTTAAGCTCTTCCTTTTCGCTTTCTTTTTGCAGCGAGTCTTCCTCCATAGCTGCAATGAGCTCGTCTTTGGAGGCTTGTTTGTTGGCAAATTGATCTGCTAGAGTGGAGATGGCCTCTTTGCGTTCGGTTTGAGCAGTTTTATACTTAGCCTTGAGGGTATCGTATTTTTCCTTAATGGGATTGAGGGAGGCATCGATTTTGTTTTGCCCTGATTTGGCTGCTGCCGCAGATAGTTCCTGAAGCTCGGCGGTTTTTTCTTCAAACTCTGTAAGTTTCTTTTTGGAATCTGCTAAAAGAGCCTCACGGTCTTTACCTTCAGCTACAAAAGCGGCTTCCTTTTCTCCTTCACGCTGTTTGAAGCGTGTGGCGTCTTTGGCTGCTTCTAATACTTTACCGGGAGAAGGAACCTCGCCTGATTTTGTTTTGTGGCGAGGGCCGATGATGTCCCACATGAAGAAACAGACGAGACAGAATATGATCGGTAAGAGCATGTACTTCGCGATATCTTGGATCTGCTTTCTGGGCTCTTCTGCAAAGATGAGTCGGACAACGGGATCAAAGACTTTAAAGCCGCTGACATCGATCGCCTTGAGAAGTCCATACTTAAATTTATCGGAACCTTTTTGAGACATAGGAAGTGGTGTGTTGGGTTTCTGCGCGTCGTGCAGAATGTTTTTTTTCAGAGGAAATAAACACCTGCCAAGATTTTCTTGGCAGGTGTTTATGTTAGATGTTAATGAGGGATTACTTCGCAGAGAGTGAAGGATCGTCCTTATTGCCTATTTTGTGGCTGTTGAGGTATTCGATGGGCTTTTTACCGTCATATTCAATACCATCGATAAAGTCCTTTGTAGGAGCCTTGTAGCCATCGTAGTCAGCAGCTGGGATTTCATCTTTGGTGATGGAGCCTTCTTCGATCAACATAGCAGCAGCCTTTTTGTAGACTTCTGGAAGATATACTTTTTCAGCAATTTCTTTGTACCATGATGCTGGCTTGGGCTCAGTGATCTGACCCCAGCGGCGCATCTGTGTTAGGAACCATACTCCATCTGAATAGTGTGGGTAAGTGGCGTGGTATTTAAAGAAGACATTGAAGTCTGGCATCTCACGTTTGTCAGTTTTTTGGAAGTAGAAGAATCCAGTCATGGAGTTTTTGATGACATCGTAGTCAGCTCCCACGTAGTTAGGCTGGGAGAGGATACGGCATGCTTCTTCACGGTTAATGAGCTTACCACTTGCGTCAGTAGCATCGAGCCACTTACCGGCTTTGATGAGTGCCTTGGTGACTGCGATGAGTGTGTTTGGGTTTTCATCAGCCCATGCTTTTGTGACACCAAAGACTTTTTCTGGATTGTTTTTCCAGATGTCGTAGTTCGTAGTCACTGGAACACCAATGCCTTTAGCGACAGCTTGTTGGTTCCAGGGCTCACCTACGCAGTAGGCTACGTTTTTACCTGACTCGAGAGTGGCAGGCATCTGTGGTGGGGGTGTGGTAGAGAGCTCAATATCACCGTTGGTAAAGCCTTTGAGGTCTGTGGAGGTATACATACCTGGATGGATATTGGCAGCGGCGAGCCAGTAGCGAATCTCGTAGTTGTGCGTAGATACCGGAAATACCATACCCATAGGGAGTTTTTTTCCGTCTTCTTTAGCAGCATCAACAATCGGTTTGAGGGATGTTGCAGGGATCGGGTGCTTGGGTGTATCTGTGTCTAAAGTGGGGTCATTTTCCTGCATCTGTTCCCAGATGGCATTGGATACAGTGATGCCGTTGCCATTAAGGTCGAGAGTGTAGGGAGTGACGATGTGGGATTTGGTGCCAAAGCCAATGGTCGCCGCGATAGGCTGACCAGAAAGCATGTGCGCACCGTCGAGCTCGCCAGTAATAACGTTATCGAGGAGCTGTTTCCAGTTTGGCTGGGCGATGACTTCAACTTGTAGTCCCTCTGCTTCGAAGAAGCCTTTTTCCTTAGCGATGACGATAGGTGCGCAGTCAGTGAGTTTAATAAATCCGAATTTAAGTTCGTCTTTTTCAACATCAAGCTGTTCAGCGGATACTGAAGTGGCACCAAGCATGCCGAGGCCAATGATGGTACGTAGTATTTTGTGTGTTTTCATAAGCGGTTAGTTTAATTAAATAAAATTATCCATGAAGTAGGGTGATGGACATCATGAGGCTTAGCTTTTTTTGTGCCAAAATTGGGAATAGAGCCAATCTTGCAGTGACGATGATAAATGGTGATCATGAATACTAGTCATACCTCTGAGTTACCAAGCTGCAGAGAGCGGTGCACAAAAAAACCGGAGCAGTTAAGCTCCGGTTTTTTAAGAAAGTATTTGAGTGATTTTTTTAGCCACCGATGTCAGTGCGACCTAAAAGGACAGCACCTTCCTCCATGCTAAGCATCTTGGTTTTGATATCACCATCGAGCTTAGATTTGGTTTTGAGCTCACAGCGCTCAGAAGTAATGGTGCCTTTGACCTTGCCAAAGAGTTTCACTTCACCGGCTTTGACATCACCGAGCACGACGGCATTTTCGCCGATGGTGATTTTACCTTTGTCTGAAGAAATTTCACCTTCGATTTTACCATCAATAACCATATCATTGATGAACTTGATAGAACCACTGATTTCGATTCCATTCGCGAGCACGTTAGCTGTGTTTGCCATATCGGTGCAAAGAATGGCTAGAAATGAAGACTTGGCAATCAAACAATTAAAAAAGTTGGCAGAACGTATTGCGCCAAATAAAAAACCCCGCGCTCATGAAAAAGCGCGAGGTTTTTGTTTAGTTAATTACTGTAAACCTTAGAGGGAACCCTTGAGGTTGGAGGATGCTTTGAAGCCAACGGTCTTAGAGGCCTTGATCTTCATTGCTTCACCAGTCTTAGGATTACGTCCCATACGGGCAGCGCGCTTCTTGACTTCGAAAGTGCCAAAGCCAATAAGCTGGACTTTACCGTCTTTCTTTACTCCCTTAGCAATGCTTTCAAGCGTTGCTGAGAGGGCATCTTCTGCACAACGCTTAGTAGCGTCTTTACCGAGGGTTTTCTGAATAGCTTCGACGAGTTCGGATTTGTTCATAACGGGGGGATATTTGCCAACTTTTAAAACTAATGTAAAGTTAAATAAGTTTCTATTTTTCCCTATAGTTACTTGACTTGCGAGATTATTTTATGTTGTCGCGTATCCCTATTAATTGCGCTAGCCCCTTAATTTACTTGGATTGTTATTTGTTAGTAAATGTTAGTTTTATCGCTACCGTATATTTAATGGTGTATTGACGCAGCTGGGTGCTTATGAGAGAAGGTGGTCAATGAGTGTTGATAGATATCAGATTTCTGAACAGCTAATAAGCTCTGCGGCAAGGTCTGTTAGGTCGGTTGCGCCTGCGCTTCCTCGGCGTGATGAGATGGAGCAGGAGTTAGCTGATGCTGTGGCGGCTGAGGAGCGTGGTTATTTTCTTCCAGACGAAGATGAGCGGATCAGAGAGGTGTATGCCCGTTATCTTACCGTGCGTGCTGCATTGCTGGAGACGGTTGATTCTATTCAGCCAGTATTTAATGAATTAGGTGAGGCGGTGGAGGATGGGGATGTTGATGAGCTGTGGCGGCTGAGGCTGCGTGCGTTTGTGGTAGGCTTCTCTGCGGCTACGATGTTGGTGCGTGCGGCTAAGTTTATAGTGGATCTTGCTGCGGAGCGGGCGGTGGTGTGGAAAAAGCTCGATGAGGCGGAGCCGCGTTACAGCATCCCAGAGAAGAGCTATACGCAGGTGTATAAGAGTCTGGTGTCCTCGCGGCGAATGTGGAGATTTTACGAGGCGTTGATGTTTTATGAAGTGCATCAGGAGGATATTGCGTTGTTGGATCGTGATCCTGTGGTTGGTGAGTTGGTGGCTGTGCTTGCGGTTGAGGAGCCGTTTTTGCAGTACCGTAAGCGGGATTATCTAAAGAGGCGGTGGAATTACCGTTTGCATTCTTTTAAGCGTCGTCATGTTTCTGGCTATAAAAAGGTGATGTTTCATCTTTTAAAACTGAGTGGTAGTGCGGTGGCGGAGCTGAAGCAGCCGTTTAGTGTGATTACGGGTGCTGTGCCCGAGCGTGCACCTGGGCAAGTTCATCGTGTGACTGCTGAAGTGCAGGCGATGATGGGTGCTATGCTGCGGCCTGGTGATGTCTTTATTACTCGTCACGATGATGCGTTAAGTAATCTTTTCTTACCTGGTTTCTGGCCGCATGCTGCATTATATATAGGAAGTGTGGAGGAAAGAATGGAATGGGGGGTGGGGCAGCCTCCTGAAGATGGGCGCTGCATGAAGCAGGTTCGTTTTTTAGAAGCTAAAAAAGATGGTGTGCTCTTCCGGCCGCTGGAGGAGACATTGGCGGTGGATGCCTTTATGGTATTGAGGCCGAAGTTGGCTAATGAGGAGCTGGCTGCTGCATTGGAGCGGGCGATCAGTCATGAGGGGAAGCTGTATGATTTTATTTTCGATTTTCGTAAGGCGGATCGGCTAGCTTGCACGGAGGTGATTTACCGTGGTTATCATGGTATTGGGCCGGTGAGTTTTGAGTTACGTCAGCATGCTGGGAGGCCTTGTATATCTGCTGAGGATTTGATCGAGCAGGCACTGGGGTCAGGGTGTTTTGAAAAAATAGCTGATTTTGGTGTGGAGGAGAATGTGGTGAGGGTGTTTTGATGCATTGAAGAGCTGCTTTTTTGTGCAAAAAAGTTCGGAAAACTAGAAGAATCTGGTGTCCTAGAGGGTGCTTTTTTTTAAAGCTTATGTGATTTTGAATTAGCAAGTTATAGGGCTTGTTGGAGACTTTGTGAAAAATTTCACAAATAGACTTGCGCGCGGTTCGGCCACAGGATATAGCCCCGCCGTCCAGTAAATTTACTGGCACCGATTCTATGGCTAGATTCACCTCATTACGCGCGGTTCTTCCAGCAATTTTTCTGTTCCTGTTTACTGCAGTGGCTTCAGCTGCAGGTGGTGGTCAGCTCCCCCTGTTTCCGCATTCTCCATTTGAAGGTACGCCTTTTTTCTGGGTTTCTAATTCCACGATTATGGTCTGGATGGGAGCGCTTCTTATCTTTCTTTTCTGTAAGGCGGCTACCAGTAAGATGGCAATCATCCCTGCTGGATTCCAGAACTTCGCTGAGTGGCTGATTGAGAGCCTTTATAATTTCTTTGGCAGCGTTCTTGGTGATCATCTTGTAAAGCGCACTTTCTGGTTCTTTGGTGGCACTTTCTTGCTGATTCTTACGGTGAACTATCTTGCATTGATCCCTGGTGTGGGAACAATTACTTATGTTGATCGTGATGGCGGAGTTCAGGGTTTGCTGCGTGGAGGAAACGCGGATTTGAATATGACGGCGGCTATGTCCATGACCTTTGCTGTGCTTTGGTTCTACTGGGCACTGACAGAGAACGGGACGAAGAACTTTTTCGCCCATATTTTTGCACCGAAGGGTGATTTTAAAGGTCTGATGCTTGCTGGTATGGTGGTGGTTTTCTTCGCTGTAGGTGTTCTTGAGTTGATTTCTATCGCTATTCGCCCAGTTGCTTTGAGTTTCCGTCTCTTTGGTAATATTTACGGTGGTGAGCAGACATTGGGTGGGCTGATGGCTCTCGTTCCTGAATCTCTTGCGTTTCTTCCGTCATTGCCATTTTACTTCGTTGAGCTTCTTGTGGGTCTGATTCAGGCTCTGGTGTTCACGCTTCTCAGTGCGGTCTTCCTCAAGCTGATCTGCACGCATGATGATGAACACGCGCATTAATTAATTATTTCTATACTTTTGGGAGTCAGACCATAGGCAAACAGTGGGGGCTACCGGAAACAAACAAAAACAAACCAACCAAACCAACTAATATCATGGTATTTAGCAAAGCATTCGCAGTAGCACTCGCCGCCCTTGCAGGTGGAATCGGAATCTCCATTCTCGGCTGTAAGGCTGCAGAGGCAACAGGGCGTAACCCTGGTGCAGCGACTCCTGTTCTTACTATCTCAATTATTCTTGCAGCACTTATCGAGGGTATCTTTATCCTCACAGCATTTGCTGTTAACTTCGATTAATTGCGCGGAGCACGATTAAACTTAAGGGTGCTGTAGCAAGGCGTTGTTCTTCTACGGCACCCGTTTTCACTTTTCTAGTTTTCTAACTTTCTCAGTCCTTGCTGGACAATTCCTTTTCAACTTTATCACAATATTATGTTTCCCGTTTATCTAGCAGTAGCCGAATCAGGTGCTGAAGCAGGCAAAACTGGCTTGCTCGAAACGTTCCACGTGAGCTGGCCATATTTCATCGCCCAGCTTATTAACTTCATCATTGTGATCTTGGTGCTTAAGAAGTTCGCTTTTGGCCCGATTCAAGGTATCCTTGAGCAGCGTAAAAATCGTATCGCCGAGGGCGAGGAGAAGCTGAAGCGTATTGAGCAGCAGCTTGCAGATAGTGAGAAATCCACTCAGGAGGCTATTGATAAAGCCAATGCTGAGGCCCAGCGCCTGATTACTGAAGCGCAGGAAAATGCCGCTTCTCTCACAGAGAAAAGAGCACAGGAGGCCGCAGCCTCTGCCCAAAGTATCCTTACTAAGGCTCAGGAGGCAGCCAAGGCAGAGCAGGGTGCTATGCGTGCAGAGCTTAAGAAAGAGTTCGGCCGCCTCATCGCCAGCACTACCGCATCTGTTACCGGTAAAGTGCTCAATGAAGATGACAAGAAGCGCATTAACGAAGAGGCACTCTCCAGTGTAGAGGCCTAATTTGATCATCTATTTAACTCTTTAATTTACGAATCGTGAAAGTTTCTAAAGATGCTGCCAACACTGCTCGCAGAATTTTCCGTCTGTGCGCCCCCCAAGGCAAACTGAATGAGGAACATCTGAAGCTTTCTTTTTCCAAAATTATTGCTGATCGTCCACGCGATTTCCGCCAGATTCTCCAGGAGCTTTACCGCCTGACAAGGGTGAATGTAGAGCGCCGCATCGTGAGTATCGAAAGTGCCTCTGAGCTTGATTCCGTACAGCGTGATCGCATCGAGGGTAACCTTCTCCAACAATATGGACAGGGTCTAAGTTTTCAATACGCCACAGAGCCAGCCTTACTTGGCGGTATCAAAATCCGCGTCGGCGATGACGTCTGGGATGGTAGCGTGCAGGCCAAACTCGAGAAACTCACTAATTCTTTCTAATTTCCTATTTTCTAACTAAGAACACTCCAAACTAACTAGCCATGAGCAGCATCCTTCAGGAACTTGAACAACAAATCTCAGATGTGTCATCATCTGTGCAGAAGAGTAACGTCGGCACCGTCCGTACCATTGGTGATGGTGTAGCCATCGTAGAGGGTCTCAGCGATGTGGCGTTGAATGAAATGATCGAGTTCCCAGGTGGAATTATTGGTCTCGCCCTGAACCTTGAAGAAGGTCAAGTGGGTGTTGTGCTGCTCGGTGAATTTGCCGGCATTAAAGAAGGTGATGAGTGTAAGACTACAGGAAACCTTCTTTCTGTTCCAGTTGGCGAGGCTCTTCTTGGCCGCACGGTGGATGCCCTTGGTGCTCCTATCGATGGCAAAGGTGACATCGAAGCCGCTGCGCAGTATCCCGTGGAGAAGATCGCTCCTGGTATTATTAAGCGTGAGTCTGTTTCCGTTCCTGTGCAGACAGGTATTATGGCCATTGATGCCATGGTGCCAATCGGCCGTGGTCAGCGTGAGCTTATCATTGGTGACCGTGGCACGGGGAAAACAACCATTGCTATCGATACCATCATTTCTCAGTCCAATCAGAACCGCGCAGCAGAGCAAGGCCAGCTGAAGGATCACGCCCCACTTTATTGTATCTACGTTGCTATCGGCCAGAAGCGTTCAAACGTTGCTGCGATTGCTAAGACTCTTGAAGACGCAGGCGCTATGGAATACACCACCATCGTAGCAGCGACTGCATCTGATCCTGCTACCATGCAGTATATTGCACCTTACACAGGTTGTGCGATTGCTGAATATCTGATGGATCAAGGAAAAGAATGTCTCATCGTATTTGATGATCTTTCCAAGCACGCCGTAGCTTACCGTCAGATGTCACTTGTTCTTAAGCGTCCATCAGGTCGTGAAGCATACCCTGGTGATGTTTTCTACCTTCACTCCCGTCTTCTTGAGCGTTCTGCACGTCTTTCTAAGAATGCAGGTGGTGGATCACTTACTGCGCTCCCCATCATTGAAACACAGGCTGGTGACGTATCCGCATACATTCCTACCAACGTGATCTCCATCACTGACGGTCAGATTTTCCTTGAGACAGACCTCTTTAACCAGGGTATCCGCCCCGCGATCTCTGTGGGTCTTTCTGTTTCTCGTGTGGGTGGTGCAGCGCAGACTAAGACGATTAAGTCAGTAGCTGGTTCTACTAAGCTTGATCTTGCTCAGTTCCGTGAGTTAGCGGCATTTGCACAGTTTGGATCTGATCTTGATGAATCTACCCAGAAGAAACTCGATCGTGGTGCACGTATTGTGGAGGTGTTTAAACAGAATCAATACAGCCCGCTTTCCATGCAGGAAGAATCTGTTATCCTCTACGCGGTGCAGAACGGTTACTTTGATAAAGTCGAGGTCGAAGAAGTTCTGAACTTTAAGGCAAACATGGTGGAGTTCTTCCAGACCCGTAAGTCTGATGTACTTGATCTCATTGCTAACGAGCACCCTGATCTGAAGAAAAAGTCTCCTGAGGCTATCGCAAAAGTGAAGGAGGCTCTTGATGACTTTGTAGCCACTCAAAAGTAAGCTACTGCTGACGGATCACAACCATTCAGAACGAACCCTAGAACATGGCTAACCTTAAGGATATCAGAAGACGGATTAAGTCCGTTAATAATACTGCCCAAATCACCAAGGCGATGCAGATGGTTGCTGCAGCCAAGATGAAAAAGGCACAGGATCAGGCGTTAGCTGGTCGTGAATATGCTGATAAGCTCAACCTTGTTCTAACCAATCTGAAGTCAAATATGGAAGGGCTCTCCCATCCATATCTTGAAGTTCGTGAAGAGGGTAAGCACCTCGTGCTTGTTATCTCTACGGACAAAGGCCTCTGTGGTGGTATCAATACCAACCTTCTGAAGAAAGTTCGTGCGGAGATTACCGATGCAGCTGAATACTCCACAGTGGGTAAAAAGCTCAAAGAGCAGCTGGTCAAAACAGATGAAACCATCGTTGAAGATTTCACCCTCGATGACCCTATTCCCTTTGATGAGGTAAAGCCCATCGCTAAGCATCTCACTGATCAGTATCTGAGCGGCACCTACAACAAAGTCTCTGTCTGTTTTACCAACTTCGTTTCAACACTCGTTCAGGAACCCCATGTCTCCCAGCTGTTGCCAGTTGACCCATCCAAACTCGCTGAAAAACGTGACTACGAAGGCGTAGGTAAAGGTAATGTAGGTGAGACTGATACAGCAGCCGCTTTAGAAAAAGAATACACCTTTGAGCCGGATGCAAATTCAGTCCTGAGCGCACTGCTTCCACAATATATCACCTTCCAAATTTACCAAATGGTGGTCGAGGCACGCGCCTCAGAGCACTCCGCTCGAATGGTGGCGATGAAGGCTGCTACAGACAACGCCAACGATCTCGCAAAAGACCTCAAACTGGAATACAACAAGCTCCGTCAGGCCGCCATTACCGCCGAGCTTCTTGAAATTACTACGGCTATGAAAGCCCTCGAGTAATCAAGTATCACCAATTCGCCATTTCCCTCTTTTTATTTACTTACCAATCTCTCTTCTAACTCTCAACGTAATCAAACCATGAGCAACAAAGGAACAATCGTTCAAATCATCGGCGCGGTTGTCGATGCAGACTTCTCTGCAGCTGACAGCCTTCCAGAAATCTTCAATGCCCTTGAGGTCACTTATGATCTCTTTGGTGAAAGCTCTACCCTCGTTCTCGAGGTTCAGCAGCACCTTGGTGACGGACGCGTCCGCGCAGTTGCTATGAGCACCACAGATGGTCTTCGTCGTGGCATGGACATCATCGATACAGGTAAGTCCATTCAGGTTCCTGTAGGAGATCAAGTCCTTGGCCGTATCTTTAACGTTACTGGTGATTTGGTAGACGAAAACGTTGCACTCGCTGAGCCAGATAAGAAATCTCAGATTCACCGTGCTGCGCCATCGCTCGTTGAGCAGTCAGCTACTGCTGAAATTCTTGAGACAGGGATTAAGGTCGTTGACCTTATTTGCCCATTCCTTAAAGGTGGTAAAGTGGGTGCCTTTGGTGGTGCTGGTGTTGGTAAGACCGTGATTATCATGGAGCTTATTAACAACATTGCTAAAAATCACGGTGGTTACTCCGTTTTTGCCGGTGTTGGTGAGCGGACACGTGAGGGTAATGACCTTTATTGGGAAATGATTGAATCAGGTGTTATCGCCGTTGAGATGGATGATAAAGGCCACCCTATCCTTAACGATGATGGCACACCTAAGCTGAAGCCAGGATCCAAGGTAGCACTCGTATACGGACAGATGAACGAGCCTCCAGGTGCGCGTCTCCGTGTTGCTCTATCAGCTCTTACCATGGCGGAATTCTTCCGTGATGAGGAAAACCAAGACGTTCTTCTCTTTGTTGATAACGTATTCCGTTTCTCACAGGCAGGTGCTGAGGTATCTGCTCTTCTTGGACGGACTCCATCAGCGGTGGGCTACCAGCCTACACTGGCTGAGGAAATGGCCGGCCTTCAGGAGCGTATTACTTCTACGAAAAAGGGCTCCATTACATCACTTCAGGCCGTTTACGTTCCTGCTGATGACCTTACTGACCCAGCTCCGGCTAACACCTTTGCGCACCTTGATGCCACAGTTGTTCTTGAGCGTGGACTTGCTGAGCAGGGTCTCTTCCCAGCGGTTGATCCACTTGGCTCATCATCAAAAGCTCTTACTCCTGACATCGTCGGTGAAGAGCACTACGAGGTAGCTCGTGGCGTGCAGAAAGTGCTTCAACGCTATAAAGATCTTCAGGATATCATCGCCATTCTTGGTATGGATGAACTTTCTGATGAAGATAAGCAGGCTGTTTACCGTGCGCGTAAGATTCAGCGTCTTCTCACTCAGCCATTCCATGTGGCGGAGGTCTTCTCAAACATCCCTGGTGTTCTCGTGAAAGTCGAAGACACCGTCAAAGCATTCCGTGAACTTCTTGATGGTAAATGGGACGATGTGCCAGAGGGTAACTTCTACATGAAGGCAGGTCTGGATACTGTCTCACGTGACGCTGAGTAAGCTAATTTTTCCTTAAATCATTTAAATCCGAGGGTGGTTCTTTCCAGGAGCCATCCTCATTCTCAATACCATGATCAAACTCGATATTGTAACACCTGAAAAAAAAGTTTTCTCCGGTGAAGTAGCAGACGTATATTTGCCTACTGAAACGGGTGAGATCGGTGTTCTTGAGACACACACGGCAATGGTGACACCACTCATCCCCGGTGAGTTACGCTACGCCAAAGACGGTAAAGTCCACGCGCTTGCCATCGGTACTGGCTTTGCAGAAGTTGATCAGATTAGCATCTCCGTACTTACAGACATGGCCGTCAGTGCTGAGGAAGTGGACGAAGTGCAGGCTGAAGAGGATAAGAAAGCGGCTGAAAAAGCACTCGAAAGTCTCGATCACAACGATGATGCTGAGGAGATCGCCCAACTTCAAGCCTCTATTGGCAAGTCTATTGCCCAGATTCAACTCAAACGCCGCTAGACGGGTTTACGTTTCCAATTTGCAAAACCCCAGAGCGCTACTAAGCCTCTGGAGTTTTTCATTTATACAGTGATCTAAATTTGCGAATACACTAGCTAATCTCTCGTCAGAAAATAGCTATGTTCATAGAATGATATTGGTGGCAATTACCTAAATCACTGGCTTGAGATTGCACCATTTATTTTTCGTTCTGCTCAAAATGAAACTTGCACTCAAAAAGATTCTGATGACGTCAGCTTCCATCCTTGCTCTCGGAGCAGCAGGAGGTGTTTTCATACTTTGTGGTGGATGCTCAACAACCCATACCAGAACCGAGCTTGACGAGGTTATTGCCACGACCAATCGTGACACACTAGGGTCAGTCTACTACAAGGGTCGCAAAGACGGCTTTGATTATTTCAAGGCGCGTTGGAATGTTGGCAGCAAGAATATGCGGGTCGCTATTTCCGAGAGCCCTATCACCAAGCCAATCGATTACACAACAGATGAGAGCGAGTGGCGATTAGTCACTTTTATGCACCTTGAAGGGCGAGAGCTAGAACTAGCGATTCCCAAAAAACTTAATGCAGAACAAGACAGCGCACACCAATCCACTACCGCGCCTTGAGTCGACGTTTTAATGATAATTATGAACCTTAACCTGAAATCAAAGTTCGCCCTCCGGTAGTGGATGGGTGGCCTTTACGTTATATTTCCCAACTGTGAAATATAAGCTTCTGGCAGGTATCTTTATTTTACAAAAATGATTTTTTGGATAATATAATGAACTTTTCAATCGCTTATTATTCTCCAAGATGCTAAATATCCTTTGTGAGCGATCTTATTTCACGATCAGGCCATTTTGTAAAACAACGTGAAGGCTATACCGCCTTCATTCCGGCTCCGCTTCCCCCTGTCCCTCCTCTTACTCAAGACCAGGATATCATCCGGCTTTTGTCCGATGCCGACCGCGCCCTTGGCCGACTCGATGGCGTTTGCTCCGTCCTTCCTAGCCCTGATTTCTTCGTCGCCATGTATGTCCGCTACGAGGCTGTCCTCTCTTCCCAGATCGAAGGCACCCAAAGCACCCTCGAAGATGTCATCGACTACGAGTCCGGCGAGCAAAGCACGCCCAAAGACGTCGAGGAAGTCGTCAACTACATCAAGGCCATGAACCATGGCCTTACCCAAATCCGTACTGGTGACCTTCCGCTTTCCCTCCGCCTTATTCGTGAAATCCACAACAAGCTCATGTCTGGCACGCGTGGCAGTGAGCGGAATCCCGGAGAATTCCGCCGCTCCCAAAACTGGATCGGTCCCGGAGGCTCTGCCTTAAAGGATGCCACCTACGTCCCTCCGCCTGTCCACGAGATGACGCAGGCTCTCGGTGATTTGGAAAATTTCCTCCATGTTCCCGGCGATCTCCCCGCGCTCATCCACTGCGCCTACGCTCATGCACAATTCGAAACCATTCACCCTTTTCTTGATGGTAATGGCCGCGTCGGTCGACTCCTCATCACCTTCCTCCTCTGCCATCGCAACATCCTCGAGTTCCCTCTCCTCTACCTCTCCCATTACTTCAAGCTCCACCGCATGGAATACTATGATCGCCTTACCGCTATCCGCCGGAATGGTGACTGGGAAGGCTGGATCAAATTCTTCCTCCGCGGTGTCGCCATCGTCTCCCGTGATGCAGTCACTACCGCGCGGGAAATCATCGCCCTACGCGAAAGCACTCACAAACAAGTCTCCGATACCCTCGGTAGTATGACTGGCTCTCACCCTCTTCTCGACTACCTCTTTGAGCAACCGGCTGTCACCGCCAACCAAGTCAAAGAACGACTCGACATCTCCTTCGCCCAAGCCAACAAAATTCTCTCCCGTTTCGAAGAAATGAACCTCATCAAAGAAAGCACCGGCCAGAAAAGAAATCGCCGCTTCCGCTTCGATCCTTATCTCAATCTTTTCCGTTCACCCGAAGGCACTCCCTCTGATAACATCCCTGACACCACGCAGGCCTAATCTCCTCTGCCTTTTTCCCATCAAGACCATGGTTAAGTAAGACTACCGCAATTTCACTAATCAAGCTCGGGAAGCTGCTGTATATTGTGGGAAGAATAACGAGATTAACCGTTCGGTGCCGAAGGATAGCGTTTGTTAGTAAAGAAACGCTCTTGAGTTGGGCGAGGTTACAGTTTAGATTTTGTTGGAGGGTCTAGATGAGTTTGTTTTTAAGCAAACAAATTTTTAAGAACCCTCACTCATGCCAATACTTAATTGAATTTTATTGCTAATAATCAGCCAATTACACCTTTATTTTTCCTCGCGTAGTATGGTTATCTATAGTTAAGTTGTTATTTTCTATACTATTATTTTGGCGCATTTTTGGGTGAGCAAAAACTAACACGATACCAGGAATGATTAATACTAATGCTATTATTAGACCTGCTAGGTTGACAAATTCTGAATCTTTATTAGCGAATTCCACGGCCGCATTATAAAAACCGTGCAGAAGAAAACACCAAGCAATGCTTCCCGTTATAACTCGAATCACCCCGAAAATAATACCGATGAAAAATGCGAAAATTACTTGGCCAATTATTGCACCCAAAGGTATTCCTTGTGTGAGATTTGTAAAATGAAGACACCCAAAAACTAATGAAGAGAGAATGACCGTATAGCGAGGCGTAGCATCACCTTTGAAAGAGAATGCAAAACCTCTTAAGAAGACTTCTTCAAAGAAACCTACTGCTAAGGATGTAAGAATTATAATTAGCACAGGCCAAATAAAGGAGGAGCCTTCTGGGTTGCTATAAAAGGGGATCAATATTGCTATGCATAAGAGAGGGATGATTATTACCCAAGTCCATTTGAAATTGATAGGAAGACTGTTTCTAATTTTTTTATTGGATAAGATGATGGCCAGTAATGCTAAAGACGTAATAACTACAAAAACATCACGGCTAAATGGCTTAAAGGTTGCTTGGTACACCATGCATAGGTAGCCTTGAAGAAGAATGATGAGAAAGGCGATGATTGAAGAGCCAAGAACAATCAAAGTCCTTATTAGGAATGTTTTTTTTGATATCATCATATATAAGAGGGTAATTTATTTTAAGAGATTGATTTATCCATTTTGCTCGGCGGATTTCTTGTCGTCTGATGCATCGTGTTTTAACAAGTCACCTGGTTGGCAATTTAAATGTTTGCATATTGCCTCTAGAGTGGAAAATCTAATGGCTTTTGCTTTTCCTGTTTTTAAGTTTGATAAGTTTTGCACTGTAATTCCTACAGCATCTGCGAGATCATTCAATTTCATATCTCTCTCTGCGAGTAAGACATTAAGATTTACAGAAATAGGCATATCGGTATCTAATATAAAGATCTATACGGTTAGGAGGGATTCTTCCTCAAGTTGATTGCTGTATTGAAATATATAACTCAGCGATATTAATGTTAGGCCGATGATTATACCTTCGGTTTGAAATTCATAACTCAGTACCGAGCTGTTCATATCTAGAATGTTGCTGCAGAACCATGACATGAAAGATAGGTGAATTTTAGATAAGACTAAAATGATACCCATCCATTTACAGGATTGAATAACATGCCGGCTAAATATATTTGCCTGTGTCCATGAGATACCAATAATTAAAAGGGCAATGCTGATTATTATATTAACAGCGTATACAAAAATGGTATGCGTAAATATTATTTCATCAAAACTCTCTATATGTGAGACTGTAGTAGTTAACACGGATTTATTGGCATTATTTGTTACTGTTAAGGAATCGTTAGCCTCAAGGCCGAGGTTTTTAAAAAATAGAAAAATGAGAATTCCAACAAGACAGGTAATGATATGACAAAATATGCTGAAACTGGAAATCCAGACGATTAGCCGACCGATTTTCTGAACTTTCTTGAGCGGGTTTACTTTTTTGTGCATGCAAAAGTGATAGTCGAATAATAATCGTTTAGCAATAACTATTTATTGTTTATCGATAAATAGTTACCTTTTATCGATTTTTTTGAGCGTTTGCATATGGCGCAAAGTATGATGTTTATTGATCTTTCAGCGCATTTTACTTTTTTTCTTGGGGTAGGAGCAAATGTGAAGAAATTTGGTGCCAGATAGGTAATTTTACCCGCCATCTTCCTTTGGATGGTGCATTTTTTGCCCTTAAGTCTGATTGGGAAAAGGAATTAAAAAACACTGTAAAAACCGTTCATTCTATGCTCAAACCCCTTGGCACAGGTAAGCCTGCTGTCTACCGAATATTGATTACTTCCCACCGAACTTATGAACGTTTCACTTAACTGGCTCAACGAGCATCTTGACCTTTCCAATATGTCTTTGCAGGAGATTGATGATCTGTTGACCTTTGCGGGTGTGGAGGTGGAGGGGATTACGAGTAAGGGGATTCCTTCGGAGAAAATCGTTGTCGCTCAGGTGAAATCTGCGGAGCAGCATCCAGATGCGGATCGGCTAAAAGTCTGTCAGGTAGATGCCGGGGAGGGTGAGTTACGCCAGATTGTTTGTGGGGCGCAGAATTACAAGGTGGGGGATAAAGTTCCCTGTGCCCTTCCGGGTGCTGATCTTGGTGATGGTTTTGTTATCAAAGAAGGTAGGCTGCGTGGTATCGCCTCCAATGGGATGCTCTGTGGGGCTGGAGAAATAGGCCTTACAGATGTGGAAGATGGGCTGATGATTTTACCTGAGGATTATGAAGTGGGGCACAAGCTCCAAGATCTCTACACTGCTGATACCATCATTGAAGTTGAAGTCACTCCTAACCGCCCTGATTTACTCTCACACACTGGGATGGCGCGTGAACTTGCGGCTCTCGCGGGGATGGAGCGTAAAGAGCATGATATTGCTGAAGCGCAGCTCGAATTAGATACCGAGAGTATTAACCTTCATGCCTTAGATTCTTGTCCTTACTACTCCGCGGTGAAAATCTCAGGTGTTCATGTCACAGAGTCTCCTGAGTGGCTCAAGACCAAGCTGGAAGCCATTGGTCTGCGCCCGATCAATAACGTTGTCGATATCACTAACTACGTGTTGCATGAGCTTGGCCATCCACTTCATGCCTTTGATGCGGCTAAGGTGCAAGGCGCACTGGATATCCGCTTGGCTAAGGATGGAGAGATATTCAAGGCTCTCGATGAAGAGGAATACAAGCTGACTACAGAGGATGTGGTGATCTCAGATGCCTCTGGTGCTGTGCTTGCTCTCGGAGGTATTATGGGTGGGCTTGATAGTGGGGTGACAGAGTCCACCACAGATATCATCCTAGAATCTGCCTATTTCACCCCATCTAATATCCGCCGTAGCGCGCGCCGTCTTGCGCTTAACTCAGACTCCTCTTACCGCTTTGAGCGTGGGAGTGATCCACAGGCTGTTCTAACATCTTCGGCTTTTGCTGTAAAATTGATTATGGATCTGACTGGTGGCAGTATCCATGGTGCTACTGCTATAGCTGGAGAGCCTCCTGTGCTCACTCGTGATGTTGAGCTTGATGTGGCGAAGCTTGACCAGCTGATGGGTGGTTCTATTTCTCTCACAGACGCAGAAGATATTCTACTACGGCTAGGTCTTGAAAAGCTCAATGGCCATCTCTGGAAGGTGCCTAGCTACCGTCTGGATTTACCACGTCACATTGATTTGGTAGAAGAAATTGCCCGCGTGCATGGCTTGGATAAAGTGCCATCACGCTTTGTAGGTACCTTTGTTCAGGCAAGTGATGTAGATGCAGGTTATGATTATCAGATGGCACTTCGTAAGACCTTAGCTGGTATTGGTTTCTATGAAACACAAACCATTAAGTTGATTGCTCAGAGTGCCCCTGATGCCACGGTGGCGCAGATGGATGTCGCCTTACCAGTGCGCCCGCTGCAAGATGGTGATCTGGTTCGTGTGGCTCTGCCCCTCTCAGAGGATCACGCGATTATGAGGCCATCGCTTACGCCCGGACTGGTGGCTACTGCGGCACGTAATATCCGCCAAGGGGTTAAATCCTTACGCTTTTTTGAAATAGGGCGCCAGTTCCGTAATGCGGGAGGAGGAAAGGCAAAAGATCTAGAAGCGGACTCACTCGCTCTTCTTATGGGGGGGGATACAGGGCCTCTTGGCTGGGATGGCGCGAATAAGTCGATCGATGCCTTTGATGTGAAGGCCACGATCGAGTCTCTATTTCCTCAGCAATCGATCCAACTCTCACCACGTGAGCGAGAGGGCTTTATCCTCGCCGCTGATGTTCTCTGTGAAGGTAAACCGGTAGGAGTCTTTGCCCAGCTTAGTCCGGCTAAGTGCCGTGAGCTTGGTAGCGCTAGCCCAATTTATCTCGTGGAGCTTGAGTTAAAGAAGTGTCAGCAGCTTAGTGCTGGTGTGGCGCAAGTAGATGAGCTGCCTCAGTTCCCTGGGTCTAGCCGTGATGCTGCGATGGAGGCTCCAGTTTCCATGCCCAATGCGGATATTGAAAAGGCGATTAAGAAGCACAACGAGATGCTTCTTGTCTCCTCCGCATGCTTTGATCTCTTTGTGGATCCCTCTGGAGAGAAATTGCCAGTGGATAAGAAATCTATTGCCTACACATTCCACTACCGATCCTCCGAACGGACCATGAAGGCCAAGGAGGTGGATCAAGCGCACCAGAAGCTGCTTGATCATCTGGCTAAGACCTTGCCTATTACTTTCCGCTAGTTGTGGATATGAGGCATTTGATTGCAGGGTGAGTGAAAGGGTGATCTGGACTGTATGTGTAGTAAACGCATGCGCTTGTGGGTAATTGTATATTGACACCTCTAAGCTCTCAAAGGAGGTTTTATACATAGTAAAACTTTTTTACTCCCTCATTTTATGACATTCAGATTCTCACTCTTTTTAGCTCTAGCCTTGGGCTTTACAGGGATTACGCAGGCTTATAAGCAGGATAAAAATGTCATCAAGATTAAGAAGTCTGAGCGAACTAAAGCACTGACACC
>CALBVY010000050.1 GCA_937969495.1 uncultured Verrucomicrobiales bacterium | reverse complement strand
TAATGCAGCTTCCGACGTACTTCGTGGCGGTAGTGATATCAACGATGATGTTCTCATCGAGCTTGGCGCACGCTTTAACTTCTAATCAGACAATTACCCTTACTCTACTTACCCAAAAACCTGTATGGCTCGCCATACGGGGTTTTTTGTTAATAGTGCTCAAAAAATCGGGGGCGCAAAATTTGGCGCAGAGAATTACACGCAAAATGCTCTTGACCACTCTCACCCCAAAAAACAACTCCTTAGTAAGTTTAGCCCTGTCAACACCAACTCGCTAAAAATAATCGCATTATATGAGACGATCTCAAATCAAAAAATACTGGCTGTCACTCTGGCATCAGTCGCGATTTCTGCAACCGATGGTGAGGTGATTCTGACTAACACAGGTTCAGGATCCTTTTCAGTGGCTCACAGTGCTTTTAGTCCCCTTAAGATGACAAGTAAGAAATAGAGCGTCAAATATACAAAAACTCCACTAAGTTAGAATTCTATTCACTTACGGACACATTCAACAGACTGGCTGAATCCTTTTTCAATCTAACTTATTTTCAGGATAGAAAGTATCTATGGGAAGAAAATTACGCACTCAGCCTCTAATAACGGAACCACAAGAATCTAACATTTTAATTACTTCTTGCCGGTCCGATCCATAGACAAACCCACTAACAATACTTTTCCCGCAAGACTCAGGATGTCGATCACCATTGAAAAAACGAGAAGGCACGAAACGACCTTCATCAATCAGAGGAAATATCCGCCGCTTCAGCTGATCAAGCGAACCTTCCACTTCCACTTGGATCGAATGACTTACAGGGAATCCAAACTGCTTTACCGCAGATTCATGGAATAGTAGCTGGGTACTTGATGCATTAAATCTAAAGTTAAGATCAAACACATACAATTTCCCATTTTCGGCGAGTCCGATATCAACGCCGGCAACACCACAAAACCCTAGCGCTCTGGCTTTTTCTCCAATTTGGAGCACTATTTTTCTAGCAGATTGAGGGAATTCATTTTCTGGATCAATCAAGTTTCCAGCTTGTTTTCCTGCCGCTGAAAAAATTTGTTCAGCTCCACCAAAGCACTCTGTCTTAGATGCCGAAACAGCAATACCCGCACACCAGCAAGTCTTTACCGCGATCTTTTCTTCAACAACGACCAAGGGAACACTCGTTCCCTGTTGATACATCCAGTCTTTGGCTTTTGCTAGTTCAGTTCGGTTCTCACAGAAATGAACCGCAAACCCCCAACCCGTGGCAGCATCTCCAGCCGCCTTCAACACTACTGGAGACTTTGTTTCAAAATCTACAAGCTCTTCCAAATTCAACAACTTCCGTTGTGGTAGAAACTCAGAGTCTACCATCAAGGCTAGGTTCGCTTTTGAGTTTAAGGTTCCATATAGATCGGCGGTAATTATATGTGCCTGCTCTGGATATCGACCTTGCGGGAGTGGGTATGGCCAAAAGAATTTTTTACCGTCTTTAATTAAAGCATCGGCATGTGCTTCCGCCTCTTCTTCAGTTTCATAATAACGAGTATCTTCGTCAATTTCGATCCCCGCGCGTTCAAAGAACTGAGCACTATCAGCTGCATGACCAGCCACATGACGAACTGCGCTCAGACCATTTATTGTACCCAAAAAGTGTGTTGTTACTGAATCGAGCTGAATCTCATTATAACCAAGCATACGAGTTTCATGCAGATTCGTCCTCGCCATAAATGCAGCATTTTCAGGAAAAACATCACTTAATTTTATAATCGTTTTAAGCATAAAAAATAATTTAGATGAAATCGTAAAGCCCTTGAGATAAGCCAATCACCCTAGGCTTGTTAGGATCAGACCCCATCGTTGGCGTTTTATTTAAATCAACTACGATTGCCTTACCGTCAATAACAACATAGTCTAATTTACCAAAATCTATCTGGTGTTTCCTACGGAAATCTACCAGCTCAGGCGGGGGCTCTGAATCTAGAAATTCATAATGAACCGTATTCTTAACCTTGATGACTTTATCATGCGAAAACAACCTAAAGAGGTAACCTCGATTTCCAAAGAACAGCCAACTCCGCAAACAATAAAATTCACCTTCCCTCTCTGGCATAAATTTCTCAACCAATAAATCTGGATCACTCCATACCCAGTTAGGAACCTGCTCTATATTTTCTAAAACTGGATAGGTTTTCGGAGGCAGCATACGCACATACTTCCAATATTTCACTGACAATGATTTCCTAATCCGCTCCAAGAGACTTTTTTTCTTCATATTCCACTCCAGTACCCCGAAGCAGTTAAAATTACTCTTAATAATAACCTCGCCATTCCAATTACTATTCTCCTTAAGCTCTAAGGCTGAATAATTACGCTTAGAAATATCAAGGATGTCAAAATTTAAACATATTTTACCATCCGGGTTTTCCGGCAGGAAATCTTTTGGCACCACCGTGCGATCCCAGTGACAAATACATACATCAGTATCCACTAGATTTGTAGGCCCACTGGTGATTCGGTGGCCGGATTTTTTCCAATGCAGTGCCAACTGAGACACCAAATGGATATCTAAAAGATCAGACTCAAGAGGCTCTAGTAAATGGATCGATAGTTGTTTTTCTGTTTGGAGTGCCATTATATTTCTCAGTTTTTCAATAAATAGGTATCGAAACCAGAAAGGAATACTATCGCGTGCAAATTCATTTTGATAGGGAAAAAGGGATAATTATTATGCGGCAAACTCAAACTCCTATCAGTAATGAATACCCTTGAAACTAATTTCCTGACAAAGGCTACATCGAGTAAAATAGGCCAACGCGCGCGAAAATCGCCTACCGCGATAGAATACCAGCCTTATTTCTACCCAGTCCATACTCGACACTTTAACCGTGTAAGCTCAAGATAGCAGCCATGTTACGCATCATGGATCGCTATATCGGAAAGCAGATTATTTCTGCTACCGTGTTTGGCGTTGTGATGCTGTGTGTTCTATTAGTGTTAGGAAATCTATTCAAGGAACTGCGTCCACTGATGGTGGAGAGTAATGCTCCGCCCATACTCATAGGCCAGTTCATCCTCAGCGTTATTCCCTTTTCCCTCGTTTACACCATTCCTTGGGGGTTTCTTGTGGCTGTGCTGCTCGTATTCGGTAGGCTTTCAGCAGAAAATGAACTAGTCAGCATGCGTATGGCAGGCGTTGGTCTACTGCGAGTGGCGATGCCTGTATTTGCCCTCGGCGCCATGCTTTCTGGGCTGTGCCTATGGCTTAATATCAGCATCGGACCGAAAGCGAAGGACACCATTAAGTTCGTCCTCTACGAGGCTGTGAAAGAGAACCCCAATGCACTTCTAGACCCCGGTGTTGTGCAAACACGCTTTAAGGGGCAGAAGGTTTTTGTTGAACAACGTGAGGGGAATCTTCTCCATGGCCTGCACCTCTATCAACTCAAAGACGATAAGTACACAGGCTACCCAACAGCCAGCATTTACGCGCGCGAGGCCAAGCTGAAGATCATCCAAGAAAACAAACAACTCCGCCTACACCTCACGGATGCTTATATGGAAACGAGAAACCCTGATGGTACTCGCGAGCTGGCATTTGTTGGTGAGCAGGAACCTCTGCTTTTTGACTTTGACGTGGAGCGTAAAAAAAGCCGTAAAGCGAGCACGATGACCAATGAGGAAATTCGTCACGAACTTAACAGTGAAACTGCACTGACAGACAAAAAACGCTATCGTTTGTCCAATGAAATTCAGCGTCGCTATGCATTCTCATGTGCGTGCCTGGCTCTCTCATTAGTGGGAGTGCCACTAGGAATCAACGCACGTAGGCGTGAGACATCCACGGGGCTTGCCATCAGCATTGTGGTGGCTCTGGGATATTTTCTCTTCTTTGCTAGCGCCGAACAATACCAAGACAAAGATGGAAATGGCGCCTTGATACTCTACTGGCTCCCTAACCTCCTCTGTCTATTGTTAGGAACTTGGCTATTCTTTAAAGCACGCAGGAAATAACCCACCATGATGCGTAAAATCAAAGCAGCTTGTAGAAACACCTTAAAAGGGACACTAAGAATCCTATCTGGTAATGGCTTGGACCCTCTCCCTATCCGCGAGCCACTCAGACGCTATAATACCAAAAAGCTCCGTTATGATTTCAGGGCTGCTCTTAACATCGCCCTACTCGCCCTCCCTCAAGGCATGGCGTATGCGGCCATCGCAGAGCTGCCTATTTACTACGGTATTCTCTGCTCCGCTATCTGCGCGATGGTCTCTCCATTTTTTGCCAGTTCACGCTATACGATTCTTGGCCCGACCAATGCCACCGCGTTTATGGTGTTTAGTTTCTTTGCTGCGGCACAAGGAGGCCTCACTAAATCTCCGGTAGAGTACATGCCCTTACTGGTGATGATGGTAGGGATACTCTCTATTTTTGGCGCTATCTTTAAGGTAGCTGACCTCCTTCAGTATGTTAGCCGCAGTGTCCTCGTAGGTTACATTACAGGTGCTGCCATCCTCATTCTGACTAACCAGATGAAACACGTACTCGGCATCGCACAGCCAATGAGTGAGGGAGCCTCAGCCAATACCTTTTTCTCCATTGTCGAAAAAATGAGCTCACTCTGGCAGAGCTACCAGTGGCAGCCAGCACTGTTAGGAATAGGCACCCTTCTACTTTATCTCATCCTACAGAAGAAGATGGCAAGCCTGCCAAACTTCGCCATTTCCTTAGCTCTCTCAGCATTTACTGGCTGGATATTAAAAAATAATGTGGAGAGCTTCACCTCGCTCAGTACATTTAATCCACTGCACCTAAGCAGCCTGAAGCCTGTTCTTCCTGACTTTAACTACGGCGATATTTCCTCACTCATGGGTGTGGCTTTTGCCATTGCTTTTCTCTGCTCACTAGAAAATACGGTGATGTCTAAGTCATTAGCCAGCCGCTCTGGGGAACGCACGGACGTCAATCAAGACATGTTCTCCGTGGGTGTATCAAACGTTGCCACCGCCCTCTTTGCTGCCATGCCAGCATCCGGCTCTCTGACACGGTCCGCGCTCAATTACGAATCACAAGCAAAGACACGCTTCTCATCTATTTTCTGTGGTCTATTATGCATCGCTGGTTTCTACGCCATGGTGAAGCTACCCATCGTGGAAAACATCCCCAAGGCATCACTCGCCGCATTGGTCGTGGGTATCGCCATTTCTTTAATTAACTGGAAAAATATACGTATCTGCCTCCGCTCCACCTCAGATGATGCGCTAGTTATCATTACCACCTTTATGGCCACGCTGCTGACACGTCTCGATTACGCGATCTTCATCGGTGTGGCACTCTCGATCACCCTCTTCCTACGCAAGGCATCCAAACCTCATTTAGTAGAATACGAGATTAATGATCAGGGTAGCTTACAAGAAGTAGAATCTAAAGAAAAACGCCAGCTACCCTCTATCTCCATCGTGCACGTCGAGGGAGATCTATTCTTCGGTGCCGCCGATCTTTTTCTCACTCAGATTCAACGCACCATCGCAGATGATAACCTCAAGTGCATCATCCTCAGATTAAAAAATGCACGCCACCTTGATGCCACGAGCGTGCTTGCATTAGATGAACTCATCAAAGATACGCGCAAACAGGGCGTCCATGTTCTCATCTCCGGCGCCACGCGTGAGGTCTATGAAGTTCTGAAAAAGTCCGGCGTACTCGACACTCTCCAACAAGGCTGTGTGAGATCTCAGGGGCAAACAAATTTATTTATGTATTTCAGAAATAATCCAAACATCTCCACCCGAGACGCTCTAATCCGCGCCCAAGAACTTATCGGCACTAAAGAGGCGGATATTAAAATTTTTGTGGATTCTGAAAAGACTTAGTAAAAGGAAATCAGACGAGCTGCGCCCGGGTATAAGCCAGCACATCATCGTAAGGCAATCTCTCTAGCATACCCCATGATGTATGGGCATACAGACGATAACGCATCATTGCAGGGCTATAGATACCACATAAAAAACGCGCTAGCCGCTCTGGACTAGAGAGTGCTGCACGTTTCTCAGCTATCAGAGCCTGAAGCTGCCCCAACTCATCAAGAGTCACCTCTGCTACCTCCTCTGAGCATAATTCCCGAGACCTTGATTTCTTTAAACATGATACGCAATGACCACAGGGGCTCTGAAGCTTTTCCCCAAAATAACCTGCCAGAGAAACTGCCAAACAACGCCGTGACAACGCCATCTTAAATACCTCTGCGATCCTCTCTCTGTTATGTTCAGTGTGCTGATGAAAAACGCCCAACACATCATCAGTAAGTTCTCTCAGATTAGCTGGTTCTTTTTGAATATGCAGATGGATCAGACTATGGCTCATCTTTAGCTTTACCTCACCACCAGCTTCGAGCTCGCGTAGCTGATTCACCATTTTAACCATCTTCAACACACTGCCCTCGGCAAGCTCCAGAAGATTAGTCCGCTGACGTGAAGCAAGCATTTGTGCAAACACCACCTGCTGTTTCTTTGGGAAGCCAGTGAGTAATCGCTGCCGAGCTGAATCATCCCACCGTAGAGGCACGAGATGACACCACATCCATGAAGCTCCATCCTGCTTAACCCACCCCTCCAGCTCTAAGCGTACAAGTAAAATATCAAGTAGCTCAGAACTTATATCATTGAGCGTACTGAGATGATAACGAGAAATAATCGCACGCGGCCCTTGAGAAAAAATATTTTGAAGAATAGCAAGGATAGCATCACGACTTGGTTTCTTAGCCTGCTCCATCCCGTCTAACATAAATTGATCGTTCTGATTGAGTAATAGTTCGCAGTGGCTAGGCTTACCATCGCGTCCAGCCCGACCACTTTCCTGTAACCAACCCTCTGGAGACTTCGGCGGATGATAATGAACCACACTCCTTACATCTGGCATATCCACGCCCATACCAAAGGCGATCGTAGCACAGATCACATCGAACTGATGCCCCACAAATCCATCCTGCACCTCAGCCCGCGCAACCGCAGGCATCCCTGCATGATAAGCCCGAGCATTGATCCCTGATTGTTTAAGAAAAGCCGCCAGCATCTCCACATCCCCTCGCTTCGTGGCATAGACAATCGCCGGAACTCTCTGCGCTTGATGCAGCAGATCTAACATACGATCTCTCTTCTCAGTCGCCGTCCCTATAAACACATCATAATGCAGATTCTCTCGATAAAAAGACCCCTGCACCTGATCACGTTTGAGGATGGCAAACGCCTTCCGGATACCCTGAGCCACTTGCGGTGAAGCCGTGGCGGTGAGAGCAAGGATACTTCTAGGCTTCAGTGACTTCACCAGTCTTGGGAGACGAATATATGACGGACGGAAGCTATGCCCCCACTCAGAAATACAGTGCGCCTCATCAATAGCCACTAGAGAAATAGCCACACTTCTCAGAAGCTTTACCACACTAGGCTCGGCCAATTTTTCTGGCGATAGATAGAGTAGTGTTAATACACCAGAGGTAATCTGATTATAAATCTTCTCCTTCGTCTCTTCATCCACTGAGGAATCCAGCCGCGCAGCGATGATACCTTTCTCCGTAAGAGCATCCACCTGATCACGCATCAGGGCAATCAGAGGTGATATAACAAGCGTCAGCCCACCTAATGAGACTGCAGGAAGTTGATAACATAGTGACTTACCACCACCTGTTGGCAAGATCGCCAGAGTATTTTTAGCCTCGAGCACCTTCTCAATCACAATTTTTTGCCCATGCCTCAGAGAGGCATGACCAAAGTATTTTCCTAAAATCGAATGATAACTCATGAATAACAACTTCTCGAAAAAACTAATTCATCACAACCATGACTAAAGCAATATCCAAATATATTGTCACCGAACATCCATAAAATGGCATATGATATGCTTAATAAAAAATATGCAAAATACAACAGATAAGCCCAAGGTTGGTTTCTTATTGGATATGGATGGAGTAATCTACCATGGTAAAAAGTTAATTAATGGATCTGATAAGTTCCTCGCTAAACTAAGATCACTTGGTATCCCCTACCTGTTTCTGACGAATAATAGCCAGCGTACCCGTAGAGATGTGGCACTTAAACTCACTCGATTAGGCATACCTGCGCAACCAGAGGAAATCTTCACCTGCGCCATGGCTACCGCTCGCTTCCTAGCATCCAAAAAACCCAATGGCACCGCATTTGTCATTGGAGAGAATGGAATGACCGCTGCTCTCCATCACAATGGTTACACCGTTGTTGATGACGATCCAGACTTCGTTGTTATCGGCGAAGGAAGAACAATTAATTTCGAGTGCATCGAAAAAGCTGTCCGCCTCGTTTCTAACGGCGCATCCTTGATTGCTACTAACCTCGACACCGTCTGCCCCACAGACCAAGGGATCCGCCCTGGTTGCGGTGCCATCGTAGCCATGATCGAGAGTGCCACCGGCAAAAAAGCCTTCTCAGTAGGAAAACCAAGCCCTGTAATGATGCGTATGGCGCGTAAAGCCATGATGCTGTCTACCGATCAAACCATCATGGTGGGTGATACCATGTATACCGATGTCCTAGGTGCTGTGCAGATGGGATACCGCTCTGTGCTCGTACTCAGTGGCCAGACTACTAGGGAAGATATCGCCAACTATGCTTACAAGCCTGATATCGTCGCTGATTGTTTAAATGATATTCCCGATGAATTTTTTATACCTAAACAACAAACTGCTCAGATCCTCCAGTCAGCCACTAGCTAAGCATCTCACACGCTAGCTGAATGGCATGGATCATAGAGCTACCGCTCGCAGTTCCTGTGCCTGCTATGTCATAGGCAGTCCCATGATCGGGGCTTGTCCTCGGCATCGGCAAGCCCAAGGTGACGTTAACACCATTATCGAAATCTAACAACTTCAAGGGAATCAACCCCTGATCATGGTACATACACAGCACGGCATCATACTCACCATCGGCCGCTGGACGGAAGATCGTGTCCGGTGGATGCGGCCCACTAAAGACAGCATCTTGACGAGTTGTCTGTAGCTGTTCCACCGCAGGTTGGACAATTTCTAAATCCTCACTACCAAAGGCTCCACCCTCACCAGCATGAGGATTAAGGCCACAGACGGCCACTCTCGGGTTCTTTTTACCACGCTGTTTACAAAAATCCGCAAGTAGCTTCCCCACACGTATGATTTCCTCCTGAGAAATAAGCTCCGGCACATCGGCTAGAGGAACATGAATCGTCACTAGTGCAACAGTTAGATTCTTCCCCGTCAGACACATAGCGTGATTCTCACACGCTAGACGGTCTGCATAAAACTCTGTCTGGCCAGGGAAATGAAACCCAAGCTCATGCAGCCCCTCCTTTCCTACTGGCGCTGTCACCACAGCATCAATCTCCCGTTTTTGCAACAGCACAACAGACTCCTCAAGCGCATCCAATGCCGCCCGAGCTGAAGCCTTTGTTGGCTGACCAGGAGTTACCTCTATCCTCTCTCCGATCACTTGATAATGATAGCCTTCAGGAAGCTGACCTGATGCCAACGCCTCTGCCACAACCTCTGGCCCAATACCTGCCTGATCTCCCAGCGTGATTCCAATAGTTTTCATAAGCTCGCCGTCATCATTCACACGCCCATGCTGCAAATCAACGAGAATTCTAAAGAAGAGAAAGGTTGCTCCTAGAATGGAACAGACGCATATTTCACCCCTCTGATCTTACCTGAGAACACTCAGACAATGGCCGACCTTAACAAACCATCAAAAAAAAATCGGCGCGACTACGCCGGCATATTGCCCAAAAAAGGCTGGCCAAGGAGAAATTACCACTTCCTACGTAAGCGCCTGCTTCCCCAGATTCTTAAAAAACAAAACGGTGAACCTAAGGCACCCATCCTCAGTCTACCAGAAGCTGGGAAAATCCGCGTCACATGGATTGGGCATGCTTCGTTTCTCATTCAATTCCCTGATCATTCCGTAATCATCGATCCCAACTGGGCAAACTGGCACGGAGTGGTAAAACGCCAGCGTAAGCCAGGACTCGATCTCACCCTGATGCCGCTCGTCGACCTCGTAATGGTCACCCACGCACACTTTGATCATTTGCATAAAAAGAGCCTGAAAATCCTTGAGTCTCACGAGGGCATTGTCGTGCCACAAGGCAGTGGCTCACTGGTTAAGAGACTAGGCTTCAGCCAGGTCTATGAAATGGCCGTCTGGGATAAAATGAAGTTCGGTGATCTCACCGTCACCCACACCCCAAGCCACCACTGGGGCGCACGCTACCTTCACGATACACACCGTGATTACGGCGGCTATATGGTATCATCTGGCGTCTGCAAAGTCTTCCACTGTGGTGACAGCGCCTATTTTGAGGGCTTTAAGGAAATAGGAAAACACCACACTCCAGATGTAGCGCTCATGCCCATAGGCGCGTATGATGCACCTAGCGGACGCGATGTACACATGAATCCAGAAGAAGCTGTCAAAGCATTCATCGAGATGGAAGCTGGCATTCTCATCCCCATGCACTACGGCACATTTCCACTAGGTAATGAACCCGATCATGAACCCCTCGAGCGGCTATTGGCGGAGGCTCAACGTCTTGGCGTGGCCGATCGCGTCCTCATTATGGAGGAAGGCGTAGGTATCGAGGTCGAGTGCTTGGCTGAGACCAAATCCTAATTTACCATCACACAAATTTACGGACTACAAGTCAGCTAACACGCATTTTTTTAATCCTTGGGGAGCATTTTAGGATCTGAGAGTGTCTTAAGAAAAGCGATCAGTGCCTTCTTATCAGTATCTGAGAGCCCCAGACCTTGCGGGTGTTTAGCGATATTAGGGTCAAGAGTCTCAGATAAATTGGGGGCACTGTTATAATGATCAATCACTTGCTCAAGGGTAGCGAATCGCCCGTCGTGCATGTAGGGTGCAGTTAGTGCTATATTGCGCAAACTCGGGGTGGAGAACTTATACCGATCAGTTGCCTTCCCTGTACTTTGTGCAAGACCAAGATCATCGGTTGGCACGAGACCATTGTTGTGAAAACCATTGTCAGTGAAGAGCGCTCCACCATGGCAATGAAAGCAGTCAGCACCACGTTTACCGAGTCGAGGTTCAGACTCAGTGAAGAAGAGTTCAAGCCCTCGCTTTTCCTGATCCGTTAGCTCAACTTCACCCCGATATGATCGATCAAGTTTCGAATCAAAACTAAGCCGTGTGAGCAAGAAATTTTCCATGGCGAGGCTGATATTCTCCGGATTGATTTCTCCAGATCCAAAAGCCGCCAAAAAAAGCGGCGGGTAGCTGGGATCAGCTTTAATTTTCGCTACGACATTTTCTAAGGACTCATCCATTTCGAGATGATCTTCGATCGGAATCAAAACTTGAGCACGCAGTGTAGGGGCACGACCATCCCAGAAGAAGCTCGTTTTCCACGCAAGGTTAAAGAGCGGCATGGAGTGCCTATTTCCCACTCGCCCATCCACACCAAGACTCCGGCTACGCGGATCACTGAAGGTTTCACCCTGGTGACATGAAGCACAGGAGATAGTGTTAGTGCGTGATAACTTAGGCTCACGGAAGAGTTTTTCACCAAGAGCCACACGTGATACTAGGATCGGGTTATCACTCGGTAATGCAGGTAGCGGTATGTGCCTTGGTAAGGTGATTGGGTAACCTTTGGGTTTGGCTGGTAGATCAATAGGTTTGGGTGGATTTGGCGGCGCAGGAATACCACCACGCTGCGTGCCATTGATCCGAAAAGCCGATACAAGATTCACCTTCAGACGCGCTGCCACTGGATCACCAACCGTAGAGTGTGTGGTGCTACCGTCTTTGGCAAATGAGAGTGAAGCAAGGGCTTTTTTAGCATCCAGAGCAATACCAACACGTGATTCATCACGCAGATCAAGAGCAACAGGCAATGTAATACGAATCCTGTTAGCATCACGTGCAAAGTGATAGGCAAACCCCCTAGGAAGCTTCTGATGAGGAGCACGCCAGTGACCTTCTAACGCGAGAAAAATGTAACCCCCTTGCCAATCCCAGTGCAACCGGTTTACATTAGGATTAAGCGGATGATTCGCTGTATATTGCGCCGGGTTCGAGTGATTCGTGATTCGGTCTGGACCAATGTGGAAGGAAATAGCAGCCACTTTCTCCGCAGGCAGATTAGGAATGGTAAGCGTAGTGCCTCTTGTGGGGATATAGGCGATCACAGAGGGGAGTGCGATCACCTTTCCTGATTCTGTCGTTAGACTAAAACCTGTAGCAAGCCAATCGATACGCGCCAGCGAGAAAGTTTCACTCTGAGAATTTTGGTAACGCAGAGAATCAATAAGTAGTGGTCGGCCATCTATTTCATGAGAAAAATCAAGATGTAATGAACTCCCAAACACGGAATGAACCATCAAAAAAATGGTAACTATAATACCACCTTTACTAGCAGCACTTCGATCAAGGAATGCATGTTTTTGTAAACCGAACATAAAGAAAAAAGTTTCTATTGTTAAATTGCTGTAAAATCTCACATGACCGTGGGCCTATTGCCAATTTGCCATCATAGACTAACGTCAGCTACGAGGATCACACCATTGAGCCAGCTGCTCAGGGAATGGGCAGTTTTCACAATCACTCACATCACGCAGACAAAAGTCCTGATAAATCTGCAATAAAGCTTGATGCTGCCAGGCTTTTTTAAGGTAAATTTTACGTCTAGGCGTATCACCAAAAAGTCTCACAGAGGCTTTATCTACTTTTTCACTCAATGCTGGCGCCGTTATTTTTTGATAGCATTGCCACACCCCTGGATCATCCGCAGCAAGCTTCACCGGTAACAAATGATTAACCTGAAAGTCTTGTAACCGATCACGCCCCATGAGCGCCAAGAGCTTATCACTGCGCTTTGATTTCAGGGTGTAATGATAACTCCAAAATGGGTGCCTCAGAGACTGAAAAAACTCGGTCAAACTCTCCACTCCCGCTTGATCTGAACATCGCTTTTTAAAATCCTGCCAACGCTGAGCAACACGCGCAAGACATGCCAACCTACGTTGAGGATGATTAACAGGGCGTATACTAGCAAACTGCCATGGAATCGCACGCTCGGGTGTAGGCTCATACTCACTGCGCACCTGCCACCATCGCTCCCAGAGACCTCGGAGATAATCTTGACTATCCGCAGCAGCCTCTTTGTGGATATCTACGGAGAGAAATCCAGCTGCGCCAAATAGAACCGATTCTAAAGATTCCGTATCTTCGCGTAGATGCTGGATGGAAAACCGCTGCGCCAATAAAGTCATTGCTAACTTATTAGGACGGTAGCCCATGGTTTCTGCAAATGCCTGCCACAGCCACTCATCTCCTCCTAACACATCGATAACTCGTTGCCTACGGCGGAGTTTTCTCGCAGCACGGTGCTTGGCCGCCTCCAGAAGCAGAGTATCCACATGCCGAGATTCCATTTTTGCCAGTGGCTGAAAACACCGGCCCGGATGAGCATCTGCCATCTCAACAAGTGGTAGATCCATGGCTTCACGAATAACTGACTCCGGCACACAGACCCTTGGAACCTCTCGGTGCTCCGCCGTGCGCGTGTAATAATCTAGCTCATCAGAGGCAAACACAACATGCAGAACCACCTCATTAAATGCAGGATTTACCGCATGACCATGAGCCTCCCAGCTGGATGCTCGATGATCAAGCTCCAGCGCACCAGCAAATACCTCACCCTCTATTTCCACCGCCGCATGAAGAAAGTCTGGGCCAGCTCCATGATTCCAATGACCAAACTGAATAACCCTAACACTTTTCCCGTCGACTGTCTGAAAGTCTCGCCCCATCTGCCCCGCAAACCAAAGTGCCTGAAGGTGTAATTCATCTGGTAACTCCAATGACGCCCCCCCCTCTTGCAATCGTCCTTCAGGCAAGGAGATGCTCTCTAAAAGCTCTGAGTATTTTGTCATCAGCTCACTATTATCAAAATACGCTCAAAACTGCAGCTAGAATGAAGAAATCGTGGCGTTTTTTTGCATTCTTCACGAAGCTCGCTACCTTGGCACACACATGAAAGCAGCCTTGATCTATCCTCATCAACTTTTTGCAAGCCACCCTGCACTTATCGATGCCGATGCCATATTTCTCATCGAAGAGCCTCTGTTTTTTGGTACTGATCAAGAATGGGGAGTAAGATTCCATATTCAAAAACTCATCCTCCACAGAGCATCTATCCTAGCCTATGCTGAGAAACTACGGCAAAACAATCACCCAGTAACGTTACTCTCGTTAGATGACGCTACAAGTAGCGATGAAATGTTAGGACGCCTACCAAGATCCATCTCAGAAATTTCTGTGTGCGCACTCGCTGACGATGTCCTCCAGCAACGACTTCAGTCATTCTGCACGAATCAGGGTATTACTTATCATGAGCTTCCTTCACCTAATTTCCTAACTCCAAAAGACTGGTCAGACGCCCATTTCTCTTCTGGTAAAAAGCCCTTTATGGCGAGCTTCTACGAAAGCCAGCGTAAACGCATGAATATTTTATTAGAAAAAGATGGGAAACCTTCCGGTGGTCGGTGGAGCTTTGATGATGAAAATAGAAAAAAACTCCCCAAAGATATCCAGCTACCACCAAGCCCTCCCATCAATACAGATCAACTTATCCAAGAAGCCAAGAACACACTCCGCAAAGACAATATCGATAGCTGGGGTAGCGCTGATCACTTCATCTACCCGATCGATCATACTAGCGCAGAAGCTTGGTTAGAAACTTTCCTCAAAGAACGTTTCGCTAACTTCGGCACCTATGAAGACGCGCTATCCACCAAAGACCCTTTCCTTTTCCACAGTGTCTTAACTCCCATGCTTAACATTGGCCTACTCAGCCCAGAGCATGTCGTGCACAAAGCGCTAAGCTACGCAAAGAGTCATGATATTGCCATCAATAACGTCGAGGGATTTATCCGCCAGATCATTGGTTGGCGTGAGTTTATGAAAATCATGTATGACCAACATGGTCGCCACCTTAGAAGTAAGAATTTTTTTGGTTTTAAGGATGATATTCCCAAGTCCATCTATCAGGGGCGCACTGGTATTCTCCCTGTAGATCTCACCCTCCAGAAACTGGAAAAATACGCCTATTCACATCATATTGAACGTTTGATGGTGATGGGGAACTTTTTCATGCTGCTACGCATCAAACCAGATGCCGTGTATCAATGGTTTATGGAAATGTATATCGATGCCTACGACTGGGTGATGGTTCCTAACATCTATGGCATGAGCCAGTTCAGTGATGGAGGGCTACTCGTCACTAAGCCATACATCTCAGGCTCTAACTATCTAAGAAAAATGTCTGATTATAAATCAGGGCCATGGTGCGCAGCTTGGGATTCTCTTTTCTGGACTTTTATCGATGATCACAGAGAGTTTTTCAGCAGTCAATACCGCATGAAAATGATGCTTTCCCACCTCAATAAAATGACCTCAGATAAACTTCAGGAACACCACAGCAGAGCTGCTGATGTCCGCCAGACCTTAGCTGCAGGTAGAGTCTGGGGTGAAAACGGACTCCTGTAGTATTTAACCAGATCAAATCTCCCACCAACCAACGTGAATCATATTGCAATCTCTGGTAGTTCTGACATCTTTAAGTTTCTCGTTCAATCTTCATCTATTTCATCATGCCTAGAGTTACCATTTCCGAACCGGATAAAACCCCTCAACCATATCGCTTCCCACTAGAACGCAAGTTAATTAATATAGGGCGCGGCCACGATAACGATATCGTCATTGACTGTGGCTCTGTATCCACCCAGCACAGTGTAATGGAGCGTATAACTGGCGGATATATCCTTCGTGATAATGGCTCCACAAATGGAATCAAACAAGATGGCACGCTCATGGAGGTGATTGATCTCTACGATGGTATAGAAATACTCGTTGGTGACATTCCGTTCGCTTTTCAGCTTTCTGAGGAAGAAATTGATCAGCTTAGCAAGGAAACATACACCCCTCACCAAAAGAAAAAAGTCCTTCAAAAGAAAAAACTCCCTGATACCAAGAGTGATGACGATGCTCCTGTGCGCAAGCCAAAGCCCTCTGATCCACCACCGCCACTCAGACCAGCGCCCATGGCCTCTGCCAAGCCAGGGATGAATCCACTGTTAGTCATTCTCCTTATGGCCGCAGCTGTCATTGGCGGCATGGCCATACGTCATTACAAAGATCACCAGAAATGGCTATTTATTGAACCCGTAACCAGCACGCAAGAGGCACCATCAACAGCTGATGAACCCACTGCGGAGTAGGAAATCTCACCTTTTATTGATCCAGAGACTTGAGCCATAGCGAGACGCCGCCACAGAGTGTGCCTGATCCAGAATCATCGGCTCAGGCTGAAAAAAATAACTGTCTTCACTTAAATAGCCACCTAACAAATCAGGCAGCCTCTTTCTCACAAAGACATTGTCCAGAGATGGAATAATACTCCCCTGATGTAGTAACCCGTGGCGCGATCTCCGCTGGCCAGCACCAGCGATCTTAGATCCTGTTAAATCGCTTAAATCATACAGCACAGGATTGGTAAAGCATCCTAGACCACCATCACCTGATTGACTTTCCAACTGAACGGACTGCCCCATTTCCACAAGTGCCCTTGCCAACGCCTGATGAATCATCCGGTAACTTTCTGCACCCCTCACTCTTGCTACGTTGCTACTACGAGGAATGATCAAAGTGTAAGTAACATCCACCCGATGATCCACCACCCCACCACCTGTCCAGCGGCGCATATACCGAAGACTCCCATCCATTTCAGAAGGGAAGCACTCTTGCGCATCTTGCAAAGAGTGAAAGTAACCAAAGCTTACTGTGGGCTGGCTCCATGCGTATACGCGCAAGATCGGAGTATCTCCTATCGTCTCCAGTAGCACCTGATCGAGGGCCATGTTCGCAGCACCTAGGCGCGGGTTTTGATCACACCAAATAGCTAGTTTGGAAAACATGGGTTTATCCGCCGCCATGTTTTCACTTAGTTCACCGAGTTTGATTCCAGAGCTTCCTGGAGAGACTCAGCAACTTGCTGCACCGCCTTCACGCCTATGGGGGCCGGACAGACAATACCTAACATCAATACTCCATCACGATTACGGCAGGGTATCATTTCCAGCATCTTACTGGCTCCTATTTTGACATGAAAGTTCTTCAATTCCGCAACTTTTGAAGCATCCACCAACATGCGCGCCATCTGAATACACTGCGCATTCCCCACTTCATCAATCATTACCTGACCATCGTGATCCACTAGAAACATTGCACTAGCAGAGGTACGCTCACGTAATAAAGTGCTGAATTTTTCCAGCCGCTCAAGAAACAAACCCTGTGCCCCAGTATTCAGCCCACCAAAGTCCTGCCCCTGATGTTGATCTTGAGGCTCTGCAGATGGAGCTGGTAGTGGCGATGATTCACTAGCCGACTTCGCCGTCAGCATACCACTACCCTCAGCAATACGCCTAGCATCAGCAAGCGCATGACCAACCGCCATCTTTGTTGAGTCTTTAACACTTGGCTCCATAGATGCCGCAGAAGATATTGGCACCTCGCTCGCCTCAGTAGGTAGAGGCGTCACAGCTACAGGAGTTGATTGATCCTCTTCAGAAAGAGGGGCTAAGAGGCGTTCTGCCATCTGGCGAACTTCCTTGGCATCGAGCCATGATTCAATAGGGTCCATGAGAAAAAAGAAATAGGTTAAGTTAATTTAGCACAGAGTGTAGGTCTGTTTTATTTTCTATCTCAAGGCGAAGATTATCAAAAACAGCCAAAACTCCAGCACCTTGCTCCATCACACCTACCGGTAAGCCTTTCGCGCTTGCTTGCACAAAAATATCATCACGCGGCACCACCGTGCGCATCACCATATTCTCTGGCAGCAGGTTCCTCACGGCCTGCACTGCCTCAATACTTTCCGCCAGCCTATTTTGTACCATCGTCATCACCAGGCCTAGGACATGCAGTTTTGGGTTCACTACCCGCATCTTTGTGAGGGCTTCTAAAATTTTTGGCACAGATCTTACCCCTAGCGGCTCTGCCTGCTGAGGGATGAGAACAGCGTCACAAGCGGAAAGCACATCCGCCGTCACCCCAAATAAGCCAGCGGCGGTATCCACGATGCAGACATCATACCCTTGTGTATCCGCCATATGAAAAAATGCTTTCACTCGCTCCAAAGACACACCCATGGCACCAACACCCAGCTCATAATCACTGCATTGCCCGGCCGGAATCAAACTTAAGGTTTCTAATTTGGTGGGCACAATCAACTGCTCCAGTGCACAACTCGGATCCCCAATAGCGTCATAGAACCCATTTAACGTCCGAGACTGACGCGTAAGCGAAAGCCCCACTGAACCCTGAGGGTCAGCATCTACAAGCAGAGTCCGCTTACCACTACGAGCAAATGAGTGGGCAAGATTAATTGAGACCGTGGTTTTACCCACGCCTCCTTTTTGACTAGAAACAACAATGGTTATCACGGCAATATAAAAAAATTATGACGATCTCTGTAGCTAAATGCTAATAGAGGCTTTTTTCGCCTGAAGGAAGCTATCGCACCGTCTATTTACCGACAACAACTAATCGATTTTTTTGGGTGCATCCTGAAAAGATCAATTTATCATAGACTGAAGCTGCTCTCATAACCACTATCTCTTCGCTATCATGTATTACTCAAATTTCAAATCGATGCTCACATTTCGCTCACTAGCCGTCATCGTATCCAGCCTCTTGTTGCTAAACTCCTGTAAAAGTAAAAAACCAGAAGTCAATATTCCCGAAGATACTAGCGTCTCCATCCCTGAGTTAAGAAATAACAATCTCGGACAAGCTCAAAACCCGAGTAGCTTCCTCCTCGAGCAAGCTCATTCACCCATCCACTGGCAACCTTGGAACAAGGAAGTATTTGCCAATGCAGCCAAAGAGAAAAAAACCGTCTTCGCCTTTATCGGTAGCAGCACAAACAGCCATTCCTTGGAGACTCTCAAGCAAATAAACACCTCCCCTACGAGCATCGCAATACTCAACAAGTCCCACGTTAATATCATCCTTGATACCGATCAATATCCGGAGCTCTCTTATCTCATAAGCTTCTTCAGTGGCCAAATGAAACAGGCCGTCTCGCCCACACAGCTAGTCTGGTTTTCTTATGAGGGGCTCCCTTTATCTTGGGTAAGCATCCACGCCAATAGTCAATTCAATATCAATGAGTCGCTAGGCAACATGAGCGAAACTGTTAGCAATCTCTGGAAGAGCGATCCCTCTTACGTCATAAGTAATAGCATTACTGACTTAGAGAGCAGGCTCGATGCAATGAGCCCCAAATCTAAAGGAAAAACTGACCCTTTAATAACCTCCCGCACCACCAGACAAGCCGCCTCTCTATTTGATCCTATTTCCAATAACATTGATTACCGCACCAACATCACTACCGGTCGTTATATCCGGCTTATGACTCTCGCTGCAGCACACCCTGACACCACTGAGCAGCAGCAGAACAATTACACAAAAATCGCCACCCTGACGGCAGAAAAAATCCTATTCAAGGGCCTCATTGACCCCCTAGATGGAGGCATTTTTGTCAACATGAAACACTCCGAAAGCAAACTCCCCGTTTTCACCAAAACCCTTTCCACCCAGACTTGGTCCATGGCTGCACTCTACTCATTGTACCAACTCACCTCTGATAGAAAATACCTAACTGCCGCAGAGAACATTAGCCAATATATTGAAAACTCCCTGACGCTTCCAGAAGGAGATTACTCGTTAGGCATCATCTACGCAAGACACGGCCTCATGGATAACCCCTGCCTCTGGACTCTGGAGGAAGTCGAGGCAGCACTCAACCAAGAGGAAGCTCAACTGTGCGTTCAAGCATTTGGAATGAGTGGTACAGGAAACGTCTCCCTAATTGATAATCCTAATGGCACCTACTTCAGAAAAAACACCCTGATTTGGCAACACTCTTTCGAAGAGCTAGCATCACGCACTAATATGCCCCGCGCAGAATTACAAACCAAGCTTGATTCAGCTACTAGAAAACTAGCCAAGCTCCGCAAGGAAAAAAACCAACACATTCATAAAAACAAACTCTCCACTGCCAGTAACACAGCCGCACTCGTGAGCGCATATCTCGTTGGCTACCGTGCCACTGGAGACACCGCAAAGCTTGAAAAAGCACAGCAAATTCTCAATTTCATCCGTAGTCATTTTATCACCCAATCTGGCATCCTTCAGCGTTGTCGCTTCCAAGGTAAACTTCAGGAAATTCCAGCAAATGGCATTGACTACGCCCGCGTATGCAGCGCCGCCCTAGATCTGCACGAGGCTACTCTTGATCCTACTTGGCTAGACTTTGCTACTGAAATCCATCAACAAATGAATGCCAAATTAGCTGATACCGAGCTCACCAATCTCATAGAAACAGACGGCAGCATGCATCCCCACCACTTCAAGGTGCCAAAATGCATCACCATCAAACAAATCGATAACGAAAGCACATGGAGCCTAGTCTACGCTAACGCTAAGAGACTTAGCATGAGAGGAAAGGGCGAAAAAACCGCGCTACAAGCATCTAACTTGCGCAATAAAATCAACGGCATCATACTCAACGCACCGCTGGCGAGCATCGATTACCTCACACACACAGCATTACTCGGGAGTAAAATTGTTTATCTGAAAGCACCTGTAGACCAGAAGCTCTTCAAGGCTGCGCTCCCGCTGCACTGCCAGCTGATCTTAGCCCCCGATGACAACAATTTACCAAATACCCATGAAGCTATTTCCAAACTCAAGCCCGGTCAAGCTCTCGTCATGGAGAGTGATAATGTCATCGGCACCGCTGAAAACACCGAGACACTTCTCCAGCTACTCCATTAACACACAGAGATTACAAAATTGATAGCCTACGCAGAATCAATCTACCATCACCGCCCAATCACTCGATTCATCATTTCATGAAACTCTTACAAACACTCAGCATCCTAGCTGGCTTTTTTACGACTCAACTGAACGCAGACACCATTATCCTCAAAACAGGAAAAAAATATAATGGGACAGTCATCTCCGAGGATTCTACTAGCTACCTGATAGAGATCCAAATTACCAAAACGATTAAAGACAAACGCAAATTCCTTAAAACTGACGTAGCAGAAATCATCGAAGAAACAAAAGCAGAGAAAGATTACAAAACACTCAGTAATCTCACGCCAACGCCAGACCAACTAAACACTGAAAACTATCAAACACGCATCACAAAAGCCCAAGCATTCATTGCCAAACACCCAAAATCCCCTGAAGAACCAAAAGTCCGTGCTGCTCTCGCCATTCTCGAACGCGAACTCGATGTCATCTCCAAAGGCGGCACCAAACTTAACGGCAAGCTTATCTCAGCCGATGAGGTAAAGACCAATGCCTATGACATCCACGCAGTCATCATCAGCAATAAGATCAAAAAACTTCGCCAACAAGGACGCCATCAACAGGCCCTAAGAAAATGGGAGGAACTCAAAAATAACTATCCTCACTCCGCAGCCTATGTCGACATTGCCCCAAGTATCACAGCCATCCTCCAGAGTTATCAAAGACAACTCAGCACACATCTATCTACTCTGGATGCCCGTATCGCCAAACGCAATAATCTGCTCAAAACCCTAAGTGACAGTGACCGCAGGCGCGCCGAACAAACCATCACTCAAAAACAAGCTACCTATGAAGCCCGGATCCAAAAAGAGGAAAAAGAACTCAAAACGCGCTGGCTAACCATTGACCCCTATCATAAGCGCGCACTGGAATACAATCAGCGCAATATAAAATCGGAGCTACAGAGCCTCTCTCGCAAGAGCAGTTCTAAAATACAACTCGCCGGCCCATCCTACCGTGGCTCCTGGGCAGCACTAGCTAGCGGTAACCTCGATGAAGCCTCCAAGCTCCTCAAAACCCTCAAGAGCCTTAAATTACCAGACTCATACACCGCTCCACTCATTACACAGCTAACTCAGAAAAAAGCTGCTGCTGATAAAGCTGCCGCAGAAAAAAAAGAACAAGAACGCATCGCCAAGGAGGAGGCTGATAAAGCGGCTAGAGAAGCCGCAGAAAAAGCCGCGGAGGCAGCAAAAAAGAAAAAGAAATCTAAAAAAAGAAGTAAAACTGTTCATCCCACTAATCTCGACTAAGAAATACCCCACACATCTCTTTGTTTATGAAAGCCAGCCCACGCACCGCCACCCAAGACCGCAAAACTGCGGAAACATCTATCAGCATTACCATTAATCTCGATGGTAACGGCACCTCGAACATCAGCACTGGCATCCCCTTCTTTGATCACATGCTCACCCTCCTGAGCAAACACAGCCTCATGGACCTCACAGTTAAGGCAGATGGAGATATTGACGTAGATGCACACCACACCGTAGAAGATACTGGCATTGTACTAGGAGATTGCATCCGCGAAGCTCTCGGGGATAAAAAAGGTATCCGCCGCTACGGCATGGCCTACCTCCCTATGGACGAGACCCTCAGCCGCTGTGTCGTGGATTTAAGTAATCGGCCTCACCTCGAATTCCGCGCCCCAGTTTCTACCCCGGACGCCCCTAATCTTCCTTTCACTCTCGTTGAGGAATTTTTCCGCGCTGTAACCAATAATCTCCGCGCTAACATCCACGCAGAACTTCTCTACGGTCGTGATGGCCACCATATTGCCGAGTCTATGTTTAAGGCCTTAGCCCGCGCACTTAGACAAGCAGTAGAAATCGATCCACGCGAAACTGGCATCCCCAGCACTAAAGAAGCCCTCTAATAGCATGAAGGTAGGCATCATCGACTACGGCCGCGGTAACATCCGCAGCGTGGAAAACGCATTTCTCGCCATCGGCGCAGACGTCATCCTCATCACGACGCCGGAAGAGCTCAAAGACATCACCCACCTTGTCGTCCCCGGCCAGGGTGAGTTTGGCGATTGTGCTGCTAACCTTAAAAAACAAGGCATGTTCGCACCCATTCAGGAGTGGGCCGCTGCCGACAAACCTTACCTCGGTATCTGCGTGGGCTATCAACTCATCTTTGACAACGGCGAGGAATCTCCTGATGCAGAAGGCCTGGGTATCCTTCCAGGCACCGTTAAGCGCTTCCCTGATGTAGGCCTTAAAATCCCCCACATGGGCTGGAATAACGTCGAGCTAACAGATAGCAATCATCCTATCTGGAAAGATCTTCCAGATGAACCTTTTTTCTACTTCGTTCACTCTTATTATCCAGAGCCAGCCGATCAGACAAACACCGCTGCGGTCTGCAACTACGCCATTCCCTTTGCCGCCGCAGTCACGAGAGGCAAACTAATCGCCACTCAATTCCATCCAGAGAAAAGCCAACACAACGGTCTCCAGCTACTGAGGAATTTCTGCGCTATTCCTGCGTAACTTTCGCGTTACGCTCACAAAATTTCACCTACTGAACACGTCATGGGAAAAAAACCTAATGTCCTGTTTCTTTTTTCAGATGACTTACGGCCTGAATTAGGCTGTTACGGCTGTGAGCATGTCATCAGCCCTCATATTGATAAAATCGCTGAAAAAGGTGCCTATTTTGATAAATGCTACGTTCAAATGGCGGTCTGCAATCCCTCGAGAGCGAGCATGCTAACAGGCAAGCGACCAGACGATCTGAGTGTCTGGGGACTTGATGTACATTTTCGCGAGCACTCACCAGACATCGTCACCCTACCTCAGCATTTTAAAGAAAACGGCTATAACACCACCGCGATCGGAAAAATTTACCACAATGATCGGCTAGACCCTAAATCTTGGTCTGAGCCAAGACTCACTATCGGAGGTTTCCCCTATGATCCTGATGCTGTGTATGTGGATGAAGGTAATCTCGAGTATCTTGAACTGAGACAGCAGCAGCTTAGGGATGAAGACAAAGAAGGACGTTATATCGACGATTTTGGCGAATGGTATCTCAAAGCCAGCGCTACAGAAATGCCCGATGTAGCAGATGATGCCTACTACGATGGCGCACAGACTGATGTGGCTATCGAGAAACTCACAGACCTGAGCCAGAGAGATGAACCCTTCTTCTTTGGCCTCGGTTATTATCGTCCTCACCTCCCATTCAATGTGCCGAAGAAATACTGGGACATGTATGACCGCGAGTCCATTGAGCTAGCTGAGCATGATATGCCACCGCTCGGGGCGCCACCCATGGCGATGAATAATCTTCGTGAGTTGAGAGGCTACAGCGACTTCACCGATATCAAAAAACCTCTAGAAGGTCAGCTCAATGCCGAAGATGCCAAATTACTACGCCATGGATATTTTGCCTCGGTCACCTACATCGATACACAGATCGGCAAGGTCATGAACCACTTGGAAAAGTTAGGTATT
>CALBVY010000049.1 GCA_937969495.1 uncultured Verrucomicrobiales bacterium | reverse complement strand
CCTCTCGTCAAAGTTCTAGGTGCAGAGGGGATGAAGCGGGTATTTCTTAACTACCTTTGGGGGCTTGACGAAGCAAAACTGAAGGATCTTGGCGAAGAATTCGTCACCAAGATCATGCCCTCAGCATTCTATCCAGAAATGCTCGATGTGGTAGCAGAACAAAAAGCCACAGGCCGCCTCATGGTACTCAGCTCCGCAAGCCCTGAAATCTGGGTGCACCCAATCGCCAAAGCACTCGGCTTTGATCATTGCTTTGCCACGGAGGTGGAATCAGATGGGGGCGTGCGACTTTTCCCAGATATCATTGGCGGTAACAATAAAGGAGTGAATAAGCTGATCAAAATGCAACACATTCTACCCGAGGGATTCGACTGGGAAAATGACACCTTACCTAACAGTCACGGCTTCTCAGACAGCCACGCTGATTTACCCATGCTCAATATCTGCGAAAATGCCAGCATGATCAATCCCACAGCCACACTGGCCAAGGAAGGTGAAAAAAAAGGCTGGGAGCTCCACACGCCTGAGCGCCCGACACGAGGTAAGTGGCAGTTTGGCATCGCATGCCTGCGTCAGGCGCTGGGTATTTACTCCCACTGATTGCTGAAGCTCTATGCAGTGTCTATATTGTCACTTCTATTCTTACGCAATGATGACAACTTAGCCACTATCATCCAGTCACTTAACCATGAAAACATCTTTTTACCTTCTTGCACCCGCTGCGGCTTTCACTCTCACCCAGTGCTCACCATCAAATACAGATCAGTCAGCACTTGATAACAAAAAAATAAGCCCCCATGTCACCAAGCTAAGGACCTATGATTCCCCCGGACGCTCATCCGAGATTATCTCTTACTCGAAACAGCTCGGCCTCCTGCTTGCCACGAATTCCGTTTCTAAAGAAGTGCTCTCTATGCGGCTACCCAGCCCAGCCACAGCTAATCCGCAGCCAATTGACTCCAACCTAACAAAAAAAGGCATCCAAGGCATCCAGCTAGGTGGAGAGCCTACGAGTGTAGCCTGCCATCCTAGTCAGCCTTACGCATTTGCAGCAGTGAATGGCGACACAGGCCGTCTTGTGGTGTTTGACCTCAAGGCCGCTGCACTGGGACAGAAAAAAATAATTCTGGATCAGCAAATTGGCATCCATCTGGACAGCATCGCCGTTTCACCTAACGGCCAATGGGTTGTGGTTGCCGATGAAGCTGAGGGTAATGCCAAGACACCTGGAAATATCCTAGTAGCATCCACCCGTGGATTTAGCAGTGGTAAAAAGCTCACCTTCAACAAAGTCCCTGGACTGGCCGCTGCACTGGGAAGACCTGCAGGAAGAGTAGAGCCAGAGTTCATCGCCATTGATCCCTCCTCCCGCTTTGCCGCCGTTTCATGCCAAGAAGACAACGCAGTAGCCATCATCAGACTCGGTCATTCACCCTCACTAGGCAGTATCATCCGGCTCCCAGCTGGATCTGAGCCTGATGGAGTGCACTTAACCACCGCTGGAGGACGCTCCATTCTAGGTATTGCAGAAGAGGGCACGGATGCAGCATCATTTTATCAAGTCAATCCAAGCAGCCTAGGTGCCACGCTACTCTCACGTGTCAATATCCGTAACCTAGGCGGGCAGGGCTCACGTAGTGATCCAGAAGGTGTCGCCCTCTTCCAGCAAGGTGGCCGCCTCTACGCCGCCATCGGTATCGAGCGCGCTAACCGAGTGCTCATCCTCAATCTCAGTAATCCTTCAGCTCCCGTGAAAGAAGCGATCGTATCGGTAGGCTCACGGCCAGAGGGCGTCATCGCGATCAAAACAGGCGCAAGCACAACGGTGATCTCAGCAGATGAGGGCAAACCAGGCCGAGGCGAGCTCAGCTTTATTAAAGTGCTCTAATCTCATTTAACTGACATTTTTGTCACATTTTTTTCTGCTATTTTCGATTATCAAGCTGCTATACACCCCGCCGTCAGTAAAGCTGTCACTTCAAACACAGCATGAACACACAACCTTAATCAGACAAAATACTATGATACACAAAAATCAAATCGCAACTACCATCCTCGGTGCAATCGCTGTCAGCGGTTCAGCCATCGCGGGCCCAACCGTCTTGCCGCCAGCACCTGAGCCTACTAACAATGGTAGCTGGTGTGATGGATTTAAAACTGTTGGGAAATTCTACTCCGATGACAGTAATCCTTTCATTCAGGAGCTCAAGTTCTTCGGACGTTTCCAAGCACAGTATGGCTACATCTCAGGTGATGATGTGGATGGTGATAGCTTCAGCGATGGGCTTGATGAAATCCGCCGCCTCCGCTTTGGTGCTCAAATCAAGTTCCTCAATGGCTTTAAGCTAAAGGGTAATGTTAACCTCATTGACGATGATGTGCGTGATGGTGGTGGACGTGCTTACGAGTATACTGGTTGGGACCAACTCAAACTCTCCTATAGTAAAAAAGACGTTGCTGGATTCGATAAAGTGAAATTTACCTACGGTCGTCACAAGGTTGCTCTAGGTGCTGAGACTCACACTTCTTCCAAGAAGATCAAGACCGTTGAGCGCTCCGCTCTTGCTAATAAAATCTCAGATGGTCGCTGGACTGGTTTCACTCTCGGCCTCGAGCGTGGCAACTGGGAAGGAACTTTCGGTTATTTCAGTCAGGATGAGGGTTCAGAAGCTCTCGGCAGCATCAGCCAAGGCTCTGCAGTTTATCTTAGCTCCAGCCACGATATCGGTGACAGCAACCTGCTCTTTGACTTCTTTTACAACCTTGATGGTGAAGAAGAAGATCCTCGTTACGAGCTTGCAAGTTACGAGTGGGCAGCATCTCTTGCTTACACAACTGACATCGGCAACTGGGAACTGATGGTCAACCTTGCTTACGGAGACAATGGCGACAGTGACTACAATTCCAATGCTGACCGCCAGGGTAAATTCTGGGGTGTCGTAATCATGCCTTCCACCTACATCATTGAAGATAAGCTTGAGTTCGTAGCTCGCTACCTCTATCAGGGTTCCGACGAAGAAGAAGGCATCCGCACTAACAGCCGCTACTTCCGTGCTGACGTTTTGGATCATGATGTAAACGGTGGTCGCGGTGACGCACACCACAGCATTTACGCAGGTCTTAACTGGTACCTCTGCGGTCACAATTGTAAGATCATGGTCGGTGCAGAGTATGAAACACTCGACACACCTGATGGTGATGCAGATGCCACTACTCTCTGGGCTGCTTACCGTATGTATTTCTAATCAGCTTAGTTTTTCTAATCTGATTGTTTAATTGGTATAACATAATTGAAAGGTGCAGTCGAAAGGCTGCACCTTTTTTGTATCCATGCTTAACCGCGAACTCTCGTCTCAATCTCCTTAATCGCCCATGTAGCATGCTCAGAAATAAGAGCATCTCCCTCATTTAAAGCCGCGTTCAGAGCTGGTAGATCTTTCTGCGTTCCTACATTTCCCAATGCCACACACACATTCCGCAAAAAGCGGCTCCGTTTAATACGCTTAATCGGTGATTTGGCAAATAATCGCCGGAAACTCGCATCATCCAACTTCAGAAAATCTCTCAATTGAAGTTGAAACACCGCCTGCCTGGCATGGAACTTCGTCTCTCGGCTAATTTTTGCAAAGCGGTTCCAAGGACAGACATCCAGACAAGTGTCACAGCCGTAAATCCGATCACCAATCTGCCTTCTAAATTCCAAAGGGATAACTCCATGATGCTCGATAGTAAGGTAGGAAATACAGCGACGCGCATCCACTCGATGAGGCTCAGTAATCGCATCCGTAGGGCATGCATCAATACATCGCGTGCATTTACCACAGTGGTCACCAAATGGCACATCTGGCGGTAAGTCCAGTGTAGTAATCAACTCTGCCAGAAAAAACCAAGTGCCCATTTTCCGATGAATCTGCACACATGACTTCCCACTCCACCCCAAGCCAGCATCCGTGGCAAAATCCCTTTCTAACACAGGACCGGTATCCGTATAAAATCTCTGAACCCCACCCATATCCTCAAGCGCAGCATTTAAATCCCTCAGCTTTGCATCGATCACATCATGGTAATCATCATTCCAAGCATAACGGGCAATCCGGTAATCAACATCAGAATTTCCCTCACCAGGGAAATAGTTTAACGCCAGACTAATCACAGCACACGCACCAGGCAGCACCTCTGCGGGATTCACGCGGCGTTCCATATTTTTCCCCATCCACGCCATATCACCAGCACAGCCGTCTGCCACCCACTGCTTATATTCCACCGCATGTGTAGCCTCACGTGCACGAGCAACACGACAATCATCAAAGCCTAACGCATGCGCAATCTTAACGATATTGGCTTTGGCGATCTGTGCATCCAAAATCATAACTCTGCCTACTTACTGACTGGAGCCCTGCGCAACCAAGCCATGAGAATCATCCAGACTACCACAACTAACAGACCACCCGTCTCATTTCCAGATGGGTTATCAGGATTATAAAGCACTCCCTTACTCCACTCCACCCCCTGCACCCGAACTACCGCCGCCGTCAATGCCGCTAATGCCATGGCAATATATACAGACATTGGAAGAGGCCTAAAAAAGCTTACAATGGAAATCACAGCACAAAGTGCATAGACCCCCACCCAAAGATACCATTTCTCGGTGTGATACTGATCAAGGTCATTAAACTGCCAGTATGTAAACAAGCTAAATAAAAATCCCATGAAAAGACAAACGTCGCGCATGCCTTAAGAATGCACGATTATTCCCTGTTGTCCAGATTCTCGATCTGTATCGAGATCCTCTTCTCAGACACCTTCACGCGCCTCGGCTGGCTGGGTGCAAATTCTGCTACACGCCATTCCATAAGCTGCCAACCCAAAGCCCATAGAGTGACACCCTGCGGGTCTTTTTTCCAGATCTGAAACCATTGATCCCAGAGACGGCAAATACGCTCGCGCTTCTCCTCGTCTTTCACCAGAGGAAGACTCTCTAAACGCTTCAGGCGCTCCTCCATCGCGTAGAAATACCTCCCGTAATCAATCATACGAAAATACCCTGCGCGCCATACAAAACCTGAACCTAACAACCAATCAACTTCTTCCGCAAGATCCTTTGCAATAATATGCAGGTGACGATCACCCCTGTTCGCTTCTATCCAATCAGAAACCCTCCGATAAGAACCTAACATATCCTCAAATCCTCGACAGACTTTCTCCGCACACCCAAAGAGCTCGCCTTTTCCTTGATATGCAGATTTTTGAAAATTTTCCGCTACACGTGGCAGCGGCTGGCCCATCGCTCCTTCACATGAGACACAAAGGAGATCAACAATGAGCTGACCATCTCCAGAATCTATCATAGGCAGCATCACCTTTCCCATCATACCAAGAGGGAACCTCCTCCGCACATAGTCTACCTGTGCAGCTTCGGTGAGCTGAAATAACTTTATACAACCTCTGCGGTGGCTTTCATCAGCCTCAATTTCATTTAAATAAGCGCGCATACCCACGGTATCACCTTCATCAACAAGCGCAGGAAACACACCATCCTCAGCAACTTCGGGAATATCTCCAAAGTCCCAGCCCTGACCCCCAGTCATTTCCCATGCTTCATTAACATGAATTTCTCGTCGCTCGCGCATCAGCCCACTGAGCTGACTGCGGAGCTCATTAATGTCTGCTCCAAAAGCCAGCTCTTCATCACCATCTCCCCAAATCCGGACTTTAGCGCGGTAGCCATCTGGTAACCGTGACTCATCAAACATAGCCGCATCTATCACATGACCAGTGCGCTTCGAGAGAAAGGCTGCCAGCTCTGTTTGAACATCATGCACAGGCACCCAGCCACTCCATTCTTCGAGAAATGCGGTGGTTACATCGCGCGCTGGCGAGCAAGCTTGGCGTTGGCTTTTTGGTAATGATCTAATCAGTAAATAGACACGCTCCTCCAGCAAACCAGGCACCACCCATGATGTTAAAAAATCAGGGAAATGCGTTACATCCTCAAGACTTAACTCAAACACTAACCCATCATCACGTTCACCTGGGGCGTCATTATAACTGACATGATAACCAGTTTCCCCATGCCAGACTAGATCAGGAAATTCACCTAGGTCTTCTATTTCCCCCCACACACAATCTTCCACCGTAAGCATAATCTGCTGTTCATGATCATCGGTGGTGCGCCATTTTTGAAAGGCCTTGGCAGTACAAATATGCTTAGGAATACGCTCGAGAAAAAAATCATACACTGCCTCGTCCGACCATAGACCGCCAGAACGGCGCAGCTTATGCTCAGCGTCCTCGACCTCGCGTCTAACCTCATCGAGCCGATCCATAAACTTCCCACGCGTGCGGAGACCAGAGCCGAGAATCGCTTCACGAATAAATACCTCATGTGCTTCTGTAGGATTAACTCTTCCATAGAAAACATTCCGTCCATCCACCAAGGTCAGACCACCACACAGCACGGTCTCTTTACCATAAACAGCACCCTGTTTCTCATCCCAGTATGGTGAATGGTAGCGGCTACGGCACAGATGAGGCACCACTTCTTCCAACCACCTCACATCTAACAAAGATACCTTACGAGCAAACACACGGCTCGTCTCCACAAGCTCATAGGCCAATAACCACTCATGCCGTTTTTTACCAAATAGCCCTGATCCAGGAAACACAGAGAACTCACGTCCACCAGTACTGCGGTAGTGACGCTTTTCCTTATCCCAGAATCCAAATTGCTTCGGGATACCAGCTAACAAAGACTTATGCATCTCAGCCTCGTTCCCCCACTGACTTCGCTCCATAGGGAGAGGTGCTGTCTTCACCTTGAGAGTATCACGCACGAGACGGCCTAACTCATTAACTACCTGATCCCACTCCATAACACGGCGAAAGCTGATAAAATTCTGTTTGCAAAATTTCCGCAGCTGATTGCGCTTGAAATGCCTCTTGTCACGAAATTCATTAACGGCAGACCAGATATGAAGAATCGTTAGGAAATCTGATTCCTCATCCGTAAATTTTTGATGCGCCTTATCTGCCTCAGTTTTTTTCTCTGGTGGCCGCTCACGAACATCCATCACACTCATACCGCCTACCATCACCAGCACGGCATCAAGAACTTGACGCTGATTCGCCTCAATGAGCATACGCCCTAACCGAGGATCGAGAGGTAATCTTGCTAGCTGATGGCCTATTTTCGTTAGTGAACCATCTCTTCCCATTGCCCCCACTTCCTCAAGAGTCCGGTGACCTTCGCTAATAGCTTTAGCCGATGGTGGACTCAGGAAGGGAAACTCACGCACATCAGGAAGCCTGAGAGACTTCATCCGCAGAATCACACCAGCGAGAGAGCTTCGTCTGATCTCTGGATCCGTATATTCATCAGCAGCATCAAGAACCTCCTCGTCATAAAGCCTCACACAAATACCTTCCTGCACTCGCCCACAACGACCTCTGCGCTGACGGGCACTAGCTTGACTAATCTGCTCAATCTGAAGGCGTTGAATCTGCCGCGCAGGATTCCACCTGCTCACACGCGCTTGGCCACTATCAATGACATAAACAATACCCGGAATCGTCACCGAGGTCTCTGCCACATTGGTAGCAAGCACCACTCTTCGATTAGAATTACCCGTATCAAAGACTCGCTGCTGCTCATCCAAACCCAGCCTAGCAAAAAGAGGTAAAATCTCCGTACGAGGAAAGTTTTTTCCTTCAAGAGTATCAGCACACTCACGGATCTCACGTTCGCCTGGAAGAAAAATTAACACATCACCACGGTCATCCATATCCGTCACCCACTCTACCGCACGGGCACAATGCCGTGCTAGATCCTCTCCATCTGTATAAGGCGGCAGAAAATGATCCTCTACAGGAAAAGTGCGCCCTTCAACATTAACGATCGGCGCCCCAGCAAAATATTCCGCAAATTTCTCAGCATCCAAGGTAGCAGAGCTCACTACAATCCGTAGATCACGACGTCTAGTAATCAAATTCTTAAGATAACCTAATACAAAATCAATATTCAAACTCCGCTCATGAGCCTCATCAATAATTAAGGTATCATACTGCCGTAGATCACGATCACGCTGCGTCTCTGCAAGCAGGATCCCATCCGTCATAAACTTAATCGCCGTCTCACCCTGTACTTTTTCTACAAACCGCACTTGATAGCCTACCCGATCCCCTAACTCCGTACCCATCTCACCAGCGACACGGCGTGCCACAGTAGCCGCAGCAAGGCGCCGTGGCTGAGTGCAGCCTACTCTACCTTTTTTCCCCTCTTCCGCAGCCAGCTCATAGGCCATTTTGGGTAACTGAGTAGTCTTACCACTTCCTGTCTCACCCACCACAATCACCACCTGATGCGCACGCATGGCAGAAATAATCTCCTCCCGGCGTTTTGCTACAGGGAGATCTGGATATTTGATCATAGGGAGCGGCTGCATCTTGTGCACATAGCATCAACCACAGAGATCATTGCCAAGCGGCGATTTCATCTATTCCCAAGATAAAAATAGAAACCACATCCGTGTTGTCATCCAGCAAGGATTAATTTACTTATCATTACATGGATCAACCTCTAGTCAGCATTGTGATTCCCTGCTACAATGGAGCGGTTCATCTTATGGAATGTCTTGAGAGTGTATTCACTCAGACTTACCCAAACTGCGAGATCATCGTGGTCGATGATGGGTCCACCGATAGCAGCCTAACTCTTCTTAAGCAGCTAGGTAATCGTATTCGTTTACACACAGGCCCCAATCAAGGCGCATGTGCAGCCCGTAACAAAGGACTAGACATAGCTAAGGGGAAATACGTCAAATTCTTTGACGTTGATGACATCATGATGCCGGGCGCCATTACCACTCAGGTAGAAGCAATGGAAAAGTTAGATACGCATCACATCATTTTTGGCAATCTTCTTGATCTCGATACTAAAAAAACCGTTTTTGATAATATCCGCACCACCGCCGATACTGACCGTGACCAGATGATCTACCAAACATTCTGTCACGATATCATCACCGGCTGCCCACTGCATCATCGGCAATTCCTCATCGATCATCATTTACGCTTTGATGAAAGATTATTACGTGGCCAAGAGTGGGATCTTCATCTTGCCATCGCCATTGCTGGAGGTGTTTTTGTTTACCAGCCTGAGGTTATCTACCATTACCGGAGCCATGACAACCCAGACAGAATTTCTCAAATACAAAAAAACCCACAAATAAAGTTAGAGAACCGCTGGCTCAAACTTAGCGGGGGGTGCCAGAAAGTCTTTGATGCCTATCAAGGGAAATCCATTTACCCGCCTACCAAGGCCAAGATCCGCAAACGGCTAGGTAAGACTGAGGCTGATTTTTCCAAACTTGGCCTCAAAGACAAGGTGCAGGCTGTACGTCAGCTCAGAAAACAGATAGACTCTCCGCTCATGATGTTCTTAAGGGGTATCCGTTATATTCCACGTCGCTATTTTTCTAAAAATCCCACCCAATAACTTACCTCTATTTTAACATGAATATAACAGCGCAAGAAGCAATCGATAACGCCAAGGCTTTACTCTTCGACTTCGATGGTGTCATCCTCGATACCGAATGGCCAATCTACATGACATGGAAAAACCTCTTTAAGCGCGAAGGCTTTGAGCTCGCTCCAGAGGTCTACGTCCAATGCATCGGTAGTGACTTTGATACTTGGTCACCGGAAAAATATCTCGAAGAACTCAGTGGAAAAACTTTTGACTGGAAAACAGAGAATGCCACTCGCCAAGTAGAAATCGTTCAAGCACTCGAAAAAACCGAAGCCATGCCTGGAGTCAACGAGCTCATTAAGTCTCTGAACAACAAAAAATCAGCCGTTGTCTCGAGCTCCTCACATAATTGGGTAGATAGCTGGTTAAAAAAACTCAACCTAACGCCCTACTTTAACACCGTGGTCTGCCGTGGTGATGCCCCGAGAATCAAACCTGCACCTGATCTTTATCTGGAAGCAGCAAGGCAGCTAGAAGTAGCGCCATGTGATTGCCTAGTCATTGAAGATTCCATGAATGGCATGCTGTCTGCCCATGAGGCTGGAATGAAGGTCATCGCAGCACCAAATAAACTAACAAGCGTATTAGATTTTAGCAATGCAGACTGGCAGGTGACATCACTCAAAACATCAGATCTATCATATACAAAATAACCCCCCCGAACTAACAAAATATTTTACATCTATGACATGACACTAGAATCTTTGGGAGACAGCTCTCATTCACGTTCTCCCTCATCTCATTTGTTTAAAATAAGTAATCGAGAATTCCTGGCGCCAGTGCATTGGCCAAAGCCTGCTGATTTTCTTCACTCGCACCACTAATACCAGGTGTGCGGTTAATATCAAAAATGACAGGTTTAACGTCGCGTAATACGTGATCTATTTCCCCATAGTCTACACCATGATCACTAGGATCATAAACAAAGTCATCCACATGGGTAACCTCACGCAGATCAACGTCAGGAGGCGTTACTGCCTCTTCAGCAACTTCTGGGATTTTAGTAATTTTTACAGGTGCAAACTCAGCTGCGTTAGGGACTTGGCTCACCGACTCAGCTTTGGCAACAACTACTACAGGGCTTTTTTACTCAGCAATACTTTTACGTAAATCGACCTCTTGCTGTTCCAGCTCTCTAATCCGGGCTGCCTGACCCGCAATCAATTCATCTTGCGAGGAAGACTCGATCACCCCGTTAGACGATTCTCTCTGCGCAGAGGATGCTACAGAAGGCCTACCATAACCGTTCAATAACAAAACCGAGGATACAGTGAGAATAAAGAGATGTTTTTTCATGATAGATTGAGCCTTACTACACAGTTTGACGAGCTATGTAGCAGGTTCATTCAATTTATCGAAAAAACACTACCCAGTGGTGCGAAGACCACTCGCAATGGCATTAACAGAATACTGAAGAGCATTGAGCAATATTCCCTCCCGCTCAGTATTCCCTTCCGCCTGCGCGGCACGCCAGTCAGCAAGTAATGACACCTGCTGTTCATGCAGAAGACGCAGAGGAAGCTCTCTCATTTCCAAAGTGCGTAACATTCTTGGACGGCGCTCGGCAAAAGAA
>CALBVY010000048.1 GCA_937969495.1 uncultured Verrucomicrobiales bacterium | reverse complement strand
TTTAGCCTTTCCGTCTCTTGGATCGGTAAGAATTTCAAAGACTTTAATCGCAGGAGGGAAACCTCCTGCAAACTTATTAGATCGAGTGTTTTTTTGAGCCATGCGGCTCAAGTATACTAATCTGTTCACTTGTACAAGGCTGATTTTCTAGCATTTCAAAATGAGGTAGCCCTGAAAAAATTACGCGTTAGCAGCATATTAGGCTTGATTATTACGGTAATAAATGATTTCCACTTCTGCCCGCATGGTGCCTTTCGAGGTGCCTTGACATTTTTCAGCCACTTCATCCTACAGGAGATTACCATGGACCCCTCAAACATTGTGCCGTTTGATCAATCCGAGCAAGTCTCCAGTGCCCCATCAAAATCCATGAAAAGCAACCTTGTTGTCCAAGCATCCGAAATTATCGAAGATCCGCAAATCCTCGTGAATGTAGTATCTCAGCGTGTCGCCCAGCTTAATCAGGGCCGTTCACCGTTGATCGATACCGTGCCTAGCATGGGAGCCGCTGATATTGCTTTGACAGAAATTATTGAAGGCAAAGTGGTCATTACTACGCCTGATGCGGAATAAGTAGAGGTTCTAGAGCTGGCTTACAAAGCGAGCTTGTAACCTCATTTTTAAGAATATTGATGAGTGCGGACATCTCCAATAACCGGAAAGCCCGCAGAGATTATCATATTGCAGACACTTACGAGTGTGGCATCGAACTAAAGGGGACTGAGGTTAAATCAATCCGTGAAGGTAAGGTTAATATAGCCGATGCTTATGCGCGTGTAGAAAACGGCCAAGTTTTCCTTTATGGCTGTCACATCCAGCCATGGCAGACTGCAGGAGAGTGGTTCCAGCACGGGGTGACGAGACCACGGAGGCTCCTGCTGCATAAAAAGGAAATTCTTAAGCTTTCTGAGGAGTCCGCTCAAAAGGGCTGTACACTGCCATGTCTGCGGATGTATTGGAAAAGTGGACGCGTAAAAATTGAAATTGGTGTAGGAAAAGGCAAAAGCCACTCCGATCAGCGCCAGGATTTAAAGAAGCGAACAGAGCTCCGTGAGGCGCAGCGTGAGATGGCACGGTTTAACCGTCGATAGGGCAGATATTGGTAATGTTTGATTTCCACAAGTTCTCAGACATCGCTCCTGAGTGGGCACAAAGATTACGCCACCATCAGGAGCTACCCTCCACCAATGATGAGGCACTGCGGCTGTGCGTAGATGGGGGGGAGGATCTCACCGTAGTTTTGGCAGATCATCAGCTAGCTGGACGAGGCCGGCGCGGTGCAGCGTGGCTTAGTGAGTCTGGAGCAGGCTTGCTTTTTTCCCTTATTTTTAAGCCTGATTACGATAAGGCTTTCTGGGGAAGGTTAGCATTAGCCGCAGGGTTAGGTGTTGCTACCGCCTTGCGTGAGCAGTGGCAATTATCAGCGGAGGTGAAGTGGCCTAATGATGTCCTCATCGAGGGGAAAAAATGCTGCGGTATTCTGGTGGAAACCCAGCAGGACTACGCGGTCATTGGTATTGGGGTAAATGTCACTGGATCTCCAGATGGCGAGGACTTCGTTTCCATCCGTGAGCTCACTCCCTATGGCGGCTCGCGGGAGGAGGTTTTAAGCGAGTTGTTAGATTGTGTGTTGAGGGAGCTGCGTGCCTGCGCAGGTGACTTTAGCTCCCAGCTGAGTAGGATCGATGAAATGTGTTATCTCAGGGGGAAGGGGATTTGCTTTCGTTCTTCTGGTAGAGACTATGAAGGAGAGATGTTAGGTGTTTCTGCTCAGGGAGAGCTGATCGTGCTGGTAGATGGCCAGAGCGTATCGTTCTCACAGGCGGATACCATCAGGGTCATATAGCTCTTCTCCTAATGCTTTTTTTACAGCCGCACCTAGTGGGGTTTTTAATAAATTATCCCAGTCTGTTTCTGTATGGATGCTGCTGAGTGGAGGGAGTTGTTCGAGATATAGGTTCATATTTTCAGCGGTAGTGATCGTCCTTTCATAGGCTGAATTTTCACCCCATGGGATATTTTTAAATAGTTGAGGGTGTGGCGATTTGAGGCCTAATAGGTAATGACCATTCTCCGTGTTTGCGCCAATCATTCCGTGGCAAGTTTCTTTGGTCATACGTGAGAATCCTGCATTGATCCAGCGGGCACCACAGTCTGGGCAGTCTGGGCCAATGATGGCAATGTGCTCGTAGCCATCAACAAAGCCTTCCGCAAAGGCACGCTGCATTCGTTCACCAAGATCACCCTGTCCTTGAGGGCGAAAGTCAATTTCTTGGCGGTATTTCTCACCAAGGGCAGTGGGAGCCAAGTAGACGTTGTCGGTTTCGCCTCTACTGGCATTCATCAGAGGTAGGAGCCAAAACCGAATGGCATCATCGGCATCATCAGGCGCGTAGCAGAAGCGAATCCTGCACTTTTCCAGCCCCTGAAGTTGCCGCAGAAGCACCTCCACAAGCGCTCTGTATCTACGGGCAGCTTCCTCATCACCTATGGTGGCGGAAAGGCGTGTTTGAACTTTACCGGGAATCGGCTCATCGAGAAAGACCATCAGCAGGCGCATACTAATGATCTTTAGGCGGATCGGATGCTGCTGCCAAAGAAAATCGTCATTTTGATCATCTATTGATTAACTTTTCCTGATTATACAAAACATCGTTATTTATCTTGCCAGAGTATACGGAATGGGGGATTCTCCAAGAATAGAGACGCTTCATTGAGCCTTTTTAGACAGGTAATGAAGTGCGTTTCCCTTCCGCTCATGAGTCGGCACTACCGCCAATCTCTGGCATCTTGAATCCCAATGGCCTCCCCCAAGAATAAACCCAAAAACACTCACCAAGATCGTAAACCCTGGCCTAACGAGGTGCTTGGGATTTTGCTGTGCGGTGGAGGTGCTTTACTCCTGCTCTCACTTGTTTCCTATTCTCCTCATGATTTACCCAATCTACCAGGGTTGGGTGGTGGTGATGCTCCAGAAGGTGGAAGTATCAACTGGATTGGCCCGGTAGGAGCATTTCTTGGCTATCTTCTGCTTATGGCCTTTGGTGCCGCAGCTTATCTGCTACCTCTCACCATGATCTGGATGGGCGTAGCTAAGCTAGCCTTTGATGCTAGGGCGTCTATACGGACGTGGTTGGGCTGTGGTGTATTTATTCTTAGTGGAGCCTCTTTGATGGGGGTTCAGAATTTGATGCTACTTAACTGGGCAGATGCTAATGGCCTCATCGGTGCTGGTGGCTGGTCTGGTTACTGGCTAGGCACTCGTTGCCTTGAGGCGCTCCTGAATAAACCAGGAGCCATTCTCGTGCTTATCTGTATTTATCTTGTTAGCCTTATTTTACTCACAGGCCTTCACCCTGTAGAATTTAGCCGTGGAGTATTTAACTACATCAAGACTTGGCTACAGCAGCGTAGAGAGCGCCGTGTTGTGGAGTCTGAAAAAACCTCAGCCCGTGAGCAGCGCCGCATCGAACGTGATAACCGGCTTGCATCGGTAAAATCAGACACCGCTTCTACTGAACTTGCCGATCCCAAGCCCACTCCTGCAAAAGCAAAAAAAACAGCGGCCAAGAAGTCAGCAGAGAAAATCGAGCCGCAGAAAAAAGAAGAACCACAGCAAGAGCTACCATTAAGGGAGGTGCCTACACCCCAGATTATCGATTCTTCTCAACGCCGTAAACCCACAGCAGATCTTCATGCCAAACCATTTGCCAAAAAATCAGAAGTAGGAACTCTCAGCACAGAAGAGTATGAAAATTACGAGCTCCCAGGCTTTGACTTACTTAATATCCCTGAGCACGAAGAACCAGAAGTAGAGGCTGATAAAGATGAACTCGTAGCCGTACAAAAAACCATCATCGATACCCTAAATGCCTTTGGCGTAGAAGTAACAGCTGGAAATATCACCCGTGGCCCTACCATCACGCGCTACGAGGTTTACCCAAGCATGGGGCTCCGCGTTAGCCGTATCACTCAGCTAGAGGCAGATCTCGCTCGCGCTACCAAGGCAGAGAGTATTAACATTCTCGCACCTGTTCCAGGCTCAGACACCGTAGGTATTGAAATTGCAAACAATGAAAAAGTAGCCGTACCGTTACACGAGCTACTCTCTGATCCAGCATTCTCAAGTGCTAAGAATAAGATCCCTCTCGCACTCGGTAAAGACGTTTACGGCAATACCGTCATTGGTGATCTCGCAGCTATGCCGCACCTGTTAGTAGCCGGTGCCACTGGCTCTGGTAAGTCAGTTTGTATCAACTCCATCATTACCAGCATTCTCTTTAAGTTCAGCCCTAACGAGCTCCGCTTCATCATGGTGGATCCCAAGGTGGTGGAAATGCAGATGTATAACTCACTGCCCCACCTCGCTGTGCCAGTGGTCACAGATCCTAACAAAGTCATCGCCGCACTCCGCTGGGTAGTGAATGAAATGGAACGCCGCTACCGCATGTTTGCCGAGTGTGGTGTGCGGAACTTTGATAGCTTTAATAGCAGAGAGCTTCCAGAAAAAGAAGAGCCTGCAGAGCCAGAAGAGACCACGCCAGAAGCAGAAGAAGAGTACGATCCAGATCACATCGACTCTATCGCCAGAGCACTCACTGATGGTGAACTCGGGCCACCCGCTATGGATGGCTCTGATGATGACGACGATGAGGATGAAGAAATCCCTGACCGTATCCCATACATCGTGGTGATCATCGATGAGCTTGCTGATCTCATGCAGACAGCCCCTGCCGATATGGAGATGAACATCGCACGAATCGCGCAGAAGGCACGTGCCGCGGGTATCCACCTTATCGTAGCCACCCAGACACCGCGTGCGGATGTGGTAACGGGTATTATCAAGGCAAACATCCCCAGCCGTATTGCTTTCCAAGTTTCATCTAAGCTAGATAGCCGAGTCATTCTCGATGTCTCTGGTGCTGATAAACTCGTAGGGAAGGGGGATATGCTTTACCTGCCACCTGGCTCGGCGAAGTTAGAGCGCGCACAAGGTGCATTTATTTCTGATGAAGAAGTGGAGGATCTCGTCAAGTTTTGTTCTAACCAAGTCGAACAAGTCTTTGAGAAAACTGTTCAAGAAAGCATCGATAAAGGAGATTCAGGTGACGGAGAAGATGATGTTTCAGATGCCGATGAGGAAATCGTTCAGAAGTGCATGGAAGTGATTCGACAGGAGAAAAAAGCCAGCACCTCATTATTACAACGCAGACTTCGCCTAGGTTACACCCGCGCCGCCCGCATGATGGACATCCTCGAGCAGCGTGGTATCATCGGTCCAGGTGAGGGTGCCAAACCACGTGAGATTTTAATCAACGTAGGCCAAGACGAAGCATAATAGAGGAAACCAAGAATAATCCGCCGAGGCCGTAGAAGCAACAAAACGGTGTTCAAAAGTGAGAGCCATTAGCATATTCGATAAGAAAAACCTTCCTCGAATCCAGTGCTCATCCCTTATTTTTAAGGGCTAACTTATAACGTCATCTGGTGCCGACCTTACGTGAAACTGAAAATGTATAGATAATGGCGATTGTATCCTTGTGGATGTTGAGTCCGAGGTAGTATGTTTTGTTAATGACGTTATTGAGTTTACCATGTGGCTCTGTTCCTTTCTGGATTAGCTCGCGATATAGGCGATAGCGGTAACACCACTCTAATAATATCCGGTTGAACCACCATTCGCTTCAGCCATATAATCTCACTGAAAAATGAAACCCGCCCCCACCTTTGAAGAGGTTTGTCTAGAATCATGGATGACTGGTTCTCTAAAGGTAAAAGATTCTTTAGAGGCTGTCACACTCAACAAGAAGACTAACATCCCATTATTGATTATTTGGTGTACACTCATTATGGGTGGAATTTCTTATTTCATATCTAAACATGCCGAGCACACCGCCCTGATCTATGGATTTGTAATACTTTCTTTAGTAGTATCGGCTTTTTTCATAGGGCTAGCATTGATTCAAAATAGAAAGCCAAGCATTTTAACTTTTGATAAGTCTTCTAAAATTATTTCATCACCAAGGCTTGAGGGACTTAAAGTGACAGTTGAGGAAGCTAATCTTTGGCTAGTGCCAGCTAGGGTTTATCGATATAATGACCGCGGGTGTCATTTGAGCCAGATTTTGACAATTTATCTTAGGAATTGTGAGACTGAAATTCCTGTTTTTTGCGAATTTTCTAATATACTTGAGAAGCATTTACGGAGGTTTGCTGAACTCACCAATGTAGACTTCCATGTTCAAGATTTACGAACGATTCACGCACATCAATACACTACCGCGCCTTGAGTCAAAATTTTAATGATAATTATTAACCTCAACCTGAAATCAAAATTAGCCGCTCTGGTAGTGGACCGGTAAGCTTTACTTTTGCTATAAAATGTGGCCTCATGGTATTACAACCACATTTAAAAAAATGATTTGGTTACAGACGTTGCATTCGAGTCATTGATATGTGATGAGCAGAAAGGATAGAAGAGTTTGACCGCACTGGAATCTACGTCGTAGCCAAGAAACTTGAGCAAGGAACATTCAGCTGGCCTCCAGTAGGAAAAAAAGATGAGCACGTTCTCCCCCTCGCTCCAGAAGCCCTGCAGCTTCTCCTTGATGGTGTCGATCTCAGAAGCGCGCAACTACGCGAATGGTATCGCGCAGAAAAGTAAATTTTCTTACGTTTCTGCTAACAGTTGGCAAGGTTCTTGCTCTTCATTCTACTATCAAAACAAACGAAACAGAACTCCTCAGAGAAGAAAATCAGCGACTCAAAGTAGAAGTCGCCTGGCTTAAGACTCAGCTCTTTAGCTCGAAA